>JAWWBX010000124.1:0-11070 GCA_033720735.1 Saprospiraceae bacterium
ATCTAATGTCTAATCTCTAACATCTAACCTTCTATCTCCCACCTTGCCGCACTCATACACATGATACTGTGCATACCAGGTATTGAGCCTGGGGATCGGGAGCATGGAAGCGGGCTCGCGATACACAGCCACCGGTTCTCCGCCACACAGAGCGCTGAAGTGCCCGGCAGCACAAGCATGGTAGTGACGGGGCTCAGTTCGTCGCACGATCAGGATAAATTCTGACAAGTCGGCAAGTTGCTGACCCATCCGTGCGCACCCGCCTTCCAGTTCAACCACGACTTCTTCCATGTTGTGATACCGGATAAACTTGAGCGGCATTTGCCGTTCGAGCAAGACATGTACCTGCTCTGCCCGGGAGGCGACGAAGGGCCGGTCAGGATAGCGATCGGCCAGTTCCTGGATCCAGGCACGTTGTTCATCGAGGGTCATCCTGGGGCGCATAAAGGGCACGTCACCCAGACCGTAGATCCCGACACCCACGATCCACAGCCAGGCCGGCAGCGAAACCAGATCCATCACACGCTCCAGAGCCACTACGGCCCAGACCGTGATCAATGGCAGGATCACGATGAAATCCACATGGGATTGAAACTCCATGCTGTAGAACAAGAGCCACAGAACGATCGCACCGCCAAAAAGCATGCCTGATCCCGGTCTGGCCAGCATCGTCTTGCCAGGCCGAACGATCGCAATGACGACGCCGGCAGCCGCCAGTATAAAATGCGGGACTTCAGTCAGGAAGCCTCTGCTAATTTCGGGTACCCACCGCAATGGTGCCTCTGCGAGCCGGCTTGCTTCGTTGGCCAGATGCTTCAGCACGAGCTGATTCCAGGCCGGCTGCCAGGTACCTGTCACCGACAGGTAAAGCACCAGGACTGAAAGCGCAAGCAATCCACCGATCACGAGGCGGCTTGCCGCCTTCCACCGCTGCGCACCACCACCCGCCATCACTGTCATCAGCATGGCCAGGCCATAGAGGCCGGCGGGATGCCAGGCAAGCACGCAGAGACCGGCGCAGAGACCGGCCTGCAGCCAGCGTTCTTTCAGCACTGCAGCCATCCCGAGACTGGCAAAAAGCACCACGAGGATCTTTGGTTCGGCATTGATGCAACCGATCATCATAGGCATCCCGAACCCGGCAAAAAGAAGCACGCCAACCCACACCAACACCGATCTTTGTGTAATGCCTCTCAGCAGGTGGTAAATGGCCATTCCGGTCAGCGGGTAGCAAATGAGCCCCAGCACCCGCAACGACAGGTAACCGGGCAGGTCGGTTACCGTACTCGTAAGCCAGATCCACCCTCCTCCGATGAGCGCTGAGAGCGGTGTGTACCCAAACGGCGTGGCAGCATACAACGGCTCACCCCGGGCTACGACCTGTGCCATGTAGATGAGGAAGGCCCGATCCCCCTGTACCGGCCAGCTGAAAGGCTGGATAAGCAGCATCGGCACCAGTACGATCAATGCCGCAATCAAATAGCCAGCGCGGTGGTGTTGGTTCAAAGGCGTCCGGGATCAGTCTGGCAGCAAGATAAGCGATTGGCTATTGGCCGTTAGCTATTGGCTGTTGGCTGACGGATGCGCACATGAACACGAGAACACATGAACACATGAACACATGAACACATGAACACATGAACACAATTAAGAAATATCCACTTCGTCAGTGGGAGCGCGTTCGGGTTGCTCGTGCTCCTCGTCGCTGGACTCCTGCCCGTTGGACGAAGGCGGATCGTGGTCTTCATCGGTGGGGTCGATATGGGCTTTCGGCTCTTCGTAGGGCCGTTCACCGATGAGTTTCTCAACGTCAGACTTGAGGAGGACCTCTTTCTCGAGCAGCTGGCGGGCCAGGATCTCCAGTTCTTCGCGATGCTCGCGCAGCAGATTCTGTGCACGCAGGTACTGCTCGTCGATCATCCGGCGCACTTCATCATCAATCAGCTTGGCGGTTTCATCCGAATAAGGCTTCTGGAATTGGTCCTGAGACATGCCATGGAATGAGACATTGCCCACCTTGTCATTCATGCCGTAGACTGCGATCATGCCATAGGCCATCTTGGTGACGCGATCGAGATCGTTTTGCGCGCCGGTGGAGATCTTGTCGAAGACGATCTTTTCGGCGGCGCGACCGCCGAGGGTCATACAGATCCTGTCGAGGAACTGCTCAGTGCGCGTGATGTATTCTTCTTTCGGCAAATACTGGGCGTAACCCAGTGTGCCGATCCCGCGTGGCACAATGGTCACCTTGACCAGCGGCGAGGCGTGCTCAAGGTACCAGCCACAAATAGCGTGTCCTGCTTCGTGGTAGGCGATGATCTCCTTCTCCTGGGGCGAGATCAGTTTATTCTTCTTCTCCAATCCGCCGATCACACGGTCCAGGGCGTAGTTAAAGTCGGCCATGTGGACCGCGGTCTTGTTGTGGCGTGCTGCGATCAGCGCTGCCTCGTTGCACACGTTGGCGATGTCGGCGCCGGCAAATCCCGGTGTCATTTCGGCCAGAGTGGCTGGATTGACCTCCTCGCTGATCTTGATATGTTTGAGGTGCACCTTGAAGATGGCCTCGCGTCCTTTAAGGTCGGGTCGGTCAATACCGATCTGACGGTCGAAACGCCCTGGTCGCAAGAGAGCCGGATCGAGCACATCGGGACGGTTGGTTGCGGCCATGAGGATCACCCCTTTGTCCGTGCTGAAACCATCCATCTCCACGAGCAGCTGGTTGAGCGTGTTTTCGCGCTCGTCATTCCCGCCCTGGAATGTACCGCGCCCGCGGGCACGGCCGATCGCATCAATTTCATCGATAAAGACGATACACGGCGCTTTCTCGCGCGCCTGCTTGAACAGATCGCGAACCCGTGATGCGCCCACCCCGACAAACATCTCCACGAAGTCAGAACCGGAGATTGAAAAGAAGGGTACTCCCGCTTCTCCGGCCACTGCTTTGGCCAGCAGGGTCTTACCGGTACCTGGGGGGCCAACCAGCAATACGCCTTTGGGGATCTTGCCCCCAAGGGCCGTATACTTCTTCGGGTTTTTCAGGAAGTCGACAACCTCCATGACTTCTTCCTTGGCTTCATCGAGGCCCGCCACATCCTGGAAAGTGACGGTCACCTTCGTGTTGTTGTCAAACAGGGTGGCCTTGGACTTGCCGATGTTGAAGATCTGCGCCCCTCCGGCACCACCGCCGCCACTCACACGCCGCATGATGAACAGCCAGATGGCGATGATCAGGAAGATGGGGATCACCCACCCCAGCAACGGAGCGAGCCAGTTTTGTTTTTCGATGTATTCAGGATACACCCGGTGGTCTTCCGGGACACTGTTGTTGATGCGGTTGAGTTCCTGAACGAAGGCATCTTCCGGGCCAATATTGAATACGTAGTGGGCGCGCGTACGGGTCAGGTTGGTCTTGACGGCATCCTTGTGGCGGTCAAGCCGCAGGCGATCCTGTTGGATATACACATAGGCATCGCGCTTGTTGACGACCTCCAGGCGCTCCACATCACCGGCTTTCACAAACCGCTCGTAGTCATAGAGTGTGATCGACTCCCGTCCCGGATTGTCCATCCAGACCAGGTTGAAGCCGATCAGCACCAGGATAATGATCCCGTAGATCCAATACGAGTTGAAATTGAATCTGGGCTGTTGTTTTTCAGAATTTTGCTGCTGCTCTTCCATTCAAATTCACTGCTTTGCAATACGTGTAACGCATGGTTACACAAAAGGGTTTGCCCGGGCCATCGTTAAAGATGGTCGTACTCGGTCATGAACGCGTCGCTCCAGAGCTCCTCAAGGGCGTAAAATGCGCGCGTTTCCGGGTAAAAGACGTGCACCACGGTGTCGAAATAATCGATACAGATCCACCGGGCATTGCCGAGCCCCTCGTAGTGTGCCGGGTGCTCCCCGGTCTCTTCCTTGACTTTCAGTCGGATATTTTCGGCGATCGCCCGGATTTGCGTGGTTGAATCACCCTGGCAGACAATGAAATAGTCGGTGGGGGCGTCGTCCAGTTCAGTGAGGTCCAGTTTAATGATCCGCTTGCCCTTCGTGTCTGAGATGCTATTTATGATCAGCTGGTTGAGCGTGTCTGCACGCTCGATTTTCCTGGCTTCCGATGATCTTGTCAAACGCTGTGTTTTGGTGAAATAATCGATCTTGCGACCTGTACTATTTTACAAATTAAGTCTTTTTGACCAGTTTAGTTCCACATCGGATTGGCACGACCCAACTGCTGTTCACTTCGCTGACGTCGACCAATCAATTTGCTCTTGAACTGGTATCAAAAACCCGTCCAACCCCGGGAACTGTCGTTTCGGCATCTTTTCAATCCGCCGGCCGCGGCCAAATTGGCAGGGATTGGGTCAGCGAACGGGGCAAAAATGCCTGTTTCTCCGTCGTATTGTATCCAGCGGTGCCCGCGACCGATCAGTTTCTTCTTAACGCATCCGTGGCACTGGCGCTGCGCAACGTGGTCGCCGCCGTCGTCCCCGGGTCCGTGACCATCAAATGGCCAAACGACATCTATATCGAGGACAGCAAGGTCGCAGGTATCCTGATCCAGAATGCGGTAGCCGGCACACGACTGCGGTACAGCATTGCGGGCATCGGACTCAATGTCAACCAGACCCGGTTTCCGGATGACCTGCCCAACCCCACCTCACTCCGCATGGAGTGCGATCGCTGGATCGACCTGGCCTGGATACGCCGGCAAGTGTGTCACGCGCTCGAGGCAGCCCTGCAGCCTGCGGCAGACAGCACCGAAATCCTTCGGGCCTACCAGCTGCATCTTTACCAAAGCGGCCGGCGCGTGTGGTTTGAGGAAACAGACTCAGGCATTCGGTTCGAAGCACAGATCGTGAGAGTAGATGGTAACGGCAAGCTGCGGCTCCTCCGGGCCGGACAGGAGACCGCCTATGCCTTCAATGAAATCAAAATGATCATGCATGCAAGCTGAAATACTCAGCATTGGTGACGAACTGCTGATCGGACAGGTGGTCAATACCAACGCCGCCACGATCGGCCAGGCCCTGACCGGGGTCGGCATCCCCGTTGTCCACGGCAGCGTCATCCGGGACGATCTCGACGACATCGTCACCGGTCTCAAACGCGCCTGGCAGCGCAGCGACATCATTGTTCTGACCGGCGGGCTGGGCCCCACCCGCGACGACAAGACCGTCGCAGCAGTCGCTGCTTTCTTCGATTCCCCGCTCGTCTTTTCGGAGTCGACCTGGTCACGCCTCAACACCATGTTTGCACAATTTGGCCGCACCCCCACTGAAGCCCATCGCCAGCAATGCATGTTGCCTGCCGACGCCGACCTGCTCACCAATCGCCTCGGAACGGCCCCCGGGATGCATTTTAGCAAAGATGGCCGTCATCTGTTTGTCATGCCCGGGGTGCCCTACGAAATGGAGGGCATCCTCGCAGAGTACGTCATTCCGAGGATTCGCAACGGATTGAATGGCGTCGTCCCGGTCCAGGTCGCCACGATCTGCACCGTTGGCGAGGGGGAATCCCGCCTGGCCGAGCAGATCAAAGATATAGAGGATGGTCTGCCTCCCGGAATGCAACTGGCTTATTTGCCCCGCCCGGGTCAGGTACGGGTGCGTATCACCAGCCGTCACAAGGATCATCAGGAGGGTATACGGCAGTTGCACGAGGTCAGCGACCGGATCGCTGCGCGCCTGGCCGCGTTCGTCTATGCGCGCGAAGACATTCCGCTGGCTGAGGCCCTGGGTCGCCAGCTGGCGGATCGCCGCCTGATGCTTGGAGTCGCCGAAAGCTGTACGGGCGGATACCTCGGTCACCTCATCACCAGCATCCCGGGATCATCGGCCTGGTTTGCCGGTGGAGGTATCACCTACTCCAACACACTCAAAATGCGGCTGTTGGGCGTTGCAGAGGAAACGCTGGCTCAATCCGGTGCCGTCAGCGAGGCCACCGTGGTGGAGATGGCACGGGGTGCCGTACAGCATTTTTCTGCGGACCTTGCGGTCGCCGTCACCGGGATCGCCGGGCCGGATGGTGGCACACCAGACAAACCGGTTGGCACCGTATGGATCTGTGTTGCGGATGCGAACCAAACCCTGACCCGCCTGTTCCACTTCGGGAAGGACCGGGCGCGCAATATTGAACTGAGCGCCGTCAGCGCCTTGAATCTGGTGCGAAAATTTTTAACGCGCCCCTGAATGTGGTATTTTTGCACCCGCAAGAGATTTACGGCGCAAACGGTAACATTCTCACTCCCAGCGTGTTGGAAATTCAGTAAACGGGCACTTCCGAGCTAAAATACAAGTACATGGCACAAGTCGAACTGATCATGCCGAAGATGGGCGAGAGCATCATGGAGGCGACGATCCTCAAGTGGTTGAAGAAGGAGGGTGATACAGTAGAACTCGACGAAACGATCCTGGAGATCGCCACCGACAAGGTGGACTCCGAGATCCCCTCTCCAGTGGCAGGTGTGCTCACCAAGATCCTGTTTGCGGAGAATGAGACCGTGGAGGTCGGCAAGGTCATCGCGCTGATTGCCACGGAAGGGGAAGACCCGGTGGCAACGCCCAGCCCCGCCGTACAGGAAACCATGACCGAAGCTGTCCAGAACGGCAACCCGCGCAATACGGAACCCGCACCGGCCGCACCGGTTGCCGACCCCGTCGCTGTCGAGGCACCCCAGGCTCCCGTGGACACCGGTAACGTGCCCCGGACCGGGCAGAAAAGCGGGAAATTCTACTCGCCGCTGGTACGCAACATTGCCGCACAGGAGGGGATCACGATCGAAGAACTGGACGCCCTGGAAGGCTCAGGCCTCAACGGCCGGGTGACCAAGCGCGACATTCTGCAATACATCGAACAACGGTCCGCCAAGCCAGCTACTGCGCAACCAGGCGCCCCGACGCCACCACCGGCTGCCGTCACCCAGGCAGCTCCTGCGACACCGCCACCTGCAGCAACTGCCGGCGAGAATGTGGAGATCATCGAGATGGACCGCATGCGCAAGCTGATCGCCCAGCACATGGTCATGTCCAAACAGACATCTCCGCATGTAACCTCATATGTCGAAGCGGATGTGACCAACCTCGTTCAGTGGCGCAACGCCGTCAAGGACGAGTTTCTGGACAAACACGGACAAAAGATCACCTTCACGCCCATCTTTATCGAAGCCGTGGTCCGTGCGATCAAGGACTTCCCCATGATCAATATTTCGGTCGACGGAGACAAGATCCTGCGCAAGAAGGACATCAACATCGGCATGGCCACGGCACTACCCAGCGGCAACCTCATCGTGCCGGTCATCCGCGGCGCGGACAGTTACAATCTGGTCGGGCTGACGAAAGCAGTCAACGACCTCGCCACCCGCGCCCGGGACAACAAGCTGAAGCCGGAAGAGATCCAGGGCGGCACCTTTACCCTGACCAACGTTGGCACCTTTGGCAACGTGATGGGAACGCCGATCATCAACCAGCCACAGGTTGCCATCCTGGCAACGGGCGCGATCCGCAAGAAGCCGGCCGTGGTCGAAACAGAATATGGCGATCTGATCGCAATACGCCAGATGATGTTTTTGTCGTTGTCATATGACCACCGGGTGGTCGATGGATTCCTGGGGGGCTCATTCCTCCGCAGGATCGGTGATTATCTGGAAGCATTCGATACGAATCAACAGATCTGATGCAGCAGCTGCCGCGTGTAATCACGGCCATCGCGGTCGTACTGTGTATGTCCGGGGTGACCGAACTTCACTGTCAATCCGCTGCGCGCATGATCCGGGAAGCCGATGCGTACTATGAGCACGGCATGTACCGGGCGGCGTTGCAGTATTATCGCCAGGGCGGTAATGTTCAGACCTGGGAAAAAGACACCAGACTCAAGGTCGCGATCTGCCGCTACGAGGTCAATGACATCGACGGGGCCATTTCCCTGCTGCAGGCCCTGGTCGCCGAAGGCAGGACCGAGCCAACGGTGTTCTTCTATCTCGGCCGGGCCTATCAGCACCGCGCGTTATTTGACCGGGCGGCACGGCAGTTCAAGGAATTCGTGCGGCGTGCCGACAACGATGACCCACGTCGCCTTTGGGTCAAGGATGAGATCCTGCGTTGTGCCACGGCAGCCAACCTGAAATACGGCCCCCAACTGGCGTATGTCGAAAACCTTGGGACCGCGGTTAATACCTTTTTCGACGAATTCGCGCCCGTTCCGAGCCCCAACATCATGGACCGTCTGTATTTCACCTCGGCAAGGGCAGGCAATGCCGGCGGGATGGTAAGTGTAAGTGAAGACAAGGATGCGCAAAAATTTGGCACTTACCGTTCTGATTTATACTACTCCGAGCACAACAACGGTGTCTGGCGGACCGCCGAGGCCATGGACCGCACCCTCAACACCGGACGGCATGAACAGATCTGCGGTTTTAGCACGGATGGCCAGATCCTGTACCTGATCCGGGGCGAAACGGAAGGGACCGGGGAGTTGATCGCAGACACCTTCTCCGTCGAGACAGTCCGCTCGCAGCGGATGTCTTCGCTGGGTGACTTCCACCCGGGTCTCGGCGACCGGGATCTGTATCTGTTCAATGACACGATCATGCTGTTTGCCTCTCTCCGCGCGGGCGGTCAGGGTGGTTATGATCTCTATTACAGTCTGAAGCGATTTGGCAAATGGCGCAGTGCCGTCAATCTGGGGCCCGCGATCAATTCACACTACGATGATGTCGCACCGTTCCTGACACGCAACGGGCGTGAGCTGTACTTCTCGTCCAACCGGCTCACCAGCATGGGCGGACTGGATATCTTTCGGGCCCGGTTTGACGATGCTGCGACCAGATGGCAGGCACCGCGCAATGTCGGCATGCCCATCAACTCCGCCGGCGATGACGCGTATTTCCGCTTTGCGGCCGACGGGCTGTCGGCGTATTTCTCATCGGATCGCAAGACCGGCTACGGCCAACGCGACCTGTATGCCGCCTATATGAAAGAAGCAGTGCAGGCGCACCTGACCCTGTCGGTACCGGTCACGTTTGCCCACGTCAAACCGCTCGATGACAATGCCGGCCCTGCCATCACCGGTGAGCCCGAAGAGAT
The DNA here is from genome assembly GCA_033720735.1 of Saprospiraceae bacterium. Classification (GTDB taxonomy): domain Bacteria; phylum Bacteroidota; class Bacteroidia; order Chitinophagales; family Saprospiraceae; genus B8-G4. The sequence goes on from JAWWBX010000124.1 coordinate 9,081, forward strand.
CAAGGAGTTCTACATCAATGATATGCTCTTCGAGGCCAACGACCTGGTCATGACGCCGCAAAATATCAAGGCACTTGACGTGCTTGCCAACCTGTTGTTGATCTATCCGGATCTGCGTGCCGATCTGATCGGCCACGATATTTCATCCGGGCCTCGCAGTTTCAATCTGTATTTCTCGATCAAGAAAGCCGAACAGGCTGCTGAGCATCTCATCCGCAAGGGTGTCAAGCCCGATCAGTTGTATGTAAAGGGTTGTGGTGCGCTGTACCCGCGCGCGACCTCCCCGCAGACGGGCCTGGCGCATCCGGCGGCAGAACGACTCAACCGGCGGATCGAAGTGCGCATCCACAACAGCGCCGGTCAGCCGATCCGTCTGATCTACGAGCACCGCAACATCCCCGAGAACCTGCGTGACGGGCGTGGTCAACGCTTCTCCGAGATGGCCGATCGCCTTGTTTATCGCGTCCATATTGCAACGGTTTCCCAGATGTTCCAGCATGGTGTCTTCGACGATTATGACAACGCCATGATCCGCCTGGATCCTGATTCCCGGAGGTATCATTACTACGTGGGGATGGAGACCTCATACCGTGATGCACTCAAAGTTCTGGCCGACATGCAGTCACGCGGCTTTGACGACGCCCGCATCGAAGCGCATCTCGAAGGACGCGCGCTCACCCGTGCCGATATCCTCGATCATGCCGGGGAGTACCCTGATCTGCTGGATTACCTGGAGCAGTTTTAACCCTCCCCAGCCCTCCCTTGCAAGGGAGGGAGCTGTCCCGGCCTTTATTAATATTCCGAACCATCACCAAGCTGCGAACTCAACGCATTTTGGAAATTGTGATTTGGAAATTGGGGCTTATTTGGAATTTGAAATTTGAACATTGGAATTGGCCATTCCATTCCTGCAGATACCTATCTTAACACATACAATCCAATCTGAGAGAGATGAAGCCAATTTTGACAATCCTGGCCTGTTTCGTTCTGACCATCACCATCGCGCAGGACGACCCCAACCGTTTCAACCCGATCGATGTCTTCGAGCTGGAATACGCCTCCGATCCGCAGATCTCCCCGGACGGCAGCAAGGTCATGTACGTCCGCAACTTCAAGGACATCATGACCGACGCCAACCTGTCGAACATCTGGATGATCAACAGCGACGGGAGCGAGCACGTACCGGTGACCACGAGCAAGCAACGCGACGGCAGCCCGCGCTGGTCGCAGGATGGTAGCGAGATGATCTATATGTCAAGCAAGGACGGCTCGAGCCAGATCTACCGGCGCTGGCTGAAGACCGGTGCCGAAGCACGCCTGACCAACCTGACCCACTCGCCGGGTGGACTGAGCTGGTCGCCGGATGGCAAATGGATCGCCTTCAGCATGTTCGTGCCGCAGGACAAGGCATCACCAGTCAAGCCGCCGCGCAAGCCCGAGGGGGCCAAATGGGCCGACAACCCGACCTATATCGACGACATGTACTACCGTGCCGACGGGGCGGGCTACCTCAAACCCGGCTTCCGGCACATCTTCATCCTGTCCATCGAAGGCGGTACGCCGCGCCAGCTGACCACCGGCGACTTCAATCACGGCGGGCGCCTGTCCTGGACACAAGACAGCAAGAGCATTGTGTTTTCCGCCAACCGGCACGCCGACCGGGATTTCGATCCGCGCAACTCGGAAGTGTTCAGGCTGGATATCGCCGACGGTAAGCTGACGCAATTGACGGACCGACAAGGACCGGATGGCCAACCGACAGTCTCCCCCGACGGCCAATGGATCCCCTATAGCGGGTTTGACGACCGGTACCAGGGCTACCAGGTGCAGAAACTGTATGTGATGCGGGCCGACGGATCCGAAAGCCGGTGCGTTTCGGACGCTCACGACCGCTCCGTCAACAACCTGCAGTGGGCCGGCAACAGCCAGGGCGTATTTGTGCAGTATGACGACCTGGGTGATACCAAGATCGCTTACATCGGTCTCGACG
>JAWWBX010000125.1:0-10946 GCA_033720735.1 Saprospiraceae bacterium
CGTAAACGCGTCAAGGCGTGACGTTGCCGGGCGCAACGAGATCGCGGTACCATTGCAGCAGTTTTGGCTCCTCTGTTCCCCAGTGATAGGTTGCGCGCGCAGTGAGACAGCGCATGTGTATGGCTTGCCAGTTTGATGGATCTGCAAGCAGCTGCTGCAAGGTCAGGGCGAGAGATGCAGACGAAAGTTCCGGAAGACACATGCCCACACCGGTTTCATCGACCAGCGTACGATACTCTGGAAAATCCATGTTGATCGAAGGCAGGCCCGCGTGCAGGTAGTCGAAAAACTTGTTGGCCAGCGAGTAGTAATAGCTCAAGCTCTGCTTTTCCAGCAGATTGAGACCCACCATCGCACGCATCGCATGCTCCGGTAGTGCCTCCGGAGGCACTTTGCCGAGAAAACGCACCCGGTCCTTCAGTCCGCGGTCGCGGACACGATCGCGCAATGCCTGCGAGAGATCGCCCTCGCCTACCAGGTGCAACGCATACCCTTCCAACGAGGCCATGGCGTCAATGGCGGCTTCCAGCCCGCGACCGGCATTCAACGCACCCTGGTACAAGATCACGCGATGCCGCTCTGCCAGCGCCGGCACCGGAGATGGATCGAGCTCCGGCACATTGCGGATCACGGCAAACGGCACACCATAGCGGCGCGTCAGTTCCTCCGCAATGCGCGGACCCACACTATAGCGCAAGCGGAAATGTGGTACCGTCTTTCGGCCGATCACCGACCATACCTTGCGTATCAGTGGTCGACCTGCGAGCTCGGGCACTTCGGTAAACAACTCGTGCGCATCAAACACCGACGGGCGGCGGCGCATGCGTGCTGCCCAGTGCACTGCCAGAGCGGTATCCAGATCGCAGGCAACGGCAAGATCAAAAGGGTTCCGAAGCAAAAACCACAGGAGCCGGATGTTGTATTCGGCGTAGAACCACGGCCCCTTTCTGAACCGGCAGCGCAACCGTACTTGCTCAAAGCTGGTGCTGTTCAAGGCAACAGAGTCAGGCAACCGGCGTCCCACCAGGGACACCGCGTACCCGGCCCGTGCCAGCGCGGCACAGATGCGTTGCATCCGCCGGTCGTAAGTCAGATCATTGGTGACAGCAACGACAATGCGGTTCATAGGCGCAGAGGTTGAACGCGCAGAATGTGTGTATCACGGATCCTGATCTTTTCTTCAGCTTCCAGAGATGTCAAATGCTCTTTGACATCTTCGGCCTGCGATGCCGGAAAGCTGTTGAGGAGTGTACGCAGGCCAATCCCTGCATCAGGAATCCGGTTAAAAACCTCCTCAATTGAGATCTCTGCCTGCCCACTTCGGCAAAGGTCGCAGCGGCCACACGCCGGACCAGGATTGTCTCCAAAATACCGGAACAATGCCTGCTGGCGGCAGGTGTCCTCCTGCAAATAGGTCAGCATCCCTGCGAGCCGTGCCTGTGCCATCTCCCGGAGTTGCGCAACCGCCCCCTGGTCGAGATCCAGGTTTTCGGGCTGGACACGCTCCCGGAGCACGACCACCCGGGGACTGTCGCTGGCCGGCTCGTACCGAATGACCTGTTCGCGAGCCAGGACCCGGAGCTGCTGATCGACCGCGTCCTCAGGCTGACCCAGGCGACGGGACAACGCACCGGGCCGGATCGGAACGGGCTCAAGGAACAAGCCTTCATAACTCCGCAAGAGCACCTTGATCAGCGGATCAAACTCCGGCCTGGCGACCTGGTACGCATACAAGGCGTCTTTCGACATCACAAACTGAACTCTGGGCGGATGGTGCAACGCCTCATTGAGTACGATCCAACCCGCCCGCTCCAGTCCTTTCAGCCCGTGATAGGCTTGAGACACCGGCAACCCATATGTGGTAGCAAACCCGCTGATATCGACAGGCAATACTGCACCTTGCCCCGACCCCGGCGGCAGTTTGCCATAACTCATGAGTGCCTGATACACACGTGTCATAGTCCCGACGTCCGGATACTGATCAGACCAGCGGGATCGTAATTGATGCACATCGGATGTGTGATAGAGCATTACACACCAGGCAGGCTTCCCATCCCGGCCCGCGCGGCCCGCCTCCTGGTAGTACTCCTCCATACTGCCAGGCAGATCATAGTGGACCACGAGTCGAACGTCTGGTTTGTCGATGCCCATGCCAAAAGCGGTCGTGCAAACGATCACAGGCAAAGTCCCCTCCAACCAACGCTGCTGGACCGCCGCGCGCCCGGCAAACGGCATCCCGGCATGATAGGGCTCTGCCTTGAGTCCGGCCTGGACGAGGATCTCTGACAGTTCGCGGGTCTTGCGCCGGCTGCGCACGTAGATCAGTCCTGAGCCAGGGGTCTGTCGGACGATCTCCACCAGCCGGCGCGGTTTGTCTTCGCGGTGATAGACCAGATAACTCAGGTTGTCGCGGGCAAAACCACCCCTCACGACCGCAGCGTCGGGCATCGCGAGCTGGGAAAGGATATCGCTTTGTACGGCAGGTGTGGCGCTGGCAGTCACCGCCAGGATGGGCGCTGCAGGCTGCCATGTGCGCAAGGCACCAATCTCCAGGTAGGCAGGGCGGAAATCATGCCCCCATTGACTGATACAATGTGCCTCGTCTACCGCAATCAGTGAGACTTGCATCCGCCTGATCCGTTCCTGTGCCAGATCGGTTTGCAGGCGTTCGGGTGAGAGATACAGCAGGCGAACGTCGCCGAACACGCAATTATCGAGGATGCGGTCGATGCTGCGTGCCGGCATGCCGGCGTAGATGGCTTCGGCCTTGACACCCCGTTCTTTGAGACGCTCCACCTGATCCTGCATGAGCGCAATGAGGGGCGTGATCACCAGGCATACTCCATCCAGGATCAGCGCCGGAACCTGGTAACAAAGTGACTTGCCCCCGCCGGTCGGCAAGAGACCAAGTGTGTCGCGGCCGCTGAGCACGTGCTCAATGATCTCACGCTGCAAGGGGCGGAAATCATCATAACCCCAGTATTTCTGCAGCACCGCCTGCGGAGTTTCATTCGATCGCATTACGCTCATCGCGTGGAAATTACGATTTATGGTGCAGGTCGCATTGCAGGTGCAGCGCGGCTTGCTTTTCTATAGACATTGCGGTTTTGTCGATCAGTGACACAACACTTAAGGATGGAATCACATTATCTTTACGCGCCGTTGCGCTCCCGACCCCATACACCTGATCAATCACTGGATATGTTTCAATACAGAGTCTTTTCTCGCACCTACATTTGCACCCTTGTCTGCCTGATGCTGGCGATCTCCGCACGTGCGCAGCCGCCGATCGATTGGCATCTCGCCGATCCCGAGACGTCAGAATTTAATGGCATCGCGCTGGAGCGGCTTGAGCAGGCACTCGGCCAGCAGGCCGGCCAGCAGGAAGTGATCGTGGCCATTCTGGATACCGGGATCGATCCCGATCATGAAGACCTGCGCGGTCGCATCTGGATCAATGAAGATGAAGTCGCCGGCAACGGAGTAGATGATGACCGAAACGGCTATGTCGACGACATCCACGGCTGGAATTTCCTGGGTGGCCCGAATGGGGAGAATGTCGTCAAAACACGCCTGGAGGTGACCCGGCTCTACGCACGGGACAAGGCATACTTTGCCGGGAAGGACCCGGAACGGCTGTCGCGGAAGGATCGCAAGCGCTACGAGGCCTTCCTGGAGTACAAAGAGGTCGTCGAGACCGAGCGCGAGAAGGTGCGCACGCAAATCGAGCAATACGATACCAACCAGGAGATCATCCTGGCAGCCCTTGACGCCTTTGACCGCCAACATCCGGGACAGGAGCTCAATGCCAAGTTTTTGCAGTCCTTCGATCCCGGTGAGGACCAATACCTGCAGATCGCGGCGCAGATCTTCAACCAGGCTGTCCAGTTTGGCGCCACGTTCGCATCAACAGACGAACTGAGAACGGAGATCATACGGAGCCTTGACGAAGCCCGTGAAAGTGTGGTGGGTAAAGTCGATTACTGGTACAACCCGGACTTCGACCCGGAGGAGATCATCGGCGATGACCGGACCAATATGAAAGAGCGCTATTACGGCAACAACGATACCGAGAGCAGCTATGCCTTTCACGGCACGTTCGTCGCCGGTGTGATCGGGGCCCGCAGTGACAATGAGATCGGTGGCCGGGGCATCTGTAACAACGTAAAGCTGATGTCGGTCAGAATGCTCGGCGATGGCGATGAGCACGACAAAGATATCGCCAACGCCATCTTTTATGCCGTCGACAATGGAGCGTCGATCATCAACATGAGTTTTGGCAAGGGATATACCTGGGACAAGAAGACGGTTGACAAAGCGGTCAGGTACGCACGCAAACATGATGTTTTGCTCGTGCATGCGGCTGGCAACGGTTCGATCAACAACGATCTGGAGCCGCACTACCCCATCAGGTATTTCGAGAAGTCGGGCTTGTTTGGCAAGAAGGAGGCGGACAACTGGATCGATGTGGGCGCCCTCAACCTCGAGCAAGGCAAGCACGCGATTGCGCCGTTCTCGCACTACGGGAAGAAATCCGTTGACCTGTTCGCCCCCGGCATGATGATCTACTCAACGGCGCCCGACGATAGCTACGAGTTTTCGAGCGGCACCAGCTTTGCCGCACCGGTCGTCGCCGGCGTGGCGGCTCTCATCCGTTCCCATTTTCCCGGGCTCACGGCACAGCAGGTCAGGCAGATCCTTCTGGATTCCGCCACCCCCATTGAAGGGCAGGTGATCAAGCCCGGCACCGATACGATGGTCGATGCCCACGAGCTTTCCATCAGCGGTGGTGCCGTAAATGCCTACCGGGCATATCAACTTGCTGCCAAGACAAAGGGGAAGAAAAAAGGGCGAAAGCAAGGCACTCAGCAGCGTGCCTGATCACTTGATGATCACTTCAGTGACGTATTCTTCACCAAGCATCTCGTTGACCCGTACGCAGATCTTGTCACGGGTGTAGTGCAGCTCCTGCTTGAGAGCCGCAGACTCTATCTCGATGACCAGCGTTTGTCCCCTGAGCCGCACAGCCCTTGTCTCACGGAAAACCCAGGGGCCCATCATTTCTCTCCACCCCTGTTCGATCTTCTTTTCGAACAGATGCGGCTTGAAGCGCCGGTCCTGCACGAAGACCTGCAACAGGTCAGAAAGCCGGTGGTCATTCTTGTTGATCACGGATAGCAAATGCTCGTCTCACCGGCAAGATCGTCAATTGTCCGGATAATCCCTGACATCGTCGATGGCGTTGTCGGCGAGATACATGACCCGGGCTTCGGCTGCGATCTCGGTACAAACCTGCTCAATGCGCGCGGGCCGGGCATCGGTGATGAAGACCTGACCAAAGTCATGTCGTCCGAGGGTATCCACCAGATGACGCACACGCTGGTCATCCAGTTTGTCAAAGATATCGTCGAGCAGCAACACCGGAGGCACCTGGTTGCGTGCGCGCAGCACGTCACAGAGCGCCAGATGCAGTGCGATCAGATAGGTCTTGGACTGTCCCTGTGATCCGAAGCGCTTGACCGGCTGCTCCCCCAGGTCAAATAGGATGTCATCGCGATGGATCCCGAAAGTTGTGCGTCCCAGGGCACGGTCGCGGTCGAATGCCTCCTCCGTCCGGTGTCTGAAATCTGCCTGCCGGCATGTGGTCCGGTAAGTCAGCCTGATATCAACTTCGTTGTCGCTGATCTGCTGGTAATGGTGCACCACGCGCGGTTGCAGCGCGGCGACAAACGCCTCTCGTGCTGCGGCGATGCGGTCAACCGGCTCCACCATGTTGTCCGTGTACGTCATGACCAGATCGCGATCAACATGCCAACCCCCTTCCTTCAGCGCGGCATTGCGCTGATTCAACAGCCGGTTGTACAAGCTCAGGCTGCCCAGGTAGGCCGGGTCGGTCTGACACAGATAGAAATCGACAAAGCGGCGGCGATCGGCACTGATACCGGTGATCAGCATCTGGTCCTGCGGGGCCAGGACGATGACCGGCAAAAAGCCGAGGTGATCGCCCAGTCGCTCTATTTTCACCCCGTCGACAGCGAACTCCTTCAACTGGCCGGGCTTCACCTTAGCCACTATTGTTTGTTCGTGTCCGGCCCTCCCGACCAGTGCTTCCATCCTGAAGAAATCCGTGTCAAACCGCACGTTGTACTTGTCTTGCGGTGTCAGGAAGCTCCGGGTCACCCCCAGATAGTGAATCGCATCCAGCAAGTTGGTCTTGCCCACTCCATTCTTCCCCACGAAAAAATTGATGCCCGGGCGAAACGCGGCAGACAACCTTTCGTAGTTCTTGAAGTTTCTGATACTAAGTGATTTGATCAAGGTGGCAGGAGGTTGCGTTGACCAGGTGTGTTTGCGAAACTGCTATCTTTGACCGGAGATCAACACGTAAATGTAAGTCGAATATTATGGCAGAAGTCGTGGAAAACAAACCGGCGGCCAAAGGGAAGGCTTCTCAGAAGACCGAACACGGTCTGGACACCCACCTCGCGTGGTATGAGATGATGTTGCGCATCCGGCGCTTTGAGGAGAAAGCGTTGATGATGTACTCGCAAAACAAGATCAGGGGTTTCCTCCATGTCTACATCGGCCAGGAGGCGATCGCCGGGGCCATGACCAATGCCATTCGCCCGGAAGATCCGGTCGTCACGGCCTACCGGCAGCACGGTACCGCCATGAGCCGTGGTATCGGCAGTAAAGAATGCATGGCCGAGCTGTTTGGCAAGCAAACGGGCATCAACAAGGGCAAAGGCGGAAGTATGCATTTCTTCTCCAAAGAACACTACTACTTCGGTGGCAACGGCATCGTCGGGGCGCAGATCCCGATCGGAACCGGGATCGCATTTGCCGAGAAATACCGCGCTTCAGACAACATCTGCATCACAATGTTCGGTGATGGTGCCGCGCGGCAGGGAGCGCTGCACGAATCATTCAATATGGCAATGCTGTGGAACCTCCCCGTGCTCTACATCTGCGAAAACAACGGGTATGCGATGGGCACCTCAACCCAGCGCACCAGCAACGTCAACGAAATCCACAAGCTGGCTCTCGGCTACGATATGCCGGCAAGTGCTGTCGATGGCATGGATGTAGAGGCCGTATATACCGCCATGTACGAAGCCGCCGAGCACGTGCGTACTGGCAACGGACCTTACTTTCTGGAGATCAAGACCTACCGCTATCGCGGCCACTCGGTTTCCGATCCGGCACGCTACCGGAGCAAGGAAGAGGTCGAAGAGTACAAGCAGCGTGACCCGATCGCAAGGCTGGAAGACAAGATCCTCGGCATGGGCGACCACGCCGACAAGCTCAAGAAGATCCAGGAGGCCATCAAGGAAGAAATCGAGGAAGCCGTAGCGTTCGCAGACGAGTCTCCCTTCCCCGATCCGTCCGAATTGTACACCGACAACTACACCCAGGAAGACTACCCGTTCCTGACCTGATGAAGGGCCCCGGCCCAGCCTGAATGCAGGGGTGCACAAGGTGATCCTGCCCACATCGGACAGGGTAATTTAATATGATTCATATCACTATCTTTGCGCGGATTTTAAACAACGCATGCGCCTTATGGCCAGAAGAAAACAGAAGAAATCAGACGAGACGCTCGTCGACATCGTCGAAGCGAAAGAACAGGCACAGGATTTTTTCGAGCGCAACCAGCTGCTCGTCCTGGGCGTGCTGGCAGCCGTGGTCCTCGTGATCGGGGGCTTGTTTGCCTATCACAACCTGTACAAGAAACCGCGCAACCAGCAAGCCATGGAACAGATGTTCCAGGCACAGTTCCAGTTTGAGCGCGATTCGTTCGCCCTGGCACTCGATGCGCCGGGGGGAGGCTATGACGGATTTCTCGATATCATCGACAACTACAGCGGAACACAGGCGGCCAACCTGGCGCATTACTACGCCGGAATTTGTTACCTGAACCTGGGGCGATACGAGGCAGCAGCTGACTTCCTGCGCAATTTCAAGGCCGACGGGCAGGTCACGCCGATCATGAAATTCGGAGCCCTCGGTGATGCACTCTCCGAGTTGGAAGACTGGGATGGCGCGATCACCAACTATCGCAAAGCCGTCGATGCCGCCGATAATGACCTCCTCACGCCGTTCTATCTCAAGAAACTGGGGATGCTCTACGAGCGACAGGGACAGCCGGACCGGGCCCGCGAGATGTATCAGCGGATCAAGGATGAGTACCCCAACTCCACGATCGGTCAGGATATTGACAAATACCTGAGCGCAGTCGCGGCCAAGTAAAGGTCACCTTGACCAACAGGCTCCACCCGGTGGAGCTTTTTTTATTTTTGGATCAGGCAGTATGGCGACAAAAGCATCACGGCAAACTCCGGCCTCCGACATCCCGTCCGGCGCTGGGCTGCACATCGGCATTGTGGTCTCCGACTGGAACCGCGATATCACAGACAAGCTGTTGGAAGGCTGCAGGGCCACCCTGCTGGCGCATGGGGTGTCTGAAAACGACATCGTGACGCAGCGGGTACCTGGCTCGTTCGAGTTGCCCATGGGTGCGCGTTTGCTGGCTACCGGCGAAAAGTTTGACGCGATCATTTGTCTGGGCTGCGTCATCAAAGGTGAGACCCGTCATGACGAATATATCTCCCAGGCAGTGGCCAACGGCCTGATGCAACTGAGCCTGACTTCTTCCATCCCGATGATCTTCGGCGTCCTGACCCCCAATGATCACGCGCAGGCCATGGCGCGTGCAGGAGGCAAGTTGGGGAACAAGGGTGATGAAGCCGCCATTGCGGCCCTGCAAATGGGTACGCTGCGCAAGCACAGGACCACGCAGCCGCAAAAAATCGGGTTTTCCTGATATGCAACTGCATAGCATCAATGCCGGGAAGTTCAAACTCGATGGGGGCGCCATGTTCGGCGTTGTGCCCCGCGTATTGTGGGAAAAACTCAATCCCCCCGACGAGAACAATCTTTGCACCTGGGCTTTGCGCTGCCTGCTCGTTGAGCATCAAGAGCGGCGGATCCTCATCGACACCGGCATCGGGACCAAGCAGGATCAGAAATTCATGTCGCATTTTCATCCGCACGGAGACCACACTCTGACCGGTAGTCTGGCCCAGTTGGGATACACCCCTGACGATATCACAGATGTCTTTCTTACGCACCTGCATTTTGATCACTGTGGCGGTGCGCTGCGTCGCAACGAAGCTGGTGAGATCGTGCCCACCTTTCCCAATGCCGTATATTGGACCAATGCACGTCATTACGACTGGGCCATTGCACCCAATCCACGCGAGCGTGCTTCCTTTCTCCGGGAGAACATTGTGCCGCTTGCGGAGCACGGTGTGTTGCAGTTCATTGACGAGGAGCAACATACCAGCTGGCTTGATGGTATCAGGGTATTTTTTGCCTACGGACATACCGAGGCGATGATGATCCCGTTGATCAGCATTGGCAACCAAACCGTCGCGTTTTGTGCGGACCTTCTGCCCTCATCGATGCATGTCCGCATGCCCTATGTCATGAGCTATGATGTGCGCCCCCTGCAGACCCTCAAGGAGAAACAGGCCTTTTTTGACGAAGCCATTGCCGCTGATTATATCCTGTTTCTCGAACACGACCCTGTGACGGAATGTATCCGCATCGGCAAGAATGACCGTGGGCGCATCGAGATCGTACAGCGTGGCACGCTGGCAGAGATGTTGTGATCGCGCGAGCGACTGTATCAACCGCCTTACATTTATTAAACTCATACTTGAAACCATGGCAGATAATGATCTGATATACTGATTATAATGTCATTTCGAATTTCGACGAAATTCGAAACGTTTCCAGTTTCCCGACTCACGCTGTCCTGCACGGGCCGTCGCCACCAGCGGCCAACTTACGACCTGTCAGCACCAAAAGGTATGACCACATCCGTTTCCCATCCGGAGGGTTCATGCCGAAACAGGACGAGATGGTCGACGTCAAATGTCCGGTCGTATGCGATCTCCGAGAAATAGCGCCATGCCTCCGCAAACCGCGCTCGCCGCAGGTCCTTGAACGCCACGGTCATATGCGGATGGAACGGCCGTGCCGGCATGCTCGCTCCCAGAGTTGCAGACATCACTGACCAGGCCTCCCGGTACAGTTGATCAAGCGGTGGCGAGGGGACAACCTCGACAAAGATGACGCGTGGAGGGAAGGCCGCAAATCCCGAAAGTGTGAGTGCGAACGCCGGCTGATGTTTGAGTCGCGCATGCATGGCCTTCAGCAAGGCACGGTGTTCCTGCTCATCGATCCGGAAGGGCGGAACAAGAGTAACGTGTGCCGGGGAGCGCAGTGCCCGCCGGCTTTCGAAGCGTGTGGCGGCAATCTCTTTAAACGCGTAAACCTCGGTCAATACGGGTTCCGGGGGCACCACAGCCAGGAAGTACAATGGCTTGGCCTTCTTCATTGCTACCGGTCAAATTGCAAGCGCATGCCCGGTTGGTCGATCCGGAGTTGACCTCTGTCGTAGACCTGGCGGCCGTTGACAAAGGTGCGTTCCACCTGGCCCTGCACCTCGTGCCCTTCGAGCGGCGACCAGCCGCATTTGTAATGGAGTCCCTCGCGATGGATTGTCCACCTTACAGCAGGATCCACCACCACCACATCCGCGTAGCACCCTTCGTCCAGGTAGCCCCGATCCACGATGTTGAAGCATTTCGCGGGCGCATGACAGGCGCGCTCAATGGCGATCTCGATCGGCAGCTCTCCCGCGTGGTGCAACTGGAGCAGGAGGACCAGGGGGTGTTGTATCAAAGGGAGTCCTGATGGGGCCTCGAGGTAAGGCTGGTCCTTCTCCTGGCGCGTGTGCGGAGCGTGGTCAGTTGCGATGACATCGATCACACCGCTGCGTACCGCCCCCACGATGGCCTTCCTGTCAGCCTCCAGTTTGATCGCCGGATTGCATTTGATATCATGCTTGTGGGTGAGATAGTCCTTGTCTGAAAACG
>JAWWBX010000126.1:0-10913 GCA_033720735.1 Saprospiraceae bacterium
AAGCGCTGGTGGCCGCCATCGAGCTGACGCGCCATCAGCAACTCCTGGGTGCGGATCAGGCCAAGCAATTCTCTGATCTCGGGCCCTACCAGGTTCTGGCCGCCGTCGCCGCGCGTCAGTGACAAATAGGTGGTGTGGACCTTGCGCTCGTTAGAGAGATAGCTGATCAACCGGGTATTTTCATCATCGGGATGTGCGGCCACGTACAAGGCCGTTCCCAATACACCCAGTTTCTCGATGGCGTTGTAGATCTCTCCGGAGGTCATGCGCTGCGGAGCTTGTGCCGGAGCCTGCCCGCCGATCAGGATCGCAGCAAGAAGGAAGAGGAGTGTCTTGACAAATCGCGGAGTGTGCATGGTTGTAATCGTTTGGCGGCTTTAAAGGTAGCCACTCTCGCAAAGGCATCTGAAAAAGGCGAACGTTAAATTACTCTTAAAGGAAAGTGCGTGCCCGCGCGGGCAATGATTATTTTGGCACATCCAAATGGCGGTCCTGTTGTTTACATGACATGAACGGAATCGAGACATCGCCGGTCTTTGTACGTACACGCAACACCCCGTTTCTCGTGGCGGGCCCGTGCAGTGCCGAGTCGCCGGCCCAGCTTGCAGCTGTCGCCCAGGCGTTGGAGACGCAAGGCATCGACATACTGCGCGCGGGTGTGTGGAAGCCACGCACGCGTCCCGGGGGATTCCAGGGCAACGGAGTGGAAAGCCTCAAGTGGTTGCAGGATGTACGTACAGCCACGGGTGTCATGGTCAGCACCGAAGTGGCCAATGCAAGCCATGTGGAGCTCGCTCTGTCCCATGGCATCGATGTGCTGTGGATCGGTGCGCGTACGACCGTCAACCCCTTTCTGGTCCAGGAGATCGCGGATGCGCTGCGAGGCGTCTCCATACCCGTCATGGTCAAGAATCCGGTCAACCCGGATCTCCGGCTCTGGCTGGGAGGCGTGGAGCGCCTGGAAGCGGCAGGCCTGACCGACATTGCCCTCGTACATCGCGGCTTCAGCTTTTTCAACCACAAAAAGTATCGCAATTCGCCAATCTGGCAGATCCCGATCGACATGCGCACCGAGCGCCCGGATCTGATGCTGCTGTGTGACATCAGTCATATTGCCGGTAGCCGCGCCCTGCTGGCCGATGTTGCCCAGATTGCCATGGACCTGGCATACGACGGGCTCATGGTCGAAGTGCATCCGGAACCGGATCAGGCCTTGAGTGACGCTGCCCAGCAGATCACACCTGCGTCGTTTCGCCAGCTCATTGATGGATTACATATCCGCAACCGGCAACTGGATGTTCAGGCAGTCCATCCGGATATTGATCGTCTGCGCCGCGAGATCGACCGCCTTGACGACCGGCTCTTGCAGGTGTTGGCGGAGCGCATGCATCTGGTGCGCAACATCGGGGATATCAAAAACGAGCATGACATTGCTATCCTGCAACCCGAGCGATGGCGCCGCATCCTCGAACGCGCCGTACAACAGGGTACCGGAAACGCGCTGACGGCTGAGTTTATCGAGGAGTTGTTCAAGGCGATCCACCAGGAGTCGATCCACCACCAGCTTGATGTCATGAACCCGCGGCCGGAAAAGCCACCAACGTCTTGATTATCAAGATATTTGGGAAATTAATATATGTAGAATAAATATGTAAAAAACCGGACGGCGGAGTCCGGATTTCATATATTTTTTTTCAAATTCGTGACAACCCGAAGACGTAGTACTCTCTCAATGGTAAAAGGATCATGTTGATTGTATCGATTGCCCTGGTGGTGTTCCTGATCAGCGGATTGGGACTCGCGATGAATGTGGGCCTGATGAGGAAGAAGCACTGATATTCAGGCAGATTCCTCCAAACCTTTTCCAGTCTAATCCCGTTGAACTACGTGTTGTACCTTCGCAGCAAGGTCTTCGTAGTTGTCAATACGCATGAAGAAACAAGTCGCGGCGCGCCTGCCAACCCGATGGGGCACATTCGACGTCCTTGCATATGCAGAAAAGTCGAGTGACCGGCTGCCACATCTGGCCATTGTCCATCCCGATTTCAAACCAACCGGAGCACCGCTCGTGCGCGTACACTCGGAGTGCCTCACCGGCGACCTGTTCGCCTCCATGCGGTGCGATTGCGGGCAGCAACTCCGCCGTTCGCTGGAGTCGATCTATCAGGCACGCGGGGTGTTGCTCTACCTGCGGCAGGAAGGCCGCGGGATCGGGCTGATCAACAAACTGAAGGCATACAACCTTCAGGATGAGGGGCTCAACACCATCGACGCCAACCATCAGCTGGGATTTGAAGCCGACGAACGCACCTACGAGATTGCGAGTTATATCCTGAAAGATCTGGGGGTCAAGGAGATCCAGCTGCTCACCAACAACCCGGAAAAAGTCGCCTCATTGAGCAAAGACGGGATCCGTATCGTAAAACGGGTGCCGATCAAGATCAAGCCGCACGAGATCAACGAGGATTACCTCAAGACCAAGAAGGACCTGATGGGTCACTTTCTCGATTAGCAGTTTCGACTGAATAATGTAAAGATCAGGCTCCTGCCTTGCCGGGTTCCGGCATTTTGCATTCTTCCCCTTCCTGGCGCCCGCAGACCTGGCATTCGCCCATTTTTGATTTGAGCATGGGATTGTTGGTCGCGCACGTGCCACGGAATTCCTTCCCGGTAAAGATGTGCCGGATGTTGATCAGGAAGAATGACACCAGGATGAATCCGAAAACAATGATCAGTGTTGAGACAAATTGGGACATGCTGCGCTCCGTTCGTTACCTTTGATCGCGGATACCCGCCGCGTCGAATATTTAACAAAATTAGCAATCATTCGTTGATGGACCGCAAGTCTTACGCGCAGAAACAGGAGGCGTTCGGGCGCCTGCTCCGCATCATGGACGAACTGCGTGAGCAGTGTCCCTGGGATCGCAAGCAGACCTTTGAGAGCCTGCGCAACCTCACTCTCGAGGAGGTCTACGAGCTGGCAGATGCGATCGTGAGCGCAGACGTCGCAGAGATCCGCGAAGAGGTTGGTGACCTGATGCTCCACATGGTGTTCTATGCGCGCATTGCGGAAGAGCTGGGTGCCTTTGATATCGCCGATGCCATTCATACGGAATGTGAAAAGCTGATCCGACGCCATCCTCACATTTATGGCAACGTCGAGGTCTCTGGTGAAGAGGAGGTCAAGCGCAACTGGGAGGCGATCAAGATCGCTGAAGGCAAGACGTCGGTTCTGTCCGGCATTCCCAACGCGTTGCCAGCCATGGTCAAGGCATACCGCATGCAGGAAAAGACCAGGCAGGTCGGGTTTGAATGGGAGAGTGCCCACGAGGTATGGGAGAAAGTGGAGGAGGAGATCAGCGAATTTCGCGCGCTGGATCCGGCAGAGGCCGATCACACCCGGCTTGAAGACGAGTTTGGAGATATCCTGTTTTCCCTGATCAACTATGCCCGCTACATCGGCATCGACCCTGAGATGGCTCTCGAACGTGTCAATCGCAAGTTTAAGGAGCGCTTCGAGTATATCGAGGCACAGGCCGACAAACCACTGGCAGACATGACGTTACAGGAAATGGATGCCCTCTGGAACGCCGCCAAGACGCGCTAAAAATATGCCTGTCAAAGCGCCGTAACTGTCCGTTAAAAATGTAACTTTGCGCCGATTTAGAAGGAAGAACAACAATTAGAAGAAAGATTTCGAACAAATGGCGACCTATTTGACGACCGAAAAAAAGCGGGAAATCTTCAGCGAGTATGGTGGCGCCGACAACAACACGGGTTCTCCGGAGGCACAGATTGCCTTGTTTACTTACCGGATCCAGAGCCTGTCTGCGCATCTGAAAGACAACAAGAAGGATCATTCCTGCCGGCGCGCCCTGCTGACGCTTGTCGGTAAGCGCCGGAGACTGCTGCAGTACCTGGCCAAGAAAGACATCAACAAGTACAGGGAACTCATTGAAAAGCTCGGTCTCCGGAAGTAACAGCTTGACTGCAACTCCCCGGTTGCAGCCTTATTTGATCACAAACGAATCCTGGATTTGTCGATGAGTTCCGCCTCCTCGTGCCTGCACTGTCATCTCTGCCGAGCACGTTGGCGCATCACACATCCGGATCACATCTAAACATCATATTATGGGAAATCAGATCCCTTTAAAGGAGTCCTTCCAGCTGCCCGACGGGCGGGAAGTGACCATTGAAACTGGCAAACTCGCGACTCAGGCCCATGGCTCATGCGTTGTGCGTATGGGCGACACCATGTTGCTGGCCACCGTCGTATCCAACCACGAAGCCCGAGAAGGACAGGCGTGGTTCCCCCTTTCTGTTGACTACCAGGAGAAATTTGCCGCAGCGGGCAGGATCCCCGGCAACTTTTTCCGCCGTGAGGCCAAACTCTCGGATTACGAGGTCCTGACCTCACGCCTGGTTGACCGGGCCATCAGGCCATTGTTTCCAGAAGGGTACATGAATGACACCCAGGTCATCATCAATTTGATCTCTGCTGACGAAGACGCGTTGCCGGACTGTCTGGCCGCCCTCGCGGCATCGACCGCGCTGAGTGTCTCGGACATTCCGTGGGACGGTCCGATCTCTGAAGTGCGCGTAGCACGTGTCAATGGAGAATGGCTCGTCAATCCCACGCGCCCGCAGGTGGAAGCAGCAGATCTCGATATTATCGTGGCTGCCACGCTCGACAACGTCATGATGGTCGAAGGTGAAGCCAAGGAATGTTCCGAAGCGGACCTGATCGAAGCGATCAAGGTCGGTCACGATGCAATCAAGCCGCAATGCCAGGCGCAACTCGATCTGGCAAAGCAAGTCGGTGATAGAGCGACCACCAAACGCGAAGTGGAGATCCCGGAAGAAGATGAGGAGCTGAAAACAAAAGTGAAAGCCTTCGCCGCGGACAAGATCTACCAGATCGCGAAAGGTGCGCTGGCCAAGCACGAGCGCAAGGAAGGCTTTGACGAGATCCTCACCAGTCTGAAGGAGCAGCTGCTCGAGGAGCATGGCGAGGAGTACATGGAGGAGAAAGGAGGCGAGGTCGACGAGCTGTTCGGCAAACTGAAGAAGGAGATCATCCGTGAGATGGTACTGAGCGAACAGGTGCGCCTCGACGGACGCCGCTTCGATGAAGTCCGGCCCATCTGGACCGAGATCGACTACCTGCCCTCCACCCACGGATCTGCGATCTTCACCCGTGGTGAAACCCAGGCCCTCACTTCGGTGACGCTGGGTACCAAGCAGGACCAGATGATGCTCGATCACGCACTCAACTTCAGCTTCGAGAATTTCATTATGCACTACAACTTCCCGGCGTTTTCTGTTGGGGAGGTCAAGCCCATGCGCGGGCCAGGCCGGCGCGAGGTGGGTCACGCTAATCTGGCGGGCCGGTCGATCAGGCAGGTGTTCCCGGATGAGCAATCCTACACCATCCGTGTGGTTTCCGACATCCTCGAGTCCAATGGTTCATCATCCATGGCCACTGTATGCGCCGGTTCGATGGCACTGATGGACGCCGGGATCAAGCTCAAGGCTCCTGTATCAGGGATCGCCATGGGGATGATCTCAGACGGTGAGCGGCACGCCATCCTCACCGATATTCTCGGTGACGAAGATGCCCTCGGTGATATGGACTTCAAGGTAACCGGTACGGCCAAGGGCATTGTAGGCTGCCAAATGGATATCAAGATCGACGGGCTGCCGTACGAACTGCTGCAACAGGCTCTCGAGCAGGCGCGCGATGGCCGCCTCCATATCCTGGAGGAGATGAACAAGACAATTGCCGAGCCGCGTCCGGAACTCAAACCGCATGCGCCGAGAGTCGTTGAGATGATCATCGACAAGAGCTTTATCGGGGCTGTGATCGGTCCTGGCGGCAAGGTGATCCAGGAACTGCAGGAGGCGACCGGCACGACGATCAATATCGACGAGGTCGACGGCAAGGGGATTGTCAATATCTACGCTTCGAATGGCGAGTCGGTCAAGGCCGCCCAGGAGAAGATTGCCAAGATCACGCATGTGCCTGAGATCGGCAATGAATACGAAGCGACCGTCGCTACGGTCATGCCGTACGGGGTGTTCGTCGACTTCATGTCGCGGAGCGGCTTGCTCCACATCTCCGAGGTGTCGCATTCGCGCATTGAGAATATCGAGGACGTCTTTACCGTCGGCGACAAGGTGCGGGTCAAGCTCATCGATATCGACAAACGCACGGGCAAGTACCGGCTGTCGCGCAAAGCACTGATGCCGCGTCCACCACGCAAAGAAGGCGATGACGACCGTCGGCAGGATCGTCCGCGCGATCGTCGCCGTGACGACCGCCGTGATGACCGCCGCCGTGATGACCGCCGCCGTGACGACCGCCGTCGTGATGACCGCCGTGACGACCGCCGCCGTGACCATCCGCACGATGAACGTCGCGACCAGCAGCGTGAAGACCGTGAAGACCACAAAGGCGATCAGAACGAACGCGACCAGGAGCCCAAGCACTCCGTCCACGAGGACAACAACCAGGACTAGCAGCAGAGGCATTCTGCTCAACAAAAACGGTTACATTCTGGCACCCCCGTGACACTGTTTACGGGGGTGAACTATTTGTGAGGATTTTACGTACTTTCTTCTAGTAGCGTCGTCGTTCCATCAGCGGTGCGCAGGTCGAGATTGTGATGTGGTTCAAGCTTGCCTTCAACTTCAAGCACGACGCAGTGCGGCTCAAAAAATCAGTTGTTCCTCAATGCGACAGCTCAAGATCACCAATAAGATTACGAACAGGGAAAGCGTTTCCCTGGACAAGTATCTCAATGATATTGGCAAGATCGACATGCTCACCGCGGAGGAGGAGGCTGAACTCGCACGCCGGATCAAGGCTGGTGACCACGACGCACTGGAGCAGCTGACCAAGGCCAACTTGCGCTTTGTCGTTTCCGTGGCCAAGCAATACCAGAATCACGGCTTGTCCCTGTCCGATCTGATCAATGAGGGGAATGTGGGATTGATGAAGGCGGCGCGCCGCTTTGACGAGACCAAGGGATTCAAATTCATTTCGTATGCAGTCTGGTGGATCCGCCAGTCGATCCTGCAGGCGATCGTCGAGTATAGCCGGATCGTGCGCCTGCCGCTCAACAAGGTCGGGTCATACAACAAGGTCAACGAAGCGTATCTCTCGTTCGTCCAGGAGTTTGAACGCGAGCCCACCCACCAGGAGCTGGCTGATTTACTCGAGCTGCGTCCACGTGAAGTAGCCCGCATGCTGGAGGGCAACACGCGTCATTTGTCCTTCGATGCGCCGATCTCCAGCGACGAGGGCAGTTCGACGATGTTGGACATCATGCCCACCGACGATGAGACCCAGCCCGATCTGAAATTGATGGAGGAGTCCCTTAAGGCTGAGGTGCGCGAGGGGTTGTCCATCCTTTCACCCCGCGAAGTCGAGGTGCTCAGCTGTTACTACGGCCTGAATGGTAAGAAGTCGCTGACCCTTGAAGAGATCGGTGAGTTGTATGGTCTCACGCGTGAGCGTGTCCGCCAGATCAAGGAACGTGCCATCCGGCGCCTGCGGAAATCCTTCAACCGCAACAAGCTCAAGTCCTATTTGTAAAGGTGATACGTCGGGGCTAAAAGGCCCTGTGACTCACGGATTCTTGTACCCCCGGCCTGTCTCCTTCGCGTCGCGCTTCGGCGACCAGGCAACGTTGGGGCCAGAGAATTTTTGCGATTGCCGGTCCCATTTTCGGAGGTCGGTGATTGCATTTGGGGTGGGCATCTCAATCTCACCATAAGCTGAAGTCTGTCTTCCCCGGCTCTTAGGCCGACGTTCAACCAGAGGGGTCGATGTCGGCCCTCTAGCTCCAACTTCTTCAAACCCGGGTACTCCGACCTGGAGGCGCGGCCAGAGAATTTGGTGATTGCCCCGGTCCTTTGCCCCGGACGGAACTCAGGTGAACTCACTTGGGTTGACCTTTCTAAATCTCATCGCCTTGAATCCTTTCTTGCCCCGGCCTTCAGGCCGGGGGTGGTCAGAACCGCCGTTTCCGGGCTTTAGCCCGGCCGGCTGAATCATCCCTAACACCTATCTTCGCCCCGTTATCCGTCCAGCACATGATAGAGGACTTCCTCCGCGTTACGTTAAAGATGGCGCCTACCCAGCGCCGCATCCAGAAAGACCTGGCCACCATCTCGCGTGAGACGAGTGAGTGGAAAGAACAGCTGATCCCCTGGGAGAAGGAAAACGAAATGGAGCTGTTCTCCCTCAATCAACAGAACAAATGGATCAAACAAACGTGGGATCGCATCCTGAAGGGCGTTTTCTACTCGATCTACAACGAACCGATGCTGGTCTATGGCTATAAGAACTACATCCGCGGAAGCCGCAATTTTCTGATCTACGCCGCCACACAGAGCCATGATTTTATCTTCCGTGGCAAGAAAAGCAAGGCACAGTTCTTTATCGACCGTGAGCACGTCGGGCACATCACGGATGACGGGTTGATGTACAGCAACAGAAAGCGCTTGCTCGGACGGCGCAACGATTTTACGCCCGACCACTACAGCGTCGTGATCTGGGACCGCGAGGTGGCACACCTGATGAAAGCCCAGCGCGTGGATCGCGTCAATCCCCGCGCATTTGAGATCATGGAAACCATGAATGACCGTGAACAATTGCTGTTGATGGCCATTTCTTTCTACACGATCATCCTGGAAGCGAACAAACTGGACTGAGTTTTATTTTAGATATATTGAGCCAGAATTCACTGTCATGCACGTACTGGATAAAGTTAGGGTCATCGTCTACCGGTGGCATGAAAAAGGCCTTGAGGTCTTCCTGGAGAACACCGATTTTGATGACTCGTGGCGTATTCCGTTCGAGCAGATCGCCAAGTACGATCTGGATGAGAACAACCCCTATGTGATTTCACTGGGCCTCATGGAGGATGAAGACGGCACGATGGTCAACACGGTGGCGATCCAGGGCGACTGGCATGATATCCCTTCGTTGCGCAAGCTGATCAAGGGAGATCTCGACCTGGTGACGTCAAAGGCCAAATACCTTGTCGACCGCGGTGCGTTCTTTGCCGTCAAGGAGACCTTCAAGAAAGTCCTGCCCAATGAATACAAGGTGTTGCACGATCTCAAGGACATCCTGATCGCGCGCAACATGGTGTTCAACATCTGAGATACTTCCCAGGCTGTTTGTTGCAGATGATGTGATCTTCCCTGCGGGGCGATCAAGGGCTATCGACTCCCCTGTGTCTGGCCTTCCAGTTTCTCAATTCTGGTGAGCAGATCTGCGATTAATTTTGATTGCTCTTCAATCAACGATTGTTGTTCTTTCACTGCAGAGACCAGCACTGGCGTCACCTTGCTGTAATCCACCATCATCGGATCGTCAATTGGGTTGCCAGGTGTGCCAGATACGATCTGTGGCATGATCTCGTATAGTTCCTGGGCAATAAACCCGATTTCGACCTGGCCCGGAGCTGATATCATTTCGAATTGCCTCGGATAGATCTGTTGAATGAGGTCAAGGCCCTTCGTGTAGGGCGTGATATTTTGTTTGAGCCTGCGGTCTGAGGTGGTATTGTAGATCGTCCCTCCGGAACCATTGCCGGTGATTTGGCCGATCAGCGTGCCGTCACCATCACGGAAGGCAATGAATTTATTCGTACTTGGGGGATTTGAGGTTGGCCCTACTTGTATGCGCACCCCGTCTGCATCTGTGTTCGTGCTGGTGTTGGTGATGCGCATGATTTCTCCGGTGTTATCACTGTTTTCTACATCGAGAGTCGTTGCCGGGGTGGAGGTGCCGATGCCTACCTCATTCTGGCTTCCGTCGACAAACAACATGTGTGTTTTGTCGTCTGACTCCACTCTGAAGTCATAACTGCCACCTGCTGAATTGACGATCACGTGTCCCTGATTGAAGACAGCCGCATTGCCACTGGGGGCGTTAAAGTACCCGCCATAGTGTGCACCGCCCGCGGTTTCGTTGATATTCACATAGATTCCATATTTGTTTCCCGACCCCGTGCCAGATAGCTGGACGCGGTGTCCAAAGTGTGAAGCGTTGCCGGTTGTGGACATTCCTGTGTAGGTGCCGTATTGTTGACCGGTTCCATTACCCACGTGCAGGGAGTACATTCCGTAGTTGGGCCCGGATCCACCACCTGACATGTCATTGTACACTCCGTAGTGATTCCCGCTTCCGGAATTGTTTATAAAATTTTGTGTACCGAATTGTGACCCGTTACCTGTTCCAGCCAGGAAATTTGAAGTACCATAGTGGCTTCCATCCCCGTGGCCATAAAGCGTACTGCGAACTCCGTAATGAACGCCTGGGCCATCTCCTTGCAGATTGTGAAGGGCCCCATATACATGTCCCGTGCCATTTCCGTTCATGTAAATGTGATTTCCATATTGATCTGAACTGCCTTCGGCGTTGATATCAATTTTATTACCGTAAACCGCGGCCACCTGATTGAGCCCACCGCTGACTACGAGTTTTGCACCATGTACATACGCTGAGATGTTGGATGAGTTGCCCTGTACTTCAGAATATGTTCCGGTCTTTTCTCCATTGCCTGAATTGTCAATATTCTGATAAGCTCCGTAGATATCTCCATTGCTGCTTCCCGTGTTGATGAAGTAGTTCCCGATCTTGTCGCCAGAGCCAGATCCGGTGAGACTTGAATAGGTGCCGTAATGCGTGCCGCTGCCGCCGCCATAGATCGTATGACGCGTCCCGTAGTGATTTCCAATGGATAAACTCACAAGGTGAGCATTCAGCCCATATTTATTCCCTGAGCCTGAGCCTGTAATTGAAGTGCTCATGCCATAATGATCCCCGGAACCTGAGCCCGATAAGACCGACCTCAGGCCATAATGATTATTGTCGGCTGAGTTATTGATATTCGCAT
>JAWWBX010000127.1:0-10843 GCA_033720735.1 Saprospiraceae bacterium
AGGGTTCATGTGTGCGCCCTGAATGCGCAGCGTAGCGGAGTCGTACAGGGTTCATGTGTGCGCCCTGAATGCGCAGCGTAGCGGAGTCGTACAGGGTTCATGTGTTCATGTGTTCACGCGTGCGCCCTGTATGCGTAGCGTAGCCGTACAGGGTTCACGTGCGTGCCACACGTTCAAATGACACATTGCAGGGTTATCCGCGAGCCTGCAGGATGGCACGCACCTGGTCCAGGTCTTCAGGGCGATTCACATTGAGGAGCCATTCGGTACGCGCCGGCACAACGGTCTCGATATCCGCCTGGCGCAAGAGGTCAGTAGGGCTGTAGTTCCCTGCCGTCTTGAACGTCCGTAACTTCTGCAGAGCGGCAGGTTCCCAGATCGCAGCCAGTGGTTCAGGCCATTCATTGTGCACGAAAGCTGTCACGATCTTGTCCGGGTTGCGATGCGCCACCAGCACGCGAAGTGCCTCCAGGTCGAACAAGGGTAAGTCAACCGCAAGTACAAGCCAGGCTGAGTCGGGATGGGCGGACAATGCCGTCAGAATGGCACCAAAAGGACCCAACCCGGGGTCATCGTCCGGCAGGAGGGTGTATGAAGCCGGCAGATCCTGGTCCTGCCGCACCGAGATCAGGACTTGCGCGCATTCCCGGGACAGCAGATCAGCGGCATGGGCGTACTGGGGCTTGCCGTGAAAGTCGAGAAAGGATTTATCCTCGCCCAGGCGACGGCTTTTGCCACCCGCCAGAACGAGTCCGCAGAGACGGGGCAGCCTCATGTGTTTTCCTTGTCGACGTCCCGTTTGCCCCCGGTTTTCTTGATCAGGCGCAGATCCCGGATCACGATGTCGTGCGAAAAGGCCTTGCACATATCGTAGATCGTCAGTGCTGCCACACTTGCGCCCGTCAGTGCTTCCATTTCCACACCCGTTTTACCGGTGATCCGCGCCGTACAGCTGATCGTGAGCACGTCAGGCGCCGTGCGGTCGATACGCACCTGGCAGTCTTCCAGCCCCAGAGGATGACACAATGGAATGAGCGTGCTGGTTTGCTTGGCGGCCATGATCCCTGCCAGGATGGCCGTCTGGATCACGGATCCTTTTTTGGTGACCAGATCATCGCCCGAAAACTGGTTGGCGACCACCTCGGGCAGATCGATCTTGCACTGCGCCACGGCGGTGCGCAGAGTGACTGCCTTGCCGCTGACATCCACCATGGCGGGATTTCCCTCTGCGTCCAGGTGTGTAAAGTTCTCGGCCATCCACAATATTACGCAGTTTCAGGGTGGTACGCCGAGATTGAGATGGCCGGGGCTGAGGATCCGTGACAGGCAGTCAATGAAGCGAGGGTGGCGCAACGGATACGTATGATCAGAAACTGTAATGTCATCGTATATCTACGATATACTCAAACCTGGTGAAATATGTTAGAAAATTGCCATCAGTTCGATGTTTACGTAATACTCGACACTGTTGACATATCTTAGAAAAATGCGATGTCATCGTATATCTACGATATACGTTGTCAACAGCACGACACTGCCGGCACACCATTCCTGCTTTCTTGGGTAACTTGACCACATCTTCATCATCAAGATGTCCATGAAAGAGACACTTCCACAAATCAGAGCCTGGATTGAAGCCAGGAACCCCTTTGTCCTGGCTACCGTCATCCAGACCTGGGGATCCGCTCCTCGTCGTGCGGGCGCCCACATGGCCATCCATCTCGACGGTACCATGGTGGGTTCCGTGTCGGGGGGCTGCGTGGAGGGTGATGTCGTCAAACATGCCTTGCAAGCCTGGGCCAACGATTCCAGTGGCATACTGGACTACCAGGTGTCGGATGAGCAGGCGTGGGACGTGGGGCTCACCTGTGGAGGACGCGTGCAGATCCTGCTCCAACCATTTTTCACCGACGGGAGTGCAGCACGCTCCACCGCATTCTGGCAAGAGGTCAATGATGCGATTCAGGAAAATCGCGGGATTGTGGTAGCCCATCAGGTAGCAGATGGCGGTCGGCCGCCGGAGGTCGTGAGCATGGATGATGAAAGCGAGCTGGCCAGCCAGGCCTATACCGCATTTGCACATCGAGCACACCTGCTCACCCGGATCGAAGACCAGGAGTATCTCCTGGAGGTGGTTCCGCCTGACAGCAAATTGCTGATCATCGGCGCGGCGCACGTGACGGCGGACCTCGTACACTTTGCCCGCCAGTTCGATTTGCAAACGATCGTCATTGATCCGCGCGGCGTGTTCGCCGAAGGCACTGCGTTCCGGACACCACCGGATCGGCTGGTGACGGCCTGGCCGGAGGAGGCCCTGGCGGAGATCGAACTGGATTCGTTTACCTATGCTGTGACACTCAGTCATCAGCCACGGATCGACGACCAGGCGTTGCAGATCCTCTTGCGGTCCGATGTTGCGTATATCGGTGCGTTGGGCAGTCGCAAGTCACACGCTAAGCGCGTCGCAAGGCTGAAGGAAGCGGGATTCGAGGATGAAGAGATCGCCCGGATCCATGCCCCGGTTGGTGTGGATATCCACGCCACTTCTGCGCGCGAGATCGCACTGAGCATCATTGCACAAATCGTGCAGGTCAAGAATCAATACCAATAGCCGTGCAAGGGACGCCCGATCTGTACCATCCCGTGATCCTGGAGTTGAGCAAGAACCCTCCGCACTTTGCCAGGGATGCCTCGGGCGCATGTACGGTACACGCTATCAATCATTACTGTGGTGACAAGTTTCAAATCACCTTCGATCTGGACGTGAATGTGCAGAATCCGACATTCCAAGGATATGGGTGTGCCGTGTCCAAGGCGGCCACCGCCGTGTTGGTGGCGGGGATGGGCGGTCGCACGCTACTGGAGGTGAGTGCACGTTGCAAGCAAGTACTGGCCTTCCTGAATGGAGCGGGCGAGGCCCCGCAATTTGATCCACGCCTGCAGGCATTTGCCGCCGTTCGCGCCCATCCTGGTCGCCTGCAATGTGCAACTCTTAGCTGGCAGGCCGTGTTAGATGAATGCGACCGTCTCCGGAAGGAGTCGCCCGAATCTGTGTAATTTGCATCGCATGTCTGAGGCAACAACGAAACGGCTGTACGATAACCATGGCCGCAGGATCAACTACCTGCGCCTGGCGGTCACCGACCGCTGCAACCTGCGTTGCTTTTACTGTATGCCCGAAGAGGGCATCGACTATGTGCCCAGAACAGAACTGCTGACCTACGAGGAAATGCTTCGTCTGGTCCGGCTCCTTGCGGATCATGGTGTCACCAAAATCCGCATCACCGGCGGTGAACCTTTCGTGCGGAAAGGCATGATGTCGTTCCTTGGACAATTGGTTGGCATTCCCGGGATTCGCGATGTACATATCACGACCAACGGATCCTACACGGCCGATGTGGTCGGGGACCTGAAGCAACTGGGCATCGCATCCGTCAACCTCAGCCTGGATACCCTCGACAAGGAGCGGTTTCTTGCGATCACCCGGCGCGATCTCTTTGACAACGTGATGCAGACCTTTGATCGGCTCGTGGCCTCGGGGATTCCAACCAAGATCAATACGGTGGTCATGTCTGGTCACAACACGCAGGACATCGTACCACTGGTCGGGCTCACGCGCGATCTTCCGATCGGCGTGCGCTTCATCGAGGAGATGCCTTTCAACGGATCCGGGGCGCGTGAGGTCGGGATTCCGTGGGATCACCGGCGTATCCTCGAGGAGATCAGGAGCGCCTATCCGACGATCGAAAAAATACCCGACCCGCAATTCTCCACATCCGCCAATTATCGTATTCCGGGATTCAAGGGTACGGTGGGCATCATCGCCGCCTTCTCGAGAACGTTCTGCGGCACCTGCAACCGCTTGCGTGTAACGCCACAGGGGGTACTCAAAACCTGCCTGTACGACGGCGGCATCTTCAATATCAAGGACCTGATGCGCCAGGGTGCGACCGACTCCCAGGTGGTGCAGGCGCTCACAGACGCACTGTCCAACCGCGCCCGGGATGGTTGGGAGGCCGAACAACGTCAACGTCAACGCCCGGTTTCGGAATCCATGTCAACCATCGGAGGATAGTATGACCAGTGTTGAGCAGGCCACACGTGTCATTCTGGATCATTCCATTCAATTTGCCGTAGCCAGGGTATCACTCGGCCAGTCGCCAGGACGGGTGCTGGCTGAGGAACTGAAGGCGGATCGCGACTTCCCGCCCTTTGAACGTGTGACCATGGATGGTATCGCGATCGAATGGCAGGCATGGCAAACCGGCCGGCGCTCCTTCCCTGTGCAGGAAACCATCGGTGCCGGAGCCCCGCAAGGGATGTTAAGGGATAAGGGGCAATGCATCGAGATCATGACGGGCGCGGTATTACCACAAGGGGCGGATACGGTGATCCGGTATGAGGATGTGACCATCGAGGACGGAGTTGCAACGATCAATGCCGGTGTCAAAGAGGGGCAGAACGTGCATCATCAAGGCGAGGACCGGAAAGCAGGATCCGTGATTGTTCCGGCCGGTGAACGGATCAATGCAGCGATCGTTGGCGTAGCGGCGACGGTCGGAAAATCTGCTTTACAGGTACTGGAGCAACCCAGGATTGCCGTCATCTCCACCGGGGATGAACTGGTACCCATCGATACCGCACCTTTGCCCCATCAGATTCGCCGGAGCAATGTCCATGCTGTCGCCGCATTACTCGAAGAACAGCATGTTGCCTGTACGATCGTGCATCTGGGAGATAACCAGCAAGAGATCGAGACCTCACTCGCGGACCTGTTGGCCACCCACCACGCATTGGTGCTCAGTGGCGGGGTGTCTAAAGGCAAGTTTGACTATGTTCCGGCGGCCCTCGAGGCGCTGGGTGTCAAGAAGCACTTCCACGGAGTTGCCCAGCGACCCGGCAAGCCGTTCTGGTTCGGGACCAGGCAAGATGGTAAGGCCGTTTTCGCATTGCCAGGCAATCCGGTCTCGTCATTTGTCGGTACGTTGCGTTATGTAGTCCCCTGGTTGCAGACCTCCATGGGACTCAAGTCCACCAGGAACTTTGCAGTCTTGACGGCGCCGTTCTCATTCGGAAAACCGCTGACCTATTTTTTGCAGGTTGCGCTGACGATGTCGCCAGAAGGGAGCCTGCTAGCGACGCCCGTTCCCGGACGTGGCTCCGGTGACCATGCCAATCTGGTCGATGCAGATGGGTTTCTGGAGCTGCCGGTCGGCAAAGATGTGTATGCGGCAGGGGAGGTATATCCGGTGTGGCGGTATGGGGGCTAAAGCCCCGGTTTTTCTTTGGGATCATCAACCGTACCCTGAAGGTTGCGGCAAGAGATGAGCTGGACCCATGCACTCATACACGTGGTATTTCTTGCCCCGGCTTTCAAGCCGGGGACCCCGGACATGCCCGGATATGGGGCTTCAGCCCCCACCTCACGGATGGGCAGCCACCCACTCCTCTCCATCTTCAAACACCTCCTTCTTCCAGATGGGCACTGATTCCTTCAAGGTGTCGATACAATACCGGCAAGCTGCAAATGCCGCATCGCGGTGAGCCGCCGATACTGCGATCAAAACAGGGATGTCTCCGATCTCCAGATGGCCGACCCGGTGATGGATCGCCACCTTCTGCAATGGCCATCGTTGGCAGGACTGCTCGGCGATCTTGCGCATCTCGGATTCCGCCATGGGGATGTACGCCTCAAATTCAAGGTAACGCACGGCCTTTTCCCTGGTACGGTTGCGCACTGTGCCCACAAAGACACAACTACCGCCCACGCCTGCTTCTCCCAGCCACGTTTGTACGGCGGCAAGCTGGAGCGTTGACGCCGTCAACCTGATGTCGATTTGTTGCTGGATTGTCGTCATACTATCCTCCACTCACCGGAGGGATCAATACAATTTCATCGCCTTCCTGAACCGTGTGGGTGTCGGAGACATACTCCTCGTTGACCGCGCAGCGCAAGGAGCGCAGCTTGTCAAAATCAGGGTAGGTGGCGTGCAAGGCGGCTTTGAGATCACCGATCGTGCTGCCGGACACCAACTCCCAATTCAGCTTGCGCTCCTGCAAGATGTCGCGGGCAATACCGAAGGCGATGAGCGTCACTTCCATGTCTTGCAAACATACGCAGATCATGGAGCAACGGGTGTCTTTCCGCTAGCTGTTCTCGCGCACGACTCTGGCAGGCACACCATATGCGACCACGTCCGCAGGAATGTTTTTGGTCACGACCGACCCGGCACCGATCACCGAACGCGCACCGATATGGATCTGATCGATGATCGTCGCACCTGCGCCAACCGTCACATCCCGTTCCAGATGGCAAACACCGGCCAGCGTAACGCCTGGATTGAGACAAGCGAAATCGTCAAGCACGGTATGATGACCGACACTGACATTGCGGTTGATCACCGAGAAATCCCTGATTTTGGCATACGGAGCAATGGAAGCTCCCGGACCCACATGCACCCCATGGCCCAGTGCAACCTGGGCTCCCACGGTGGCCATAGGATGGACGAGGGAGTAATACTGATCAGCCCCGATGTCGTGGTGGTTGAAGAAGTACGTGAAGATCGCGCGGCGGGCCTTTCCGATCGATCCCAGGACTTTCGGCACCACCGGATCGGGTTGATAGTGGTCGGCATCGATCACGCTCCACGTCACTCCGGCCACGGTAAAATCGTGACCCCGGGAGGTGTTTTGCTCTTCTGGAATATTGGCCACGATCTGGATGGAACAACCGTCCGGGTGCAACCTGGCGAGGAGGTCGCAGATCACCGCCAGAGCGAAGTGGCTCTTGCCGAGGACATCATAGTGTGGCTTCAACGCGCTTCTTTGAATTGTAGAAACCAAGGTTCCCGAATGCCTTTGCCGTCATCAGCTTGCGTTCGTGGATCTCCATCAGGGTGTGGACGCGCCGTAGCAGGTCAGCATTGCTGGCAAGGCGCGACCGACCGGCATCAAGAAAGAGATTGTCTTCCAGCCCCACCCGCACTCCGCCACCGAGTGCAATGGCAATGCTGTTGGCGGGCAATTGCTGCGCGCCGATCCCGCCCAGGGCCCAGTGACTGTCTGCAGGCAGCTGGCTCAAGGCAGCTCCGATCGACTGGGCATTGACCTGCATGCCGGCCACATTGCCCAGGATGATATTGAAGTAGAAAGGCGGTGTGATCCGCGCTTTTCGCATCAGGTAGCGGGCGTAATTGATCATGCCCAGGTCAAAGATCTCCAGCTCTGGGTGCACACCATACTCCTGCATCTTGGTCGCCAACTTCGCGATCATGTCGGGATCATTGACACTGGCCTGCTGCGGAAAGTTGAGAGAGCTCAGG
This sequence comes from Saprospiraceae bacterium, assembly GCA_033720735.1. Lineage (GTDB taxonomy): Bacteria > Bacteroidota > Bacteroidia > Chitinophagales > Saprospiraceae > B8-G4. The sequence goes on from JAWWBX010000127.1 coordinate 7,323, forward strand.
GTGAGTGATCCCATGTCCGGATAGAGCTCGATGGCTTCTGACCGTTTGGCAAACTCGTTGAAGTTGCGGCCGCTCAGGGACAGACAGATCACCAGTTCGGGGCAGTATTTGCGCACCCCCTCAAGAATGCGTGCATACACTGCTTTCTGATAGGTCGGCGCACCCCGTTCATCCCGCGCATGCAGGTGGGTCACCGTGATCCCGATCTCATTGGCCTGATGGACCTGCTCAATGATCTCCTGCGCCGACAACGGCACATGCGGGGTCATTGCCCGTGTAGGGATCATGCCCGTCGGCGTAAAGTTGATGATGACATCCTGCGTCGTCTGCATGGCGGCTTGTCTACCCGCAATGTAACAACATCCGAACACAAAGGCCACCTGGCCGAAGGCTCGGCGCGCCGGGGCAATTTCCTATTTTGCCGGCGCCATGACCAGGAAACGTACGAAAGCGGCGCGTGCCAAACAGTCGAATACCCGCTGGTATGAAAGTGATCTGCCATATGTGGTCCTGGCAGTGGTCGTGGGTATGCTCATCCTTGCCAGCCGCATCCACTTCCTGCCCATTCCACTGGATCGCGATGAGGGCGCCTATGGATACCTGGGGTGGATGGCCTTGTCCGGAGGAACGCCGTACGTGGACTTCTACGAGATGAAGCCGCCGCTCCTTTTTTACAGCTATGCAGCGATTGTCGCTCTGTTTGGCAAGACGCCGGCAGGACTACACCTGGCAGCGCTTCTGATCCATGTTTTCAATGCATGGATGGTCTATCGTCTTGGGACCCGTGTCTGGGAACGTACCGGAGGCGTGATCGCGGCAATGGTGTTCCTGATCTTCGGGATGAATATGCAGGCGGCAGGCTTTGCGTTGCAATCGGAACATGTAGTACTGGCATATGCCCTGCCCGGATTATACCTGACCCTGGTCGGGATGCAGGACCGTCATCGCCGGCGTTTATTCTGGGGTGGGCTGCTCCTGGCGGCATCGGCACTCGTCAAACAGTCGGGCATCTTTTTGTGTGCGGCGGGCGTGGTGCTGGTGGTGTTGTACGCGCTGCCGCTGCGCAACTGGGAGATCCGGAGGCTTGGTAAAACGGTGCTGGCATTTGTCGCAGGTGCTTTTGTGCCGCTGGTCGTGTGCGGTCTGCTGCTGGCGGTAGCAGGTGCGCTGGACGCATTCTGGTACTGGATCTATGAGCACCCCGCCAGCTATGTGACTGACCGGGCGGATGCGGGCCTCGACCAACTCATCTTTTTCTGGCGGGGAATTTCTGAACGACACTGGACCTGGCTTGGTCTGGCCGCTGCAGGGCTGCTGGCGCTTCCGGCCGTGCGTGGTGTCGACTGGCGTCTCAAAGCATTTTTGCTCGTTTTTCTGGTGTTGTCCTTCCTGACGATCGTCCCAGGCAACAGATATTACGGGCATTATTGGTTGCTGTGCTTCCCGTCGTGGTGCCTGCTCGTGCCGGGATGCATCATTGCACTGCGCAATCTGCTCAGGTCACGATCCGGAACGCGCAAACTTGTTTGGTTGCCGCTGGTCCTGCTCACCGCCGCTACCGCCTGGCACTTCTCAGGCCTGTGGAGATATTATTTCAACACCGAGCTTGATACCGTGATGAAGCTGGCGTATCGCGACAATTATTTTCCCGAGCACCAGATCGTAGGGGATTTTCTCCGTGACCAGCTGCAACCCGGAGATCAACTCATGGTGTTGGGTTCGGAGCCCCAGATCTATTTGTATGCCAGGCGCAAATCACCGAGTCGTCATTTCTACCTGACATTTACGTCCAAGGAGCTTCCTGAAGCCCGGCGCTGGGAAGATGAAGTCATCCAGACCATCTCGACCAGTAAGCCCGACTACCTTGCCTTCATCTACGAGCCGTATTCTTGGATGTTCAAGGCAACTTCTCCACGCAAGTTGTACAACTGGGCGCATGCCCTTGCCCGCACCAAGTATGAGACGGTCGGACATATGGACCTGGTGAAAGGGCTGCACACGAATCATCTCATCACCGGGCCGCAGGCGATGACTCATTCACCGGCAACACCGCATTATATCAAGATCTACAAACGCACCACGCAGTGAGCGCACATACTACTTATACGATTCCATTTCAGGTTGTTGGCCGTCCTGAGGAGGGATTCCATGCGATCATGGAATGCGCAAGAGAGGTCCCATTCGACATCAAACGGACGTTTGTCACCACCGGTACCCCGGTCGACGTCGAGCGTGGCGGACATGCGCATTTCAATACCGAGATGATCCTGATCGCGGTCAACGGAACGATCACGATCGCAACCGAAGACCGTTTCGGGCACAAGGAGGAGATCACCCTGGGGTCGCCGGCCAAGGGCATTTTTCTGCCAACCCTGTGCTGGCATACCATGCGCTATTCGGTTGATGCGATCCAGCTCGTTCTGGCTTCGACCAACTACCGCGCAGAGGACTATATCCGTTCTTACGATCGCTACCTCGAGATATGTCAGGCTTACCGCAAGTAATGCGCAGATGGATCTCCCCGCTGCGCCTGTTCCGCTTCGCCACTGTTGGTGCATTCTGTACCGGATTGAGCCTGGCACTCAATTTTGTTTTCCTCAAACTGGTCGGCACCCCCCTCATCCCGACCTATGTGGCCGTGTATTCAGGCACGATCCTCCTGTCCTTTCTGCTCAACAGCCGATTTACGTTCAGGACCACGGTCAATCTCCCCAACGCGATCCGCTATTTCGCGATCTACCTTTCCGCGATGGGACTGGGAGTCCTCTTGCTGATGTTGTACCGGTCGGTGTTCGATTTTGAAAACTGGGTCTATCCGTTCATGAGTGCACCGATTACCGTACTTTGGAACTACACATGGTCTTCCCGTGTGCTGAAGAAGACGCTGACATCATGCGAACCGGCACCCTGAGCATCATTCTGCAATCGTACGAGTCCTCGTCCACTCTGCCCCGGACGACAGAAACGATCCTGGCGCACATGGATCAAGAGGGAATCCCCGTGGAAGTCATCATCGTTGATGATGGTTCCCGCGATGATTCCTTTGCTGTTGCCCGGTCGATTGCGCGCAGCAATCCGCGGGTGCGGGCCTACCAACTGGCCAGGAACGTTACGACCCCTTACGCCCAATTCGCCGGCATGCGGCTGGCTAACGGCGACTGTGTGGTGAGCGTGCCGGACGATCTGCAACGTCCATTAAGTGTGGTGGTTGCAATGTATCGCGCCTGGCAAGAAGGCCACCAGGTGGTGATCGGCCACCGGGCGAGCCGCAACGACGGATGGCTCAATGACCTCTTCTCACGCTGGTATTACCGACTTATGAACCGCCTCTCTGACGTCCGGTTCCCGCCGGGAGGCGCCGATGGGTTCCTTGCTGACCGGGAGGTCATCGACATCCTGAACCAACGCATCAGTCCGGTCAACACCAGTACCGTCGTCGAGGTATTACGCTTGGGTTTCGATCCACATTTTATCCCTTACGACCGCCCACCGTCTGATCGCAAATCGCGTTGGTCGCTGCG
>JAWWBX010000128.1:0-10830 GCA_033720735.1 Saprospiraceae bacterium
CAGGACCGGCCTCCGACCGACGAGGAGATCGCCATCGTCGTAAAGTTTGCCCAGGAATTCGATGCCGTGTACCAGCGCTTTCTGGACCTGCAAAAAGCAGAAGCCCAGGCCCGTGAGGCCCAGATCGAGGCGGCATTGGAACGGGTGCGGTCGCGAACGATGGCGATGCACCGGAGCGAGGAACTGAATGAAGTCGTATCCGGGCTTTATCAGCAAATCCAGTCCCTGGAATTTCCGGACTATGGCTGTACGATCATTATCTGCAATCCTGAAACTCAGGTGCTGGAGCATTGGTACGCGGGCGAAGACCAGATGCTCTCGCTGCAGTGCTACCATGTTCCTCTGACTGATCAGCCCGTCTCACAATTGCAGTGGAACAACTGGTTGGAGGGGGTGCCTGAATTTGCCATCCATTTGCAGGGAGAAGACAAGGCGAATTATACCGAGTTCATGCTGACGGAAACTGATCACAGCCATTTTCCTGATGCGGTAAAAGAAGAATGGCGCGCACCGGATGAGATCTACTTCTATTACGTGCGGATGAAGTACGGACTGTTGGAATTTGTCAATGTCGAGCCGTTTTCTCAAGAGAATTTTCCTGTATATCGGCGCTTCGCACGCGTCTTCGAACAAACATATACCCGCTTTCTCGATCTGCAGAAAGCCGAAGCGCAGGCCCGTGAGGCCCAGATCGAGGCGGCCGTGGAGCGCGTCCGGGCGGCCGCGATGGCCATGCATTCTTCAGACGACCTGCCTACGGTGGTGCAGGCCTTGCACGACCAGGTAGGCGCACTCAAGGTCAGGGGCTTCACCGGAGCCGCCATCCTTCTGGTCGATGAGGAGGACATCGTCAGTGTCTGGGACCTTTCCGATCCTGGCGGCCAGGGCGTGCCGCAGACCTTTCGCTGGTCTTTTGATCCCCGGAAATATCCGGTCATGGGGGAAATGTGGCAAACATGGAAGACAGGCGAACAGTACTTTGTAATGGAGAGCAACCTGCAAAAGGCCAGGGAAGGACTGGAGGAGTTACGTCAGGTATCCCCGGAATTCCATGCAGCGATGGAGACGAGCGTGAAGCAAGGTGAATACCCGGACCAGTGGCATGCCTTTGCCAGCTTTTCGCGGGGGATGCTGGAATTCGATCTCATCGCTGTTCCCACGGATGACGCGCGCTTTATCCTGACCAAAATGGCGGGTGCATTTGACCTCGCCTACCAGCGGTATGAGGATCTGAAGCAGGCAGAAGCCCAGGCGCGGGAAGCACAGATCGAGGCGGCACTCGAACGCGTGAGGTCGAGAACGATGGCTATGCAAAACGGTGAGGAACTGGCCGAAACCGCTTTGGTGCTTTTCGAACAGCTTATCAATCTCGGGTTCAACTTTCGGGGTTGTGGATTCCTCATCATGGACGAGGAGACGCAGACTATGGAGGACTGGAGTGCCAATATCGATCAACACGGCAAGGGGGAAATACTCACAGGCACGCTGAGATTTGATCAACATCCTATCATCACCCAGGTCGTCAATACCTGGCGTGATGGAAAGCCATATTTCATCGGCGGGATTGAGGATGAAAAGGAGTTGAAAGAATATATCACGATGGTGACTTCGCAGGAGTCCGTTTCCGCCGAGACAAAGGAAAAGGTGCTTGCCGGCCTGAAGTCAGAATGGACGAACAGCTTCTACTTCGGCTACGGAATGATGTACGTCCTCACGCCGGATGCCATATCTGACCAGCAGGTCGACATCATGCTACGCTTTGCCCAGGTGTTCAGAGGGACCTATACGCGCTTTCTCGACCTGAAAACAGCCGAAGCACAGGCGCGGGAAGCACGGATCGAGGCAGCGCTGGAACGGGTGCGGGCAAAAGCCATGGCCATGCACGATTCGGATGATTTGACGGAGACCATTGAACTCTTCTATCATCAGATCGGGTCGCTGACCGTCGTACCGCGCAGGTGCGGGGTAGCCTTGATTGATCGTGAAGAAAGAGTTTCCAAGGTCTGGACAATGAACACCACACCCCAGGGCGAAACGATGGAAGTGGTGGGAGCGATCAAAATGACGGGGCACCGGATCCTGGATGATGTATTTCAGCACTGGTTGGATCAGAAGGACTACTACCCGGTACTGCGTGGCAACGAGATTACCGACTACTACAAGGTGCTGCATCCCCAAATTGACTTTCCGGATTATCCGGACGATGTTGTCCAATACGGGCACTACTTTATGTTCCCTGAAGGAGATGTCTATGCCTGGACCGAGAAGAAACTTGAGGAGCAGGACCTTGATATCTATCGCAGATTTACATCGGTCCTCAGCCTTACCTATCGACGATATTTCGATTTGAAACAGGCCGAAGCACAGGCGCGCGAAGCACAGATCGAAGCCGCACTAGAGCGGGTCAGGAGCCGCACCATGGGCATGCAACACAGTGACGAGCTTTCGGAGGTGGCACTTGAACTCTTCCGGCAGATCGATCAACTGGGCATCGAGACCTGGGCGGTGGGGTTCAATATCTGGCTGCAAGGCAACGCATCCTACATCGATTGGGTGGTGAGCAGCCGCACAGGCAAATTCATGGAACCGTATACCGTGGATCTCACCACGCACCCGTTCTTCCGGGAGATCAGCGAGGCCCGGAAGCGTGGCGATGAGTTCTTCGTGATCGAAGGCGAAGGAGAGGAACTCGAGGAGCATTACCGGCTGCTGTTCTCATTTGCCAATATCCAGTTTGAGGAGATCCTCGCATCAGGGTTTCAGTTGCCTGAACGCCAGGTCAATCACTATGTGTTTGGCAAGGAGGTGAGCCTCATGTTCATCACGTTTGATCATGTGCCGGAGGCGTATGATATTTTCAAGCGCTTCGGGAAAGTGTTCGAGCAGACCTATACGCGCTTTCAGGATTTGCAACGGGCGGAGGAGCAGGCCCGCGAGGCGCAGATCGAGGCAGCGCTGGAACGGGTGCGCGCCAAGGCCATGGCCATGCACAATTCCGAGGACCTGGTGGAGACAATCAAAGTGTTTTACGATCAGATCAGTTCTCTTACTGTCGTACCAAGAAGATGCGGTGTAGCCCACCACGTGGACAAGGACGAAAGGGTGTCTAAAGTGTGGACCATGAACACCACTGATGAAGGTGAGTCAGTGCATGTGGTTGGCGAGATCAGATTGCAAGGACACCCCATCCTTGAAAATGTCTTCGACCACTGGCTGCAACAGAAGGAATACCATCCCGTATTGCGGGGTAATGAGATCAAGGAGTACTACCAGGTCCTGCAACCGCAGATCGAGTTTCCCGATTATCCCAATGATGTCGTGCAGTATGGTCATTACTTCATGTTTCCTGAAGGCGATGTGTATGCCTGGACCGAAGAGGAGCTGGAAGAGCAACAACTGGAGATCTACCGTCGGTTTACCTCAGTGCTCAGCCTGACCTTCAGAAGATACTTTGACTTGCAAAAAGCCGAGGCACAGGCCCGGGAGGCTCAGATCGAGGCCGCACTGGAAAGGGTGCGTTCCCGGACCATGGCGATGCACCGGAGCGAGGAGTTGCCGGAGACGGCCGCAGTTCTCTTTGATCAACTGGGATCGCTGGGGGAGCTTCCTGACCGGATCAGTATTGGCATCCTTAATGAAGACGAGAGTGTGCTTGAGTTCTGGGTGACCGACCAGTCAGGCCTTGAGGTCAGCCATGGCTTCAGCGCAGCCCTTGATGAACCCACCACCATCGCCAGGGTCTACGCCGCGATGAAAGCAAAGAAGGATTATCTGGTGGTCGATCTGCAAGGTCAGGAGCTAGAGGATTGGCTGCGGTTCGTCGAGGAGGAAATGAACATGGTGGTCGACAGGGTCAATATCAGGAATCGGCGTGTACAGACATGTGCTTTTTTCTCGAAAGGCATGTTGATGCTCTCTTCTCATGAACCCCTTGACGACCAAATGACCGAGCTGCTCGTCCGTTTTGCCAAAGTGTTTGACCAGACCTATACCCGCTTCCTCGACCTGCAACGCGCGGAAGCCCAGGCCCGTGAGGCACAGATCGAAGCGGCCCTCGAGCGCGTCCGCTCACGCGCCATGGGCATGCAACATTCCGACGAGCTGGCAGACCTGGTGGCAAAGGTCTTTGGCGAGTTGACACAGTTGGACATGAGTCTCACCCGGTGTCTCATCTGGATCTTTAATCCCGACGACCTGTCCGCACGCGTCTGGATGGCGAATCAGGAAGAGCCTTCGGGTGCCGCGAGCTATCTTTTGCCCTATCACGAGCACCCGGCTTACCTGGCTTACATCGAGGCGTGGAAGAACCGGGAATCAAATTGGGTTTATGACCTGCACGGAGAGCTCAAGTCGAGCTGGGACGCGATCCTGTTTTCCGAGACGGGATTTGCACAGCTGCCAGAGCAAGTCATTGCCGGGATGCGTGAGCCCGACAGAGTGATCCTGTCAGCGACCTTTAACAATTTCGGAGTACTGCAAACGGCAGGACTCGAACCGCTTTCGAACGAAAACCTGCAGGTTCTTGAGCGCTTCGGTCGGGTTTTTGATCTCACCTACACCCGATTCCACGACCTACAGCAAGCCGAGAAACAGGCCCGCCAGGCCCGCATTGAGGTTGCTCTGGAGCGCGTGCGTGCGCGCGCCCTGGCGATGCAGGAGCCAGAAGAACTGGTCGAAGTGGCTCAGGTACTGCGGCAGGAGATGGGGGCTCTTGGTGTTGAAACGCTGGAAACCAGTACCATTTTCATCTATGATCCGGATACGAAGCATGCCGAAACCTGGTTTGCCATTCGCGATACGCACCATCCGGACCAGCCTCTGGTTGCAGACCATATCACCATGGACCTGGCCCATACCAGCGTCGGTCGGGAGATGATCAAGTTCTACGATTCGAAAGACGACATGGCGTCCATTCCCATGCGAGGCGAAGCGCGCAGCGAGTGGGTCAATTACGCCTATGACTTGTCGCAGACATTTGAGGGCTTCTTCGGAGATGATATTCCAGATCGAATCTACCATCTGAGGAAGTTCAGTCATGGGGCGATCGGGGCATCTGCCGAAAGCAATCTGTCTGAGGAAAGCTGGGAACTGCTGGGTCGCGCTGCCTCGGTCTTCTCGCTGGCTTACTCCCGCTTTCAGGACCTCACCCAGGCCCGTCAGGACCTGAAGCTGCTCAAGGAAGAGAAACGGCGCGCAGAGGAAGCACTCGCTGAGCTGCAGGCCGCCCAGGTGCAGCTGATCCACTCCGAGAAAATGGCCTCCCTGGGTGAGCTGACGGCCGGCATTGCGCACGAGATCAAGAACCCCCTCAACTTTGTCAACAACTTCTCCGAGGTCAGCCATGAGTTGTTGGAGGAAATGAAGGAGGAGTTAGCCAATGGCAACCTGGATGAAGTGACCGAGATCGCCGGGGATGTGATCTCCAATCTTGAAAAGATCATCCACCATGGCCAGCGCGCAGACGGGATTGTGCGTAGTATGCTCCAGCACAGCCGGGGATCGACATCAGAGAAGGAACTGACCGACCTCAATGTCCTCGCCGATGAGTACCTCCGCCTGGCCTATCACGGTCTGCGTGCCAAAGACAAATCATTCAACGCGGACTTCACGACCGACCTGGATGAAGATTTGCCCAGAGTGCCGGTGATCCCCCAGGATATCGGTCGCGTCCTGCTCAACCTGATCAACAATGCGTTTTATGCGGTGACGGACCGCAGAAATGCGTCCGACGACCCCTACCAACCAACCGTCACCGTGCGTACGCAAAAATACAATGGTCACGTGCGCATCAGCGTCACTGACAACGGGAATGGCGTTCCGCTGGAGGTCCGTGAAAAGATCTTCCAGCCATTCTTCTCCACGAAGCCCACCGGGGAAGGGACCGGGCTGGGTCTGTCATTGTCGTACGATATCGTGACCAAAGGGCACGGAGGCAAATTGACCCTGGAAACAGCGGAGGGCCAGGGGTCTACATTTACAATCATTTTACCAATTGATGCATACCATGAAAGTACTGGTCGTAGATGACGAGAAAGATATTCAGCCGCTGTTTGAGCAACGCTTTCGCAAGGAGATCCGCAGCGGGGAGGTGCAAATGTATTTTGCCTTCTCCGGTGAAGAGGCACTGGCACGTCTCGATCAGGACAACCTGGGCGTGGTACTCATCCTCTCCGATATTAACATGCCGGGCATGAGCGGGCTGGAGCTGTTACACAAGATCAAACAGAAACCGTACGAGCCAAGCCCCCAGGTCATGATGATCACCGCGTATGGAGATGAGGACAACTACAACAAGGCCATGCAGCTCGGCGCCGACGACTTTCTCGCGAAACCCGTAGATTTCAAGATGCTCAAGGAAAAGATCAAAGCACTCAACTGATGGCCAAGATCCTGGTAGTCGATGATGAGGTGGATCTGCAGGTCCTGATCAAACAGAAGTTCAGGAAACAGATCCGGGACGGGCAGTATCAGTTTGTCTTTGCGATCAACGGTCGCGACGCCCTCGAGCGCCTTGCGGAGCACGAGGATGTGGATGTCGTGCTGAGCGACATCAACATGCCGGAGATGGACGGCCTCACCCTGCTGGCCCGCCTCAGCGAGCAGCATTCGATCCTCAAGTCGGTCATTGTCTCGGCCTACGGCGACATGGAGAATATCCGCACCGCCATGAACCGCGGCGCATTCGATTTTATCACCAAACCGGTCGATTTCAAAGACCTCGAGGTCACCATTGAAAAGACCCTCGGCTACGTGCGCCAGGTGCGGGAGACCCTGCAGGCCATCAAGGAGAACAACATCCTCAAGATGTACGTCGACGAGACGGTACTCAACTTCATGGACACCCGGGAGTTTGAGTCATCGCTCATGAAGAATGAGACGATCGAGGCGACTGTGGCGTTTATCGATATCTGCGGCTTCACGAAATTCAGCGAGAGTGAAACACCCGATACCGTGGTGCGCATGCTCAACAGCTACTTCGACGTGATGGTCAAGGAGATCATTGCGCAGGACGGGCTCATCGACAAATTCATGGGCGACGCGATCATGGCCGTCTTCCGCGGCGAGTACCACCTCGACCGCGCGCTCGACGCCTGCCTGGCGGTGCGTACCGAGATCGGCAAGCTGCCGCCGTTTTCCGAAGGATCCAATGCCCGTCCGGAAGTATCGATCGGCATCCACAGCGGCGAGATGATCTGCGGCAACATCGGCTCCTCCAGCCTCAGCCGGCTCGATTACACCGTGATCGGCGATACTGTCAACACCGCCCAGCGCCTGGAAAACGCTGCCGACCCCGGGCAGATCCTGATCAGCGCCTCGTCCTATGAGCAGATCAAGGAATCGTTCCAATGCCGTCAAGTAGGTCAGATCACGATGAAGAACAAGCACGCAGCCCTGGAGGTGTATGAGGTGGTGGAGTGAATGTCAAAGGCCCAAGATGAAACGATCAAAAAGCAGGGTACTTTGGACTTTGACATTGGGTGTTTGAGATTTGACCTTCTTAGTTCACCACATCCTGCGCCCAGCACGCGATGAGCAGGATCTCCGCATTGGTGAGCATCAGCCCGGCCGTGTCAGGTGGCATCGACCGGTTGCCCGTGCGCCCGCGCACAAAATCGGCCGTATTTGTGAGCACGTCGTCGTCTGAAAAATTGGGCAGCGCACTGCTACCGTCGTGACAGCCGGAAATCGCGCAATTGGCATCGATGACAGGGCGGATGTCCGCAAGTAACACGCCCGACTTGATACGCGCGTCGACATGTGCCTCACAGTGATGCTGGTCCACCACTTTGACTGTGTAGAATCCGGGAGCAAGGTTGGTAAACGTGCCGGACGCCTGCGACGCGCCCTGGTTGAGGCTATACTGATAGGGGGTAGCGCCGCCTGTGCCGGTCACAGTCAGACTGCCGATGGCACTGCCGCATTGCGCGTCGACCGTGTCGACCACCTGGATCTTCAGGGTTCCGTCGCAGGTCGGTTCGGGAGATGGATCGCTTGTGCATGCGAGCAGCGCTGCGATGAGGAAGGTTATGGCTATGATGCCAGAGCCTTCCGTTCGCATTGATTTGTCGGCGCACATCACCGATAAGATACGGGATGCCTCAGTCCTTTTCATACGATCTTGACTTCAGGCGGAATATCGTTTAACTTGAAAGTGCATACGCCTACTCCGATCCGGACATGTTGCGTGCAAGTCTCATTCTGTCTATTCTGACCCTTGGGTCTACTACACTGTTGAAATCTCAGCGACTCATCACCTTTGAGCGCGCGATTGAATACCGGGTGGTACAGGGATATGACGCTATTTACACCGCCGCATTACCGCAGGACATTCCCGGCAGGCAGGAGGTAATCAACATTGAATATTCTGACGAACTGACTCGCGTTTACCATGACGATGGGAACCTGTTTGCCGAGTTTTCCACGAGAAATGCGCCGCGAGTCGGGGTATTCCGGATCAGATCACACCTGTGGTTGTATGATTACGACCTCCGCGAGGCCCAACGCGCCGATAGCGTGTTTCTGGAGGAGAACCTTGAGCCATACCTCGTGCAGGAAGAGAATATCGAGATCCTGAATCCGCGCTTGCGCAATGCCGCCGACTCGCTCACGGGTAGTTCTGAACTTGACCTGGTCAGGCGCATCTTTGAATTTGTGGTGGCGCATCTGGACTACTTCAGCTACAGTAATCAGAATCGTGGAGCGGCGCAGGCGCTCAAACAGGAACGCGGAGACTGTACCGAGTACTCCGAACTCATGGTCGCCCTGTGCCGGGCGCGCGGGATCCCAGCGCGCATCGTTTACGGTGCGGTGGCGCGCCCCTCGCGCAACCCGCATCACAATTGGGTTGAAGTCCATCTCAGCGATTATGGCTGGGTCCCGTTCGATCCGACACATGCCGATTGCACAAGTTGCCGAACGACATTTGAGAACCTGGAAAACAAGTACATCAAGTATTCTAATGACAGATTCCATCTTTACATCGGATGGCGCGTGGAGCGAAGGCCAGGCGTGCAGGCGCGCTCTCGTGTGCCAAACCCCGTCTCGGTTGACTACTCCTATTCGGTCGAGGATCATACTGCCCGGATCGTCCAGAAGGCGCAGAGTCATTACCGCAGACAGCAACACGGTTCGGCTCTTGCGCTGGTAGACTCATTGCTTGCAGATGGATTTGAGGATTTTCTGATCGTGAACCTGCGCGCCAATATCTGCCGCAGCCTGGATTGGCCGGCAGAGGCGCTCGGTGATCTGCAACGCGCCGGGCGACTGGTCGTCTCGGATGCCGACAAGCAAGAGCTCCTGTATTCCTTTGCTCTGCTCTTTGCACATGTTGACCAGCCCGACAAAGCCATCTCCTTCTTAAAGGAGTCCATCGAATCGGGTCTTCCGGTATCCAGGCTACATGATGAGCGTGCGTTGAAACCTCTGGCCAACCATCCGGAATTTCAGGCGATGGTCAATGCGAGTGAGGTCCGATTGGTCGAACTTGGCAATCTTGATGAGATCAGGGGGTTGTCGTACCTGCAGACCTCGAATGCGCCGTTACCCCTGGTCGCCAAACGCCCTGCGCAGGCACGGAACGCTTCAGCAATAGCGATGGCTTTGGCCAGGGACCTCGGCATCAAGCAAGTGACTGTCGTTCCGAAGTCTTCGCACAACCGTTTTGTCATTTCCCATGAATCCGTCTATGCGTTCAACCCGGACGGTACCCTGGCCCGACGGAACGATGGTTACGATCAAACCTATACATATGATGCGGCGGGCAGGTTAACGACCGTCGAGGTGATGTCTCCTGCATTTCTGGAGTTGAGCCGGCAAGTCACACATTATGATTACGATGTCTTCGGGCGACTGGTGCGCATCACCAACCGTGAAAGTGCCGGTGACCGGGATAGTATTACAAGCTGCTACGAAGTGACACTCAACTCCGATACTGAATTGACGGTGGTATCGCTTCACGAAGAGACGGCACAGACCTGCAGGTTTGTCTTTCACGAGCAGAACCGGCCCAATACAATGACCACTGAGTATGACGGACAGCCTCTGGAGATTACCTGGCTATACAGTGATGATTTCGGATCGTACCAAAAGTGGTTGCACTTTGCCGATACATCGGTGCTTATCGGTGCGGCCCGATGCGACACCAACGGACACCTGATCTATACAATGTCGCGGCAAGTTCAGACGACATCCAGTGAGGGGCAGCGCCACACTGCGGTCCACACATGGGAGACACACTATCGATGGAGCAACGGATCACTTACGTCGTATCATAGGACGCGCGATTCCTCAACGTCTGATGCAGCACTTGTTGTTGAGATCAGGTACAACAAGCATGGCCTGCCCAGGATCGTGAAGTACGACTATGGCGAGAGTCTGTGGAGCAGGGAAAGTATATATCGGTACCGGTTCTATTGATGGATGATTTGTTACGCCATATCGGTCCATCACATGTCACACGACCGCGTCATGTTGGACTTTGACCTTCAGGATTTGACATTTGGCCTTTAACAGAAAAGCCCTCCCAACTTGCGTTGTCGGGCTTAGAAAGCTGTACCTCCTCGACAAGCTCGGAGCAAGTTCGGTGGGACTTCCCAACCCAATGCTGACGCGCTCTTCATTCGGTCAGTATTCGGTCGGGACTTACCTTATCCAATTGAAAAGAAAAAGGCCTCCCGGCTTGCGCCGAAAGACCTCTTAGAAAGCTGTACCTCCTCGACAAGCTCGGAGCAAGCTGGTTGGGACTTCCCAACCCAATGCTGACGCGCTCTTCATTCGGTCAGTATTCGGTCGGGACTTACCTTATCCAATTGAAAAGAAAAAGGCCTCCCG
>JAWWBX010000129.1:0-10794 GCA_033720735.1 Saprospiraceae bacterium
ATCCAGCTTGCGTGCTCCATGACCTGGCTTTGCTCCAGTCCATGCTTTTTGATCACTTCCAGAATGTTGTCGTTGTCTGATTGTGCCCAGAGCATGGTGGTCAGGCAACACAACAGAGCGGTGAGTCGGAGGATTTTCATAATGATTGGTTTTGAGTTCGCGGCCCTGAAGTTAGGGAGAATGGGAGAAAGATGCAGGATTAGAATGGGAATGATGACGGACTGATTGGGGATGAAACCAGTTGCCAGTGAGCCACCGGCTGGCGGGTTGATGGGTCACCCGGGATGTCTTGGCTTGACCCTTTCTTAACAATCGCGTTAATCTTCACTTAAACCACTGGTGTTCAGGAGCATACGAGATGAACCAGGCGTAATTTGGAGTAAAACAACTACGCCATGCTGAGACCATTACTACTCGCCACATTGGGTTTGATCATGCTACCTGCATGTTCGATTGACTACTATTTTGACCGAAAAGAAGAAAAGATCATTGGTGCGTGGGAGTTTGAAAAAGTGACTTACAAGAAAGACTCTGCGCTGTTTTCCGACAATATCACCCACGAGTACCGCAATGACATTCTGGAATTTTTCGGTGACTACACGGCCATCTATGACGACTTTTCACTGGGAGCCGTGTTTGATGGGGAGTGGTCGCTGATCTACGATCAGGACGATGAAGGCCACGAATTCTTTGTCGATGCCATGTTCTTCGATTTTCTGGCCGGTGAGGATTTTGCGCTGTTCGGGAGCATCGACCGGCTCGACAAGCGGGTGTTGAGACTGGAAGCTTACGACAACTACGGGAAGTTTGTATTCAAGCTCAGGCGACTTTAAGCGTGGTCGGGGCGGCAATAGGATGAATGGTCAAACGGGTTCTCCGGGATCAGAGTATATCGTAGATATACGATGACATCAAAGAATACTATATATATAACACTCTGTTCATGAAAGATTTATGATTTTCGGCTGACAGACCACCTATGCCAATGACGGACTCGGCTGGATGGCTTTCAGCTTACTGACCGTGCCCGCAGGATCTTCGGATTTGAAGACGCTGCTGCCGGCCACCAGGATATCTGCCCCGGCCTGCAAGATCCGTTGCGCGTTCTGTAGTCCCACTCCCCCGTCCACCTCGATTTGTGCGGAAAGATTGCGGCTGATCAGACGTTCGCGCAGCCGTTCGATCTTGACCAGCGCCTGATAGATAAACTTCTGTCCGCCAAAACCCGGATTGACCGACATCACACAAATCAGATCGATCTCTTCCAAAATGTCTTCCAGAAGTGACACCGAGGTGTGCGGATTGATCGCCACGCCAGCCTGTGCCCCGCTCTCCCTGATCTGCTGTACCGTGCGGTGCAAATGCGCACACGCTTCGTAGTGTACGGTGATGATATCCGCGCCAACCGATCTGAACCGTTCGACATATTTCTCCGGCTCAACAATCATGAGGTGCACGTCAAGTGGCTTGGTACTCACCCTGGCGACGTCGCGGATCACCGGGATCCCGAAGCTGATGTTGGGGACAAACCTGCCGTCCATCACGTCCAGGTGAAGCAGGTCTGCTTCGCTGTGGTTGACCATCTCCACGGCATCGGCAAGATGCGCGAAATCTGCTGCGAGGAGTGAAGGAGCGATCCGGTGTTGGTGTGTTGGCATATCAGGTCGTTTCTTGTGATGCGACGGATGCGATCCGCTGTGACGGGATCATCTCCATCCCTTGCAGACGCAAAAGCACCTGAGCGACCGTCGCGACATCCTTTTCACAGTACTGCACAATCCGGGCAAGGTCATTTTCCTCCCAGTACACCCGGCCGACATCACTGCCGTCGATATCGTCCTTGGGCGTCGGGACGCCCAGGATCGTGGCGAGCAGGCTGAGTGAAGTATAATGTTTGATATCGCCAAACTTCCAGAACGTCATGGTGTCGAGGAAATGGGCCGTTTCCCATGGCTTCTTGCCGGTCACGTTGATGATATCAGGCAGTGCCAGCCCCTTGATGATCATGCGGCGGCAGAGAAAGGGAATGTCAAACTCACGGATGTTGTGTCCGCACAGATAGTGCTGGCTGGGATCGGAATAATGTTGGTCCAGCAGTTGCGCAAACTCATGCAACAAAGCCCGCTCATCATCCCGGGCAAATGACTTGATCTTCATCGCCCAGCCTCCCTCGCTGCGATACAGAAAACCCGCAGAGATCACCACTACGCGACCAAATTCTGCGAAAATAGCCGCCTTCTGCTCATACGTTTCGGCCGCTACTTCCGGCGTCCACTCCTGTCCGGCATACCGCGCAAAGCGCCCGCCCTTCTGTTGCCAGAGATCCTGCAGTGGTTCGGGCACCATCGTGAGGTCCGGGTGCTCGGAGACGGTCTCAATGTCTATGAAAAGGATCTGATCCAGCGCGAGATGTGCAATCATCCTCAGTGGGGGTTGTCTTTCAGATTTTCACACGCAAGATGTACTTTTACGTGACATGTTGCGTTAGGATTGCAAAATCGGATAATCTGTTCAATTCTTTGAATAAATTCCGACAACAACCCTGATCGCCGGTTCGGAACGTACCAGTCTCTCCCCTCTGAACACTCATTCTTTATGAAATTGACTGCGTCATGAGTAACAAGAACCAAAGGCTAATCGCCATCGCCATTGTCGTCATCATCGCATTGCTGGGAATTAACGGCTATCTGCTGTACGACAAGATCAACAAGGACAAATTGATCGAACAGCAAAAGGCCGAGCTGATCGATACTGAAAAAATGCAGGCCGAGCTCGAGAAAGAGTACTACCAGTCGCTGTCTGACCTCGAGGAGATGAAGTCAACAAATGCGGAGCTCAACAGCATCATCGAAAGCCAGCAACAAGAGTTGAAATCCCAGAAAGACCGGATCTCCTTGCTGATCCGCGACAAAAAGGATCTGGAAACAGCCCGTACGGAACTGGCACGATTTAAAGAGCTGACAGCCCAATACGTTGATGAGATCGAGACACTCAAACAGGAGAACGAACAACTGGCCGAGGCCAATACCATTCTGTCAGAAGAGAAGCGCATCCTGACCAGCGAGGTTCAGAAGGAACGCGAAGCGAATGAAGAGCTGTCCACGGCGCAGGCCGAGTTGCTGGCAGAGAAAGCATCGCTGGAAGAAGAGAAGACCTCGCTGTCGCGAACGGTCAACTTTGCATCCGTTATCAAAGTGGAAAACATTGAAGCTACGGGCTACCGGTTGCGCAACAGCGGGAAGGAAAGCGAACGCAAAAAAGCCAGCGTCATTGATGGATTGAAGATCGGTTTTACCACGACTGAGAATGTAGTGGCGGGAAGCGGTGTCGAGCGCTTTTACGTGCGGGTCATCGATCCCCTCGGTGAAACGCTCGCGATCGAAGATCTGGGATCGGGTGTACTTACGTCCTCCGAGAATGAGGCGCAAATCCGGTTTACGCAGTACCGCGACCTTGAGTACGAACAGGAGCCAACCAATGTCTGCGTCAACTGGCAACCAGGACTGACCTTCAATCCTGGCAACTATACCGTTGAGATATACAATAAAGGCCACCTCGCCGGAACGACGACCTTTTCGCTGAAATAGGCGGATGGATATTCCGATCTACCAGGTCGATGCGTTTACCGATCGCCTGTTTACCGGCAACCCCGCAGCGGTATGCCCACTCACTACCTGGCTCCCGGATGATACCCTGCAACAGGTTGCACGGGAAAACAACCTGAGTGAAACGGCTTTTTTCGTCACCGGCAAGGACCCGATGCCCTTGCGTTGGTTCACGCCCACCACTGAGGTGGACCTTTGCGGTCACGCCACGCTGGCAACCGCGCATGTCCTGATCACCCACCTTGCCCACCCTCACGCACGCATGCGATTTGCCACCCGCAGTGGCGAACTGGAGGTCACCTCCTCAGGTGAAAGTCGCTACACACTCGACTTCCCGACCGACAGGCTATCCCCCATGGCAGCGGACCACCCTGATATTCTGCCGCTCGGGGTCCAGGTGGTTGAGGCACACCGGGGTAAAGATGACATCCTTGTCCGGGTCGCCTCACAACGCGACGTCGAACGTACCGCTCCTGATTTCAGAGCACTGACCAGAGCAGCCTGCCGGGGAGTGATCGTGACCGCGGAAGGTGTGGATTGTGACTACGTGGCGCGCTGCTTTTACCCGCAAACCGGGGTGGACGAAGACCCGGCGACGGGATCCAGTCAGACGACGCTGGCACCGTTCTGGAGTAATCTCCTGGACAAGGATACATTCAGGGCACGACAGCTTTCCGCACGCGGCGGCGAATTTGACGTGCACCTTGACGGCAAGCGCACTCACATTACCGGCGGGGCGGTCAGTTACCTGACCGGCACCATCAGGATCTGAGGAGCAGAGCGCCCTGGGCTAAACCTTCTGTTTGAATTTTTGTAACTATACTCAATACATGTTCCAACCGCATGATCACATGGCGTTTCCGAAAATTTGACCCGCAAGCCTTCGACGAAGACCCGTTTCAGGCCCTGCTCAAGCTGTTCAAGGAACTGCTTATGTATACCAGTGGTGATGTCTCGGAAGCCCTCAGCTGGCTGACGGAGCTTGATCGCCAGTACGGTTTGACCGATGAGCATTACGGCATCGCCGATTTCATTCAGGACCTCAAGGACAAGGGATACATCCGGCGCGATCAACCAGGTTCGGATACATACGTGCCCGCAGCCAGGATGGAGCTTTCGTTGCGCAAGCAAGCGCTGGACGACATCTTCGACCAGCTCAAGAAATCGAAGCACGGCGAGCACAAGACCCGGCACACCGGGTGGGGTGATGAATATACTGCGGAGGTGCGTCCATATGCCTTTGGCGACACCCTGGACCAACTCGCCATCACCGAATCCCTGAAGAATGCCCAGATCAATCACGGCATTGAAGAGTTTCGCCTTGGTGAAAATGACCTGCAGGTCCACGAGACGTACTTCGAAAGCCAGACCAGCACGGTGCTGATGATCGACATCTCGCACAGCATGATCCTGTATGGCGAAGACCGCATCACACCGGCGAAGAAAGTGGCGATGGCCCTGGCCGAGCTGATCACAACCCGGTACCCCAAGGACACCCTGGATGTGATCGTGTTCGGCAATGACGCGTGGCAGGTCGAGATCAAGGACCTCCCCTATCTGCAGGTAGGCCCCTATCACACCAACACAGTCGCCGGCCTCGAGCTGGCCATGGACATTCTCCGCAAGCGCAAGAACCCCAACAAGCAGATCATGATGATCACGGATGGCAAACCGACATGCATCCGGATCGGCAAGAAATATTACAAGAATGCGTACGGCATCGACCGCAAGATCCTCAATCGTACACTGGCCCTGGCCGTCAAGTGCCGCAAACTCGACATCCCGATCACGACCTTTATGATCGCCCGCGATCCATACCTGGTCAACTTTGTGGATGCGTTTACGCGCGCCAACCACGGCAAGGCTTTCTACAGCTCCCTGGAAGGACTGGGATCATTTATTTTCCTCGATTACAAGAACAATAAACGCAAGAAGAGATAGTGTCAGCAACCAAACGACCCTCGACCCTGGGTGCACTGAAGGCATCCGGATATCAGTCCCGCAGTATCAAGGATGAACTGCGCCACAATCTGATCACTGCACTGCGCGATGGCAAACGCGTCTTTGAGGGCGTGCTGGGGTTTGATGACACCGTCATCCCCGACATCGAGCGTGCCATCCTGTCGCGCCACAACGTTCTGTTGCTCGGACTCCGCGGGCAGGCCAAGACCCGGATCGCGCGGCAAATGACCGAATTGCTCGACGAATATGTACCAGTGGTTGCTGGCAGCGAACTCAACGATGATCCACTGAACCCACTCTCACGCCAGGCCCGCGACACGATCGCCGAGATGGGCGACGACACCCTCATTGAATGGGTGCATCGCGATGAGCGCTACGTCGAGAAGCTGGCTACACCCGATGTGAGCGTGGCTGACCTCATCGGCGACGTTGACCCGATCAAGGCAGCAACCCTGAAGTTGCCGTACTCTGACGAGCGGGTCATTCATTTCGGCCTGATCCCGCGCTCGCACCGGTCGATCTTCGTGATCAACGAACTCCCCGACCTGCAGGCAAGGATCCAGGTGTCCCTGTTCAATATCCTGCAGGAGGGCGATATCCAGATCCGCGGCTTCAAGATGCGGCTGCCGCTCGACATTCTGTTTGTCTTCACGGCCAATCCGGAAGACTATACCAACCGCGGCTCGATCATCACGCCATTGAAAGACCGGATCGAAAGCCAGATCCTGACCCACTATCCCCAGACCATCGACATTGCCAAATCCATCACCGCTCAGGAAGCAGACATTGCCCGGGACCAGGATGGCAAGATCAAGGTACCAGAGCTGATGAAGGATCTGCTTGAAATGATCTCGTTCAAGGCACGGGAAAGCGAGTATGTCGATGAGAAGAGCGGTGTATCTGCACGCATGAGCATCACCGCCATGGAAAACCTGTACTCGAGTGCGGAACGCCGCATGCTGCTGAACGGCGAATCGGAAACAACTGTCCGTATCTCCGATTTCTGGGGGATCATTCCGGCGATCACCGGAAAAGTCGAATTGGTCTACGAGGGCGAACAAGAAGGATCGTATGCCGTGGCTCTCAATTTGCTCGGGCAAGCCATCCAGGAGCGCTTTTTGGAGATCTTCCCCCATCCTGAACGGATCAAGAAGTCTATGGAACGGGACCCCTATGGCGTGATCCGCGCTTTCTTTTCAGGCTCGAATGTCGTCGAGATCAATCATGATGCTTCTGACGAAGAATACCACGCCACGCTGGACGGAGTGCCCGGGTTGGCCGATCTGGTCAAGTCAACTGCCCTCCCCGACGATGAGTGCTACGCCTACAAGGAGCTTGCACTACATGCCCTGGCGGAGTTTGAGGTGATCAGCAAGGACCTCCTTCAGCAACGGATCAGTTTCAGTGACCCACTGGCTGACATGCTGGATGATCTCAACGATGAAGACCTGAATTGAAGATAGATACCAGACATCAGATGCCAGATGCCAGACTTCGAGACTCAAATTGCCCCAGGGCGGAGATCCGCCTCAAAGCACCCGTTCTCCAAAATCCTCAAATCCTCGCATCATTAGATCCTCGATTCTCGCCCGTTCGTCCGAATTAACACGGCCATAACAGACCGCCTGAACGCAATTCATTTATCTTTGCGCCACTTCACCAACTTCTCCTGACGTGAGCATTCTGATCTTCCTGATCGTCTCGTATATCCTGCTGAGTATCAGCCTCTATCTCCTGTTTCCGAAGGCAGGCGTGGAAGCCTGGAAGGGCCTCGTGCCTGGGCTCAACTTCGTGGAATGGTGTAAACTGATCGGGCGCAAACCAGTGTACGCTCTGTGGTTGCTCTTTCCCATTGTCAACATCTTCATCTACTGTGGGATGGCAGTCGATATGGTACGGTCATTCCGTAAATATCAATTGAAGCACAGCGCTGCCGCAGTGATCTATGCGCCTGCCATCTTCACTTACCTGGCTTTGAGCAAGGACGAGGCGTATGATGGCCCGACCCTGATCAAGGAACAAGAATACAAAGAGATGTTGCGGCAGGCGCAGGAAGAGAGCCCGCGCAAGTACAAAAAGCTCGCAGCCAACAACCCATATCACAAGAGCCCGGCACGTGAATGGGTCGAGGCGATCGTATTTGCGGTCTTTGCCGCGGCCTTTATCCGCATGTTCCTCATCGAGGCGTACAAGATCCCGACCCGGTCGATGGAGGGGTCATTGCTCGTCGGCGACTTCCTTTTCTTAAGTCAGGCACACTACGGCATGCGTATGCCCATGACACCTCTGATGCTGCCGCTCCTTCACAACCGGATCCCGGTTATCGGTGGAGAATCGTATCTGGAAAAACCGAGTCTGCCGTACAAACGTCTGCCGGCGCTGGAGTCGATTGACCACAACGAACCGATCGTATTCAACTGGCCGGTGGGAGACAGCGTCTACCTGACCCCCCTGCGGTCATGGACGTACAACCAGGCCCAACGTGATCCTTTCGTGGCACAACAGGTACGCGGCCGCCCCCTGATCACCCGCCCGATTGACAAGAAGGATCATTATATCAAGCGCTGCATCGCCCTTCCCGGTGATACCCTGCAGATCATCGACCGGCAGGTTTATATCAACGGGGAGCCGGCGGTCAACCCCTCCAAGCTGCAATTCAAATACAGTGTCAGGTCAGACGTGCCCCTCAACCCGGAGCGCCTGCGGTCGATCGGGGTGGATCCCGATGACCACCCACACCAGCATCCGCTGCTTTACTGGCTCGATGCCGAACAAGTCGAAAAGATCCGTGCCTTTGGCAACACCGAAGTGGAGGTGTTCCCCGATGATGAACCCAGTATCAACATGTTTCCGCACGATCCGGAGCACTTTGCCTGGAGCAACGACAACTTCGGCCCCATCTGGATCCCGAAGAAAGGCGAGACTGTAACCTTGACTCCCGAGAACATCTCCCTGTACAAGCGGGTGATTGGCGTTTATGAAGGCAATGACCTCAAGACGCCGCCCGGCAAGATCATCATCAATGGTGAAGAGACCACGAGCTACACCTTCAAGCAGGATTATTACTGGGCCATGGGAGACAACCGCCACAACTCTGAGGACAGCCGCGTCTGGGGCTTCGTACCCGAGGATCATATCGTCGGTAAACCGCTCTTCATCTGGATGTCAGCCGAGAACGGCGTGCGGTGGAACCGCCTTTTCTCCTCGGCCATGAAAATGTAGTGCCTTTTCAGTATTATGGATTGGTGAACGCCAACCGAGATAAGAGCCGGCGGACGCGCGCGCGCATCGCCATAGGCCTGATGGCCAGCCTGATCGTCTCGACCGCTGCGATCGCCCAGGTCCCGGTCACTGACCTGTACCTTTTCCAGATGACGCGCGACGATACCAGCCGGTGGCATATTCATTCGCCCAGCTATCTGAGCGCTTTCAACCCCGACGGCTATACCAATCAGCCGGAATTTGTGTCTGATACAATGCTGTTCGTTTCCGTGAGGAAAGCTGGTGACAAGCAGAATGACATCTACGCGCTCGACCTGGATGCGCTCAGTGTCACCCGGCTCACCAATACACCGGAGAATGAATTCTCTCCCCTGCTCCGCCCGGATGGTGCCACCTTTAGTTGTGTGCGTCAGGCAGCCGGCGAAGAGGTCGACCAACAAGTGTTCATTTATCCACTTGACCGGTCCGACAACGGATATTCTGCGTTGCCGGACCTCAGGACCGTAGGGTATCACTGCTGGCTGGATGCGGATGCCGTGGCGTTGTTCCTCGTCGGAGACCCGGTGCAACTGGCACTGGCCAATGCACTGACCAATACACACCGTATCTACCTCTCCGATATCGGTCGCTGCCTGCGGCGTACCGCAGACGGCAAGCTCGCTTACGTCCACAAATACAGCGACGCGTACTGGTATCTCAAGGTCCTTGATCCCGAAACCCGCCGGTCGGAGATCCTCACGGCTACCCTGCCAGGCCAGGAAGACTTTGCGATCGGGCCTGACGGGACGTATGTGATGGGAGCCGGCAGCAAGCTTTATACGTTCCATCCCGCCACCGACAGCACCTGGCGGGAGGTGTTCGACCTGGGGGTCTTTGGAGTTCAGCGCATCACCCGCCTGGCGGTGAATGACAGCTGGCGCGTGGCCCTGGTCTCGGCACATGAGTAGGCCGATGCAGTCCTTTACCGATCAGACGGGTTATACGCTCCAACTGCGTCACCGACCGCAACGCATTGTTTCACTGGTCCCCTCACAGACAGAACTCCTGTTTGACCTGGGTGTCGGTGAGCGAGTGGTCGGCGTGACCTTGTTTTGCATTCATCCCGCCGAACCACTCAAAACAATCACCCGGGTTGGCGGTACCAAGAAGGTCAACATGCGGCGCCTCTTCGCATTGAAGCCTGACCTCATCATCGGCAACAAGGAAGAGAACAGCAAGGAGCAGATCGAAACGCTCAGGAAGGCATGTCCGACCTGGATCAGTGACGTGCATACACTGGAAGACGCTCTCGCAATGATCCGGTCGGTTGGTGGACTGACTGGTGCGACAGCCCATGAGGAGATGGTCGCCGAGATCGGTCGGCGTTTTGCCCGGATGCGTGCTCCGGAACATCCCTTACGCACCGCCTATCTGATCTGGCAGGATCCGGTGATGGTTGCCGGCAGCCAGACGTTCATTGATGCCATGATGCACCACGCCGGACTGCAAAATATCTTCGGCCACCTGACGCGTTATCCCGAGATCACCATGGAAGCGCTGGCAGCAGCCCAACCCGAGGTGGTCATTTTGTCTTCTGAACCATTCAGTTTTGACGAAGCACATCGGCCGGTTTTTCAAGAGGCCTGCCCGATGGCGCGCGTGATCCTGGCCGATGCAACCTACTTCTCTTGGTACGGCAGCCGCTTGTTGCGAGCCCCCGCGTACTTTGACCATCTGCTGACGTACCTTGAGATGCCTTAGGCTGTTTGCACATCCAGATGGCTATTTTGTGCGTTAGTATCGTCAAGCGTTTCCATGTATCAGGTCATTCTCATTTGGCTTTCGGTTCTACTGGCTTCAACCTCAGGTGTCGTACCCCGCGCATCATACATTGTCACAATCGCCCCCGCTCAACTGGATGCCTTCTTAGCGACTGCGCAACAGCATGACCATGGGCACACCCTGACCTTGATCTATCAGACGCTTGATCTCTATCGCCTTGAGATGCGATCAACCGATGGCGCCA
>JAWWBX010000130.1:0-10748 GCA_033720735.1 Saprospiraceae bacterium
CCTCATCGACGCCATAGAATGATGTCACATCATAGTCACCGGTCGTCAGCTGTCGTTTCAGCTTGCCTTTCGTGTCGTAGAGGTAGATGTGGTTGTACCCGGACGACTCGCTGGTCCAGACAAACGACTTGCCATCGGTGAGGAAGGTGAGATCGTCGGTGATATCGATGAAGTACTGGTTCTTCTCCTCCAGCAGCAGGGTCGAAGCACCCGTCTGTGCATCCGTATTCCAGAGCTGCAGGTGGTTCTGGTGACGGTTCATCCGGAAGACCACCAGCTGATCGGGGTTGCGTGTCCATTTGAGGCGCGGGATGTAGCCATCCGGCTCGCTCGACCGGTCGGCGTCGATGGTTTGCCGCGTTGTCAGGTCGTAGATATGCACGGTCACGATGGCGTTCTCCTCTCCTACCTTGGGATACTTGAAGGTGACCTGCTCCGGGTACAGATCGCCGCGGTAAAAGTCCATCGAGAATTCCCGCACCCGGCTTTCGTCGAAGCGGTAGAAGGCGATCTTTTCCCCGTCGGGCGACCACTGGAAGGCCTGCGTGAAGCCGAACTCCTCCTCGTAGACCCAGTCGGCCGAACCGTTGATGATGTGGTTGTGCTTGCCGTCGGTGGTGATCCGGACCGCCGCGTCGCTCGTTAATTCCCTGTAGTACAGGTCATTGTCAAAGACGAAGGCCGCGTTTTGCCCGTCGGGCGACAGGGTGCAGTGCATCACCTTGCCATCAGGGAAGACAGCCTGCAAGGCGTCGCTGCTCCGGTCGTAGACGTAGAAGTTTGCTTTGGTCGACCGCCGGTAGATCCGCTCCGTATTGGCCTTGATGAGCAGTTTGTGCTCATCGTCGCTGAACGCATAGCTGTCAAAGCTCCCGCTGAATGAATTCCCGGCATGCGCCGCCCCGTCAAACAGCGTATCGACCGGCGCCCCGGTGGCAATGCTGTACTGCACGATGAGGTTGTCCACCCGGCGGGTATAGTGGGCGCCGTCGAGGGTGAAGTTGAAACCCGGCACCCGCTTGGCCCGCAGGTGCGTCTTGCCCCAGATGTCTTCGACGGTGAGGGGTGAGGTCTGGGCGGGGGTTTCGGTGATGGTGATGACAAAAAGGATCGCAATGAGGGAGATGTACCGCATCATGGATTGTTTCATTAGAGAACGTGAAATTACGGCATATGAACAAACAGATGCCAGATATGAGTCCTCACCTACCCCTTGCCAACTGCCATTTGCCAACGCCTCTCAATCCACCTTCACGAGCTTCCCACTTTTTACATTGCCACTCTCATCGCTAAGTGTATAGATCAGGACACCAGGCGGGAGGTGCGAGAGGTCGAGGTGCAGTAGTTCGCCAGATATGGTGAGATCCTTACGATACAGCGGGATACCGGTCACTGATGAGACTTCGAAAACCGACGTTTTATCCATATTGGACAGATCCAATGTGACTGTGCTTGTAAATGGATTCGGGTAGATCTTTATTGGCTGAATAATCTTATGACCGCCATCTATGCTGGTAGTGTAGCATATCGTATCTACGCATCCATCCGGACTGATCTTGAGTAACCAACCATGATACTTTGGCGGATCTTCTCGAAAATCTCTCCCATCGCCAACGGCATAGACATTTCCATTTGGGTCAGTTGCCACGCCACTCAGGTAGCTAACGGACCCACCATTGGGATTCATGAAAGCCGTGTCACGAACCGTCCAGTTTACCGTGCCGTTAAGATCCACTTTGCTTACCCACCCCCGTCGGGTCCCATTCTTTCCGAGATCTGTCTCCAAAAACTGACCTGCCACAATGAGGCAGCTTGAAGAATCAGTGGCAATCTCACTCAGACCATTGAATAAATGTGTGGCCATTCCATATTCCTTGCGCCATAACAGATCTTGAGCACTATCACGCACAATGAGCTCACCGTGTCTATACCAGCCATTATATCCATCCGGTGTTAGTATGTCGAGGACATACGCCCACATTCCATTGACTTTTAGAAGGTCAATGATATACCCTTCTGTATCCGGCCCAGATTCCCATTGCCACTGCATGTCGCCATCGCCATTCAGCCCAATGAGCCAAGTGGTTCTTCCCAAATTCCGTTGTTTTGTCGCCCCAACAACCACTGATTCTTCGTCATTCACTAGACATAAACCATACTCATCTTCGAAGGGATGACCATACTGGCGAAACCACTCCAAATCACCAGTAGCTTTGTCGACCTTGCAGAGAAAAACATCAAACTTGAAATTGTCTAGTTGCAACAGCCCTGTAATGAAAAATCCGGTCTGTGCCTCGACTATATCGAATGGCTGAATGTGTATGCCGGGGTGTGCATGTCTTCGAACCCACCGTTCAGCCCCAGCGCGATCGTATTTTGCAATTACTATTTGTGAGGCTCCAAAGGCCAATCCGAATCCTATGAAACCGCCATCACTGCACCCAATAAGTCTGGATTCCCGTAGGTTTGTAATGTAGTTAACAGGAGTAGATGAGGTGTCGACTGTAACCGTTTTGACAAGTTCGACGCCGTTTGTATCCAGAAGCATTAGCACCAAACCGAATACACCCAACGAGTCAACACTTACTTCGCCAAAGACTGCTACCGTGTCATTCGAGATGACCACATCCGCTAAGAGCGTGGTGGTCCCTAATTCGTAGGTCTGGTTGAAGCCAGGTTGGCCCAACGCTAACGAAAATGCAAACAGCGAGCATAGGCACGCGGCTGATTTTCGAATTAGATGGATCACAAGTAGTTATTCGACAATTAACAATTTACCCGAAGCCAGTTCTTGACTCTCATTGAATATACGAAACGTAACTACCGAGGGAGCGTGTTGCGACTAATGCCGTACTCTTCAGGTTTACGGGGCGAGCAGGCGGGGCGGGATTGCGGACATGGGATCATGACTCCAACGCTTCTGCCGATGCGTTTATTGAATCTCAGACTCAAAACCCTTCACCATCCCCCGAATCCCTACCTTCAAACCATGAAAACAATCCTGACACTGGCATCCGTGTCCCTGTTGCTGATCTCATGTCAGGTCCGGACTGAGCACGGCTCCACCGGATCAGCAATCCACCAGGCCCCAACCAATCAGTCATCGAAGACTGGTACAACGTCGCCTTCCTAGTCATGGATGGCGTGTACAACACCGAGATGACGGCGCCGTTCGATATTTCCCATCACACGCGGTACCGGGAAGGGATCCCCGGCTACAGGCGTATTGTGAGCCTGAATTGCCAGTGCAGTTGTTGAGCCGGCTTTGGAAACCCTCTCGGTGCATTCAATCAACCTTAACGAGCTTTCCACTTTGTACATTGCCTCTCTCATCGCGAATCGTATAGATCAGGACACAAGCCGGCAGATGCGAAAGATCGGCATGCAATTGCTCGCCTGGAACTGTGATTTCCTTGCGATACACTGGGGCGCCGGTTACTGTGGTGACTTCAAAAACAGAACCCTGATCCACATCGGACAGATCTAATGTGACTGTGCTTGTGAAAGGATTGGGGTAAATCTTCGTTGGCTCACTGATAGCGTGATATTCATTGGAGCCAGTTGTGAAGCATATTGTATCCACACAGCCATCGGGTGTTACCTTGAGGATCCAGCCACATATTCTTCCGGGAGCATAGTACTCCTGTGTGTATCCAGCGGCGTAGATCGTACCCGATGGCGCAAGTGCCACGCCATTCAAATGATGATGCCGAGGACCCAAATCAGTATGTGCCGTGTCGATGACCGTCCACATTTTTTCTCCAGCTGCGGAAACCTTCGTGACCCACCCAAGTCGACCGGTAACAGGGTGGTTTTCAAGTTGTCGTATTTGGCCAACGGCCACAACATCATTGTCTGAGGTCACTGCGATCTCGGGGAATTGGTTATGAAAGCTCGTAGGCCCCGCAAACTCGTTCTGCCACAGCAAATTAAAGGCACTGTCGCGCGCGAAGAGTCGGGGTGTCTTTCTATATGACCCGGGCGACGGTGATGTGATAAAAGTAACACTGTAGTACCACTCACCATTTAGACCACGTTGTAGGTCCACTAGAACCTGGTCTTCGTCCACGCCGGACTTCCACTCCCAGACTACATTTCCGGAACTGTCAATTTCAAATATCCATTCCTGGCCACTGAAAAAGCCTCCAACCACAGCATTCCCGTTTGCAGCAGTGACCAACGAACTCCCAAAATCATCCCGCTCTGCAAGCCCGTAATATCGCTGCACAACCCTGTTGCCGCTCTTATCCACGATCAGGATGAACAGATCTCGGGAGTAGTCCAACTGTTGAATGTGACCTGTGAGTACGTAGTGGAAGTCAGTCTCACACACATCCGCAGGAATCATTACGAAGCCGTTGTGATCATATTCACTGACCCATTCAAGATTAAGTTCAGCACCTATTTTGATCATCACGGGTCGGCTCTGAGTTACGGCTGCTCCAAAACCGATGAACCCCCCGTCACTGGTTTTGATCAGACCAAATTCGTCGTTGCCGGCGTAGTGCGACAAGGTGTCAACGACAACCGCCCGCCTGATTTCACTGCCTACGGTGTCATACTGTGTAATGAGATAGCCCCATAGTTCGAGTGAATCGATCCCAATTATTCCAAAGGTTGTAAGTGTATCATTAGAATACACTATATCTATGAAGTCAAACCAAAGGTCCTTGCAGTATGCATGATTGAATCCACTTTGGCCGGACAATGGCAGCCCCGCCGCTGCAAAAAGCCCAAATGCTATAGTTAATATCCTCTGTTTCAAACCATCATTTCTCTCCAAGAATCACCAGCCTTCCAGCGTGTACCAAGCCGTCGTTGTTCAAGATACGATAGAAAACGGTCACAGAAGGTCGTTCGGATTGCTGAAGCACGACAGTGTTGCTTCCAATCCTCAAATCCTGACTCGCAATTTCTTTGCCACTCATATCGTAGAAACTGACGTGTAGATTGTCTCGGGTTACTCCCTTGGATACTTCAATTGTCAAGTTTCCATCAGAAGGATTGGGATAAATCGTCACATCTGCATTGGGCTTGACAGGCGTAGGCTTAACCGGATCCAAATAATAGGGCTTTCTGCTGGATGTTGGGTCGAGATAGTAAATGGGATCGAAGTGTTCGTCATACAGCATCAGGATCGCCTTTGAAAGAGCCCAGGCATAGCCGTATTCTTCATTGCCGATGGACTCAATGCTGTCAACATCTGCAGCCGGCAGACTGTCTACAGGTGTGCGTCCCACAATTGAGTAAATCTCATGGTACCTTTCAATATCTTCTTCTTGCGCTTGATTCAGGTTGTTCCATTCGGGAATGCTATCAAGCAAATCAAGCGCTACTGAATCATTACCAGCATTCAACTGCACCCCACTGCGCATCAAATCTGCGGCAGGACAGGACATTCGAGAATACCAAGCGTCCAGGGAGTCGGAACTAATTCCCGTTGTGTCAACAAGTATGTGTGTCGCCAACAGAGATGAACTCAGGTCCATTTCAGACTGGTAGAAGGACAACAATCGAGACAGTGAATCGGCGGCTACCGAATCCTCCTCAGCAACAGCTTCCTTGTAGTCCGGGTAGATGGCGTCAAACGAATCGCGGCTTTCATAATACCGTTCTTGCTGATTATCAAATTCAGATGGAGTAAGACATGGTGCAACACAGTAGTTTTGAGCGCATTCATTTTTGTCTCGAATCAGAATATTAGCACTGTCGATGCCGAAGTAGTCAATTGGCTCCTCATTTTCACCTTCATCGTCATAACCATACTCTAAAGTAACGTTGTGGCCACGATTGTTAAAATCTCCATAGTCCTCATTTCCAGTTTCTGAGAACTTGTTACCGGTAGCGAGTTGCAAGCCAGCGGTATCATAGTCAAACTGATCAGCACAAATCGAGCTAAATGCTACAATTGAAGTGTCTACAATATAGAAGTCCATTGATGTCACATCGGTATTCACGTTGCATGTGAATCGCAGTCCCGTTTCAGCTCCATCAGATATGGCATTTTGTCCGAATGCCTCGTTCCCAATTGTAATCTCGTCAAATGTGTTTTTTCGTATGTAATTGTCAAACTCCCCCAAGTCCCATGTTACAATGCCCAGCGTATTGGCCGTGTTGCCATCTACTTCATGGAAGACGTTCTCTTCAATGGTAATCCCTGCAATCGCCGAAATGAGATACACTCCGATCTGGTCAGCCATAACGGAAGTATCTGGCAGGCTGCCAAGCGCAAAGTCGTTGAGAATAATTGTGGCCATGCTGACGCCATTGCTCTGAATACCAACATAGCAATCAGAAAAATCCGCTTGACTGACAATATATCGGTAGTTGACCGTACTGCGCGAGGCAGAAATCCCGTAGCCCAGGCCAGAGAAAGAAGTTCTGTTATACTCTATGCAAGGAGGAAGACAGGGAACATCAGTGATAACGGAGCTTGTCGGAGTTACACTAAACCCCGAGTTGCTGGCATGAAACCCATAGCCGAACTGGTAAATTCTTGTTGGATTACTCGGAACAAAAGTATTTGTAAAGGAGCACCCCCGCAATCTAACTCCATCAACACCATACATCTGAACAAAAGCCAGGAACGGAGTACTGAATAAATAGTTGGAATCGGTAACAAATATGCATTCCTCCAAAATCCCGTAATATGGCCTCTTATGGTTCGTGATAGGAAAGAAATTTCTGAATGGACGGAATTGGATCCCAATGAAATTATTCCGGAAAGTTGTGCTGTCACAATCGATCTGTCCGCCGGTATCATTCAGGCCAGGGCCCCACAATTGAACACCAATCTTAGCATTCTCGACTACCGATCCAGGGTAACCGTTAAATCGCCCTTGATTGGCTAGTTCTTGAGTCGCCTCGCTGTCACCATAGGCTTGAACGCCATTCCATCCCTCATCGCATAGTGAGGTTAATTTGCCATAAAGGTTCAGCCGTGCACCAGGTTCCAGGATCATCACGCCGTCCTTACAGAATTTCAGCACTGCGTCACTCTGAATTGTCAGTATATATCCGTCTTTCACAGTCACGGTATCAAACCTGCCGTTGTTCGGCACTGTCGATGCACTCCACGTAGTGTTGATTGTAATGTCTGAATTGACGCACTGTGGTAAAATTTGAGCAGTGTCCTTGATGAGAACCTCCTCCCCATTTTGTTGGAAGTAGTATGAAACGACAACGCTATCGATGGATGTCGGTGTCTCGAAGCAAGCAATTGTGTCTTCGAGGTTGTCAATCTGATACAGGGTATTCGGGTCGCTAAAGAACTCGAACTCAATCGAACATGATTCACAGTCCAAAGAACTGCAGGATTCGTCAAAATCAAATTGAAGGCAAACTGAATCGCAAGTGGCTTCGGAAACCGTGAGCGAGAATGAGAAGCAGATCGACAGGTTATCAATTACCCCATTTACACGCGGCAGGGGATTTGATGGAGCCGATCTAGGATCAGAATTGCTTACATGAAAGACAATGTTCTCGTATTCCGAAATATGCATCTCAGTGCCATCCAGGCTTTTGTACACTGTGAGCTCCATGCTGCGGCAATCTCCATCTTTGCTTATAGCTGTATCCGTTACGGCAAAAAGATCCAGTGTTCCGGCAAGTGAATCATTGGAGCCGCTGATTGCCACAAATATGTCGGTGTCACTATTCTCTAGCGGCAGAAAATCAAATTCAACGGTGTAAGCCGTTTTGCTGTCTTCACCATACAATGGGTTCGAGGATACAGCCGCCAGTCGGTATGGGTTATCGCCATTGCTCAGAAGCAGCCCTCTATAATTTCCACAGACATCTAAATCCGGATCAGCACAGGTGTAGCTAATCCACGCGGTAGAATCAACCGTTACGCTTGTATAGAAATTCCACCAACCAACCGCGCAGCTGATGTCATTGTCATCGCAGTTAGTCAACGAGCACTGCGAATTATCCTCAAAGTCATTATTTGTGAAATTTGGCTGTGCTATCAGTGGGGAGAGTACGAAAAAGGCCAAGAAAAGAATGTAGAGACGTTGCATAACACGAGAGGTTTAAGAGTTACTGAACAGGGGGAGCAACTACACGAGGGTTTCCGACTTGTGTGATATGCTTGGGTAAATGTGGAGTGAGAAGCTTCTACACAAAGTTACCTGGGCTCACCATGCCATGTTGCACCATTCTGCGCTATTCTGCACCAACTTGCACCAAAACGCTAGTGGTCCCGGGTTGCTGAGGACCATCGATGTCACTCTACTTGTATTTGGTCCCTCTTGGATCACCAAGGACGCGATAGATCCTTCGCAGGTCGTGCGGATAAATACGCCCCCGGGGCAGGTCGATGCCGGCCATCTTCAGACGCCGGGCCAGTGTATTGCGACTGATGCCGTATTCTTCTGCGAGTTCCTGCCGGGTCTTGGCCTGCAGCGTTCTTTGATCACCCATGATGATTGGCTGTTCAGGTTTACGGGACGAGCAGGTGGGGCGGGATTGCAGACATGGGATTATGATTTCAACGCGTCAATAGATGCGTTTATTGAATCTCAAACTCAGAAACCCTCACCATCGCCCGAATCCCTACCTTCAATCCATGAAAACTATCCTGACACTGGCATCTGTGTCCTTCTTCCTGATCTCCTGCCAACAGGCTCCGACTGATCACGACCCCACCGAATCTGCGATTCCACCCGGCACCAACCAGACCCTCAATCCTGACTGGTACAACGTCGCCTTCCTGATCATGGACGGCGTGTACAACACCGAGCTGACGGCACCGTTCGACATCTTCCACCACACACGGTACCGGGAGGGGATCAAACCGATGAATGTCTTCCTGGTTGCCGACACGGACGATCCGGTGACCACCTTTGAGGGTATCCAGCTCATTCCGGATTTCAACTACCTGACCGATACCCTGCCGGCGATCGACATCCTGGTCGTGCCGAGCGCGGAGCACCATCTCGACACGGATTTGGAGAACACGGTCATGATCGACTTTGTGCGGGAGACCAGTGCCGGTGCCTCGTATGTCATCTCGCTGTGCGACGGCGCCTTCGTACTCGCCAAGGCAGGCCTTCTGGACTCGGTCGTGTCTACGACCTTCCCCGGGGATCTCGACCGCTACGAGGAGATGTTCCCACAGCTCGACGTCAGGCGGGACGTGCTGTTTGTGCACGACGGCAAGTACATCACCTCGGCGGGCGGCGCGAAGTCCTTTGAAGCCTCGCTCTACCTGGCCGAGCATTTGTACGGTGCAGAGATCGCACGCAGTCTGGCGAAAGGGCTGGTGATTGATTGGGAGCTTGAGAAAGTTCCGCATTTGGTCGTTGACTGAACGTTCAATGTTTAAAGTTTAAAGTTTAAGGTTGAATGTTCCGGATTTCGCATTTCGCGTTTTGTGTTCCTGAGTATATCTGGATGTTTCAAGTTAGAGGCGGATATGCGCATTGGCGAATCGGCGCATTCGCCTATAGAAGCGCGCCAGGAGCCAATAGCGAAAAGCCAACAGCCAATGGCATAGAGTGTTTCGGGTTCCGCGTTCCGGGTTTTGCGTGAACGTTAAACTTTAAACCTTGAACATTGCACCGAGTCCACCCGCATCAAGCCAAAATCGACCCCAACTTTAAACCTGAAACCAACCCCGGCCCCGGCCCTGTCTACTACGCCTGCAGGCTTTGTAGACCGAGGAAAGGGTGTCCACCCACATCGAGCCAAAATCGACCCAAAACTTTAAACCTTAAACTTTAAACCTGAAACCAACCCCGTGCACATTCTCGATGGTGACCTTGTCGTCGGACTTGAGGTACTTGCGCAGGCGCGAGACGAAGACGTCGAGGCTGCGTCCCAGGAAGTAGTCATCCTCGCCCCAGATTTGCAGCAGGATATCGGAGCGCTTGAGCACCCGGCGGGGATGCTCGGCGAAGAGTTTGAGGAGGTCGGCTTCGCGCTGGGTCAGGGTGTGGTCTTCACCGTTGGCCGTCAGGGTGAGGTTGTCGTAGTCAAAACGGAACTTCCCAAGCGTGTAGATAGCTTCTCCCGAGAGGTCGGTGATGTTACGGCGGCGCAGAAAGACCTGGATGCGGAGCAGCAGCTCCTCCATGCTGAACGGCTTGGTAATGTAGTCGTCGGCCCCGAGTTGCAGCCCCTCGATGCGGTCTTCCTTGAGCGACTTGGCGGTCAGGAACAGGATGGGCACCTGCACGTCGCGCTTGCGAATCTCGCGTGCGAGCGCAAAGCCGTCCATTTCCGGGAGCATGACGTCGAGAATGCACAGGTCAAACTCGTGCTCTTTGAAGGCCTCCAGGGCTTCCTTCCCCTTGGCAAAGTGCACAACTTCGTACCCTTTGAGTTCGAGATGATCCTTGGTGATATAACTCAGCGTTTCGTCGTCTTCTACGTAGAGGATGCGTGCCATACTGCTAATTGCCTTGCGGAATAGTGATCTTCATTTCGGTGCCCTCACCCGGTTCGCTCTCGACCCCGATCTGCCATTTGTGAGCGTCCACGATCCCCTTGACATAATGCAGGCCGAGGCCAAAGCCCTTGACATCGTGCCGGTTGCCGGTGGGGACCCGGTAAAATTTCTTGAACAGCATTTTCTGATGTTCGGGTGCGATACCGATGCCGTGGTCGCGGATGGCCAGCTCCAGGCCGTCACGGGCGTCCTTCGTTTCGATGTGGATCATCGGGTGCCCGTTGCTGTACTTGACGGCATTGTCGAGTAGGTTCTGGATCACGTTGGTCAGGTGCAACTTGTCGGCTTTGATCCG
>JAWWBX010000131.1:0-10709 GCA_033720735.1 Saprospiraceae bacterium
CTGTCGATCGGTGTCCACCTGCTGAGCTTGCTGACCTTCCCGATGATGGCCGTCTTGTACTACCTCAAGAAGTACCAAAAGACCACCTTGCGCGGAGGCTTGCTCGCCCTCGCCCTGGGGGCCCTGGCGATCCCGGTGACCCAAAAGATCGTGATTGTCGGGATCCCGGCGCTGTGGGGTGCCCTGGAACTGTTCACAGTCAACACGCTGGGCATGCCGTTTCATTCCGGTCTGATCCCGACGCTCCTCATTCTGTTTGGTTTTGTCTTCTTTGGACTGCGTTGGGCGCACAAACGCGATCATGGATTGGCGCAGCGACTGATCATTGCCGCCTCGGTGCTGGTGATCGGATTTTCAACGATCGGCGTCGTGCTGATCCGTGCCAATGCCAATCCGCCGATCAATATGAATGCTCCGAGCGATGTAATGCGTCTCATCCCCTACCTCAACCGCGAGCAGTACGGCGAACGCCCGTTGTTCCGTGGGCCGCATTTTGATGCCCGCCCGGTCGGGACGGAAAAAAAGGAGCGCTACGGGCAGGTGGGTGATCGTTACGAGGTGGTCGATCACCGCATCACCTATGTGTATGAGGACAAGGACAAGATCATCCTCCCGCGCATCGGGCACAACGACTCCAACCGCCCTCAGCTGCACCGCATGTGGATGGGCGACCGCAATCGCAAGCCTGACATGGCCTACAATCTGAGCTTCATGTTCCGCTATCAGATCGGCTGGATGTATATGCGCTATTTCATGTGGAATTTTGCCGGACGCCAGAATGGTGAGCAGGGGTATTATCCGTGGAATCCCAAAAGCGGGCACTGGCTTTCAGGGATCAAACCACTGGACAGCGCGCGTCTCTACAACCAGAGCAAGCTTCCGGAGACGATGAAAAATCACCAGGCACGCAACCGCTATTTCATGCTGCCACTCATCTTCGGGATGTTTGGGCTGGTATGGCATCTGCGGCGCAGACGGCGTGACTGGATCGGGCTGATGACCCTGTTCCTGTTTACGGGATTGGGTATCATCTTCTACTCCAATCAGCCTCCCAACGAACCCCGCGAGCGGGACTATGTACTGGTCGGCTCTTTCTTCACCTTCTGTATCTGGATCGGCCTTTGTGTGCCCGCCCTGTATGAATACGCACGGCGACGGCTAACGACGATCGCACCGAAGACACTGGCAGTCGCCTCCGCGGCGGTGATCATGTTGGCGCCCTTGATCATGGCGTTTGAAAACTTCGACGACCACAGCCGTCGTCACCATACCGCGGCCCGGGACTATGCCGCCAACTTCCTGGAATCTTGCGATGAGAATGCGATCATCTTCACCTATGGGGACAACGACACGTATCCTTTATGGTATTGCCAGGAAGTGGAGGGGATCCGTACCGACGTACGCGTGGTAAACCTCAGTTTGATCGCCGTCGACTGGTACATTCACGGACTGACCCGAAAGGTGAATGATTCCGATCCGATCAAACTGACCATCTCCAACGAGGCCTACCGGGGGGATGCCCGCAACTCCCTGTTCCCATTCCAGAATGCCAGCCAGGAAATGGCGCTCGACGAGGCTTTGCGGATCATGGGTGGCACGTATCCGGTCCAATCGGCGACCACGCAGTTCGTGAGCTACCTGCCCTCGACCAACCTGTACATCCCGATCGACCGGCAAAAGGCGTTTGCCTCGGGACTTGTCGAGTCAGCGGATTCATCCCGGGTGATCTCCAAGATCCCGGTCAAGCTCAACAAGGACTACATTACCAAGGACGAAATGGCCGTTCTGGATATCATCATGAGCAACCTGTATGACCGGCCTATTTATTTCTCGGTCACCTGCAAGGAGGACCGCCTGATGGGACTGCATGACTACACCGAGCTGGAAGGCCTGGGGCTGCGCATCATCCCGGTCAGGACACCCAGCAACCGGCAGTTTTACATCTACGGCAGCGGCAGGGTTGACACCGACGAGGTGTACGACCGCGTGATGAATAAATGGAAATGGGGCAACTTCGACAATAAGCGCCTCTTCGTTGACAATAGTTATGGGGCCAGTATCCAGGCCCACAAAATGATCATCTGGCGCACCACGCAGGAACTGTTGAACAAAGGAGAACTTGACAAGGTGGTCGACCTGACTGATCAATATTTTGAGGCGTTTCCGCACATGAATTTTCCGTACGATGCCAGGACGCTGGTCCACATCGACTTCTACATGAAGGCCGGAGAAAACGAGAAAGCCAAAGAGCACCTGCGCATCCTGGCCCCTGAAATGGCTGACTTCATGGCGTTCTATGACTCCCTTTCACCGGATGACCTGCAGGCTGGCTTTGAAAATGACTATGCCCTGACCGTGCAGGCAGTACAGCAAATCCTGAATATGGCCAGGCAGATGAACGACCCGGCATTCGAACAGGAAATGCAAGGCATCCTGGGTAATTACGCCTTGCAACAACTTAAAGACTGATGAGTACAACGCGAACCATCTCCATCGGCTGCGATCACGCCGGATATGTCTATAAGGATCGCATCGTGCAGTTACTGAAAGATGAAGGGTGTATCGTAGTAGATCATGGCACCAACTCGGAAGCGTCGACAGATTACCCGGACCATATCCATCCGGTTGGGACCGACCTCGATACTGGCAGCTCTGATCTGGGTATCATCCTGTGTGGAAGCGGCAATGGTGCGGCGATGACTGCAAACAAGCACCAGTCGGTACGGGCTGCCGTCTGCTGGAATGTCGAGCTGGCCTCCCTCGCCCGCGAGCACAACAACGCCAACGTCCTGTCGATCCCCGCCCGCTTTGTCAATGAAGCGACAGCCCTGGCGATGGTCAAGACCTTTATCGACACACCGTTCGAAGGCGGCCGGCACGCTCGCCGGGTGGGCAAGATCGCCCTGTCAAAAGCCGTACAAGATTGCTAATGAAACGTTTCCTATCCCTGTACGCCCTTCTGCTGTGCATGGTATGCGGCCTGGTGGCGCAAACGGATGTGCAGCGCTTTGCTGAAACCATTACAGCTGACGATCTCGCTACGTATCTGAACGTCCTCGCAGCCGATAATATGGAAGGTCGCGAGACCGGCACGCCGGCCAACACCCGGGCAGCCGAGTATATCGCCGGCAAGTTTGCCGACTTCGGTATCCCCCCGCTGCCAGGCCAGCAAGACTATTATCAGCAGGTATCTTTTAGCCGGGTACGCCTTGAGGCCTCCTCCATGCAGGTCAACGAAGGGACCTTCCGACACATGAAAGACTTTGTGGTCATCCCCGGCCAAATGCCGGTGGAAGAGATCAGGATCGAGGATAGCGAGGTCATCTTTTTGGGCTATGGTATCGACGATGTGCAGTACAGCGATTATGGGAAAAAGGACCTGACCGGCAAGACCATTCTGATCTACGCCGGCGAGCCGGTTGACAGCAATGGCATCAGCCTGCTCACCGGCAGTGAGGAGCTGACAGAATGGTCAGAGGATATCTCACTCAAGACCGCAGCAGCATTTGCACGCGGCGTCAACGCCGTGCTGATCATCGAAGACGATTTTCGGGAGCTGGTCAGCCAACAGCGCCGGTTCATCCTGGGCGGCCGCACCATCATGGGCGATCCCCAGTTGGCCACAGGCAACCAGGCTCCGCATGTGCACCTCTCTTCTACCCTGGCCGAACAGATCCTGGGCAAAAAAGCCAAAAAGGTGATCCGGGCCCGCGACAGGATCGTCTACAAGGGCAAATCAAGATCTGTCAAAGTGCCCGTCGACATCACGGCCAGTATTCGCCGGGTGGTCGACATCACTCCGGGCGCCAACGTCTGCGCCTATATCGAAGGGACTGATCCGGTCCTCAGGAACGAGGTCGTCGTCATCACCGCACATTACGACCACGTCGGCCGCCGGGGCGACGAGATCTTCAACGGGGCCGATGACAACGCGAGCGGTACCAGCGGTGTCATGGAGATCGCCCAGGCCTTCATGGAGGCGAAGCGCGCAGGCGCAGGGCCGCGCCGCAGCGTGCTCTGCATGCTGGTGACCGGCGAAGAAAAGGGGCTCCTCGGATCGCAGTACTACTCTGAATTCCCGCTCTTCCCGTTGGAGCAGACGGTGGCCAATATCAACATGGACATGATCGGCCGCTCGGACGCCCAGCATACGGATAGCAACTACGTCTACGTCATCGGATCGGACCGGCTCAGCACTGAACTGCATGAGATCAATGAGGCCATGAACCGTCAGTACACGCAGCTTGAACTCGACTATACCTACAATGCCAAGGACGACCCCAACCGGTTTTACTACCGGTCAGACCACTACAATTTTGCCAAGCACGGCATCCCGGCCATCTTCTACTTTTCAGGGGTGCATGAAGACTACCACCGGCCCAGTGACACGGTCGACAAGATCATGTTCAAGCGCGCCGAAACGATCGCCCGCCTGGCTTTCTATACCGGATGGGAACTGGCCAACCGCGACAAGCGGATCGAGGTGAATGTGAAGTCGGATTAAGGTCAGAAAGAGCCAATGAGTCAGCGAACTGTTCTCCCTTTGGACTTTGCGTTCTATTTGACATTCAACTCACAAAGGTTCTCGCGTTCTGCAGACTGCAGACTGTTGACTGTTACTGAGATACGGTTTCACCCAACAGCTCTTGCCAATTGCCAATTGGAGGCTGCCGACCGCGAATGGCCACTGATTACACTGATTCACACAGAGTAGACGATTGTTGTTTTTAGCCTTTACTCCTTTCTACCGGATCCCGTGCATCAGTTTCCGGATGACCGGACGGATCACTGCTGACACCACACCCAGCCCTACGGCGATCGCGGTCAGGATCCAGAAGAAGTAACTGAGCCCGTGTTCGTTGGCAATGCTTTCTGAGGTTTCACCAAATACGCCGGCCAGTTTCATGCCGATAGCGATTGCAAGGTACCAGACCCCAAACATGAAAGCGATCATCCGACCCGGGACGAGCTTGCTCACGTACGACAAGGCAACGGGCGATACGCACAGCTCACCCATGGTGTGAAAGAAGTAGACCAGGATCAGGAAGACCATGCTCACGGCAGCCGTCTGCGCTCCCGGCGCAATGCCCGATGCCCCGATGGCCACGCACGCCATCCCGATGCCTAGCAGGAACATTCCGATCGCGTACTTCATGTTCGCATTTGGATTGTACTTGCTTTCCCACCAACGGGAAAAGAGCGGAGCAAAGGTGATGATGAACAGAGAGTTGAGGACGGCAAACCAGGAAGCTGGAACATCAGCTACATCCAGAAGGAATTCTGTATACAACATCCAGATCGCGATGCCCCAGATGATCAAAAAGCTGATCGACAGGAAGATATTGGACAGCGCGTACTTCTTGAAGGTCTTTTTGAACAGCTGGAAGAGCACATAGTTGATGATGATGAGCGGAATGATCGTCATGCAGGCGTTGACCACCTTGAAGATCATTGCAGCGTTGCCTTCCAGAACGCGGTTGGTGTAATCCCTGGCAAAGATGGTCAGGGAGCCGGGGGCCTGCTCAAAGATCGCCCAGAAGAAGATCGTCACAAATGCAAAGAACACCACCGCGATCATGCGGTCCCGCGTGACTCTCGCATAGCGCGGAATGCGTCGCACGAGGATCACAATGAACAGCGCGAGGGCCACGATGATCATCAGTGTAGAGCCCGAGAGCGTCCCGACCACATTGTCCAGAAAGCCAAACAGGTTGACCGCGCCCTCCGAGATCTTGGAGACCGGGTCGTTGATGATCCATGCCAGCCCCAGCACGGCGGCGATCCCGGCCAGCGTGAGTTCCAGTCTGGTGAACGGATTGAGACGTCCGCCTTCTTCCTCGCTGGTCAGAGCTTCGGCTTTGTCTTTTTTGGGCACCAGGCCGATGTTGCCGAAAATGCCGCGGGCATACCAAAACTGCAGCAGCCCAAACAGCATGAAGATCCCGGCCAGCCCGAATCCCAGCGACCACCCTACCTTTTCGCCGAGGTAGCCGCACAACAGGATGCCCAGGAAGGCGCCGGCATTGACGCCCATATAGAAAATGGTGTAGGCGCCATCTTTCTTCTCGGGGTGGCCTTTGTACATCTCGGAAATAATGGAGGTCATATTCGGCTTGAAAAAGCCGCTGCCGAAGACCAGCAGGGTGAGTCCTGTATACACAGCAAAGGACGTTTCCAGGGCCATGCAACCGTGCCCCAGCGTCATCAGCAGGGCACCGACTGCCACCGCGTAGCGATAGCCGATCTTGTTGTCAGCCATCCAGCCCCCCAGCAATGTGGAGAGATACACCAGCGAGACATACGTGCCAAAGATGGCATAGGCATGCTCCCGCGGCCATCCCCAGCCACCGTCCATCAGCGAGGCGGTAAAGAACATGATCAGCAGGGCGCGCATGCCGTAGTAGGAGAAGCGCTCCCACATCTCGGTAAAGAACAAAACGAAGAGCTGGGAAGGGTGCCCCATTACTTCGGGCTTGATGACGATGTTATCTGTGTTGCTCATTGCCAAAATTGAGTTTCCGAATTATGCTGAGAGGCACAGTCGCTGTACAACGATACAGGGATCGCCAGCGTTTGCCACAAACAGGAATACGTCTCGACCACGTCTGCCTGATAACCGGATCATTGCGCCAGGGTGCTATTCGACGCCGCCCATCCAGCGCTTGATCGGTTTGGAGAAAACGACAAATAACAATCCAGACCCGACCGACACAAGTACCGTGGTCATAAAGAGGTCTGGCATCTGTTGGACACTCTCCTCATCGAAGTTGCCGGCAAACAAGCCGGCGATGAGATTGCCGAGCGCTGCCCCGATAAACCAGACTCCCATCATCTGCCCTGCAAATTTCTTGGGCGCCAACTTGGTGGTCATACTTAGCCCGATCGGACTGAGTGTGAGCTCGCCGATGGTGTGTAACAGGTACGTCATGACCAGCCAGAGCGTGGTGACCCTGACGGCTTCGGGCATCCCGTTGGCCACGATCCGGGAAGCGCCCACCATGACCAGGAAGCCAAGACCGAGCAGGATCAGACCAAACCCGAACTTGAGTGGTGCTGACGGGCTCATCTGCTTCTGCGCCAGCTTGACCCAGAGGGCACCAA
Source organism: Saprospiraceae bacterium (assembly GCA_033720735.1). Lineage (GTDB taxonomy): Bacteria > Bacteroidota > Bacteroidia > Chitinophagales > Saprospiraceae > B8-G4. The sequence goes on from JAWWBX010000131.1 coordinate 7,102, forward strand.
TGATCGGCGCAAAAATGATAATGAAGAGTGGATTGACCGATTGGAGCCAGCTTGCCGGCATTTCCCAGCCGCCCGAGATGCTGTCGGTGATCCACCAGGCAAACGCACTCAGTCCGATCACCACCACTCCGGTAATCCATTTGAGGGAGTCGATGAGTGTCTTGTTCTGAAAGATCTTGTTGTACCAGACAATTCCCAACAGCGCAAAGGTGAGCAGCCCCAGCCCGATGGGAATGAATCCCGCCATGCCGGCCGGACCGAACATCCGCTCGGTATGCCGTTCGGCAAAGAGATTGAGCGATGAGCCCGCCTGCTCGAATCCCGACCAGAAGAGTGCGGCACCTACAAAGAGCAGAATGATGACGACCACCCGGCGTTTCTGCACCTTGTCCAGGCCTCCGGCTGTCAGCACATAGATAAAGTAGAAGGCCGCAATCGCCACAATGATCACACCCATCGCCTGAGCCATCCCGATCACATTGGTCATATCGATCATTCCGGTAAACTGGAGAATGGCGATCAATGCCACCAGTGCGATGCCAAGAATCGCTGCCAACCGGTTGTTGCCCGGCATTTCCCCGCGTGCGGCTGCTTCCTGGCGTGCTTCCTTGGCCTTGGGAACAATCCCCACGTCACCAAGGTATTTGTACGCAGTAAAGCGGTACATCAGGAGTCCGAGAAACATCCCCACGGCGGCAGCGCCGAAACCGTAATGCCAGTTGACGTTCTCGCCCAGCTGGCCAACGATCATCTGCCCGGCAAACGATCCGATATTGATCCCCATATAAAAGATGGAGAAGCCCGCGTCCCGGCGGGCACCACCTTCCGGATAGAGATCGCCTACGATCGTACTGATGTTGGCCTTGAGCAGGCCCGTGCCGATCGCCACAAGCACCAATCCCAGATAAAACGTCATATCGCCCGGGACCGCCAGACTGATATGCCCAAACATGATCACAATCCCTCCATACCAGATCGCCTTGCGTTGTCCGAATACATTATCGGCAAGCCATCCTCCCGGCAGGGTCAGCAGGTACACCGCTGAGGTATAGAGTCCGTAGATGGCGGCCGCCTCGGCCGTGTTCATGCCCATTCCGCCATTGTGTTCAGCCAGTTCTGCCGTCATAAACAGGATCAGAATGGCACGCATGCCGTAATAGCTGAACCGCTCCCACATTTCAGTGAAAAACAGGGTGAACAGCCCGGCCGGATGACCGAAGAAGTTTTTATTCATATCAGTAAGCGATTTGCAACCAAATGATGCTATGTGCGGAACCTGATGGAGTGATCCGTTCGACTAAAAATAGTCGATTTCGTCTTAACAAAATAGTAATGGCGACTGCCTTCTCGTTAAACTGACGTTAGGGTGAGTACGTCGGTCGCGGATTTGATGATCTGGCTGTTGTGCGAAGACCCCGGAACTCCGAAATCAAGAGGGGGTCAGGTGCAAAGGATCATATCCAGGATCTGCGGAATTTGCGGAATCCGCGAGCAATGCCATCGGTAGGCACTCTTCCAACTATCTGCCTTAAAGGCGGCAGTCCAGCTCATGCCTGAGACCGGAATGGGACTTGAGCACGGCTTTCATTTTACCGACAGAAAGTGGTGATTCGATAAGCAGCGGAATTTTGTTCTCGTCGGCAGACACCCAGATCCGCATGGCATCCTTTTCGCGGAACAGTTCACTTTCAATCAGCTCGGGGCTGAAGAGGTGGGTCATATACTTGCCCTGGCCGCGCACCCTTTGTTCGACGTTCTTCTCGAGGATACGCACCGACAGGTCATATTGCTTGCCCAGAAAGACCTCGATCGGGAAGCGCTGCCCGGCTTCAACCTGATCAAAATTCATGTTACGCACATAGTACAGGATCGAGATCAGGTCGTGCATGCAGTCATCGAGCGTTACCTCCTTACGGCGTAGTTCGGCATCCGGTGTCTTGCCCTTGTAGGCAACGACTGATTTGGTATTCTGGTCAAACAGGTAGTGTTCGTAGCGCCGGTACTTGCCCTGCTGCAGTTCTTGTTTGAACTCCACCGGCAACAGCGTCTTTTTATCGATCCACGTTTCATACCGATCCCGGACCCGATAGAAGACATCATAGGATCCGTACGTCCTGCCATCGACAGTAATATGATAGTGTTTCGGGGTCTCATTCACACGAAACACCACCTCGCCGGCACTCATCCAGATAAAGCTGACCTGGTAGTAGATCTTGTAGACGATCTCCTCGCCGTTGAAAAACGTCCGGTTTTCGATCCCGCACCCGTTGAACCGCTCAACAGACGGGGCGCTGCCATACATGGCCTGTCCCTCAGCGAGGTTCACCGGCAGAGACCCCGTCAGCAGAGCTGCGATGGCCGCGATCATTAGACACCGGATCTTTCGTTTGTTCATACCCGAGGGTTTGCAGGACATTGACCGTACTAATGGCGAACAATCCGAGGAACGCCGGGATTAGCAGGTTTATTATCCATATGAAAAAACTGGCTGCCAGCACAGTTAGTTCATTTACTGCATAGGCCGACCACAGCAAAATAGCCACCTCACTGCGTGCCAGCAGGTCGACAAATGGAGGCAGGGGCACACTCGTCTGCATCAGATACATCAAGGCGACGCCGGCAATCAACCAGTCTAACGGAACTGCAACTCCGAAGTAAACCAGCAACAGGACAAACTGGGTACTGAAGATCAGATACCTGCACAGAGAGAACAACCCCGCCAGCCAAAGCTCTTCCCTGCTGATCCTCTCGAGGTGACCGCCGCTTTCCCAAAACCGCCTCAGCCAGCGGGGCCGTGTATATCCCTTGACTGCCGCACCGATACGCGGGATATGTGCGTATACGACCAGCAAGAGGATGCACATGACCGGCGCCAGAATCTCGATACCTCGTCCCAATGCCACCGGTAGTTCTACACTGCGTGACAACAGGTACCAACCTGCCAGGAGACCACAACTCCAGTGTACAAGGTTCTGGCTGAAACTGCCGGTCAGAGAGGCGACGATCGCACGCCAGTTGTAGCGCGCCGGGACAAAGAGGATGCGCCCGCCGTACTCACCAATGCGGTTGGGGGTGAAGAGTGACAAGGCAATCCCTCCGGCAATCGCCCGGATACCCTGCCACCAGGCTACCCGGTAGCTGGGCCGCATCAGCAAGCGCCATTTTGCCGTTTCAAGGAGCCAGTTGACCGGCATGAGCAAGATGGCAATACCAATCATCCATACGTGGCCCCGCGACCAGTGCGCAAGAAAGTTGGACCACATCAGGCTCAGGTCCTTTTCTCTCAGGATCTGGTCTCCGACCACCACGACAAAGGTCAGGGCGAACGCCAGCTTGATGATCAGGTTCCAGCGTTGTTTGGTTGTGCGTGCCATAGCGTGCGGATCGAAATTAGGGAAAAGGGGAGAGAGGCTGGATTTGGAGAAAATCCATTCTTTGCTCTAAACCAATATATTAGCACTCTCAATCATACGTTTGTGAAGATCCTCGGTATCGACCCAGGCACTAATCTCCTCGGCTTTGCACTCATTGAGATAACGGAAGATATCGTCAAGGTCCTCGATGTCGGCACGATCAAGCTCGCCGGACATGCAGACCACCAGACCAAG
>JAWWBX010000132.1:0-10698 GCA_033720735.1 Saprospiraceae bacterium
ATCTCATCATCCGCGATCTTGTCGTCGAGCCAACTGAGATGGTACTTCGGATCCTCGATCGCGACCGCATGCTCGGTCATCAGCAAGGGGCGAAAAGTGTCTACCATCACAGCGAGCTCCTTGGTGCCCTTGGCACCGATGCTTTTCTCCACGGTCCCGGGATGCGGGCCATGCGGGATACCGCCCGGGTGCAGGGTGATCATCCCGCGCTCTACGTGCTTGCGGCTCATGAAGTCACCATCGACGTAGTAGAGCACCTCGTCGCTGTCAATGTTTGAGTGGTTGTACGGCGCAGGGATCGCCTGCGGATGGTAGTCGTACAAACGCGGCACGAATGAACAAATGACGAAGTTGCGTCCTTCAAACGTCTGATGGACCGGCGGCGGCTGATGCACGCGCCCGGTGATCGGCTCGAAATCATGGATCGAGAAAATGTACGGGTAGACGTACCCGTCCCAGCCGATGACATCGAACGGGTGGTTTTGGTAATGGTAAGGATAGAGGTTGTCTTGCTTCTTGATGTAGAACAAAAAATCCCCGCGTTCATCATGTGTTTCGAGCGTTTCCGGTTTGCGGATATCACGCTCACAAAACGGCGAATGCTCAAGCAACTGCCCGAAGTGATTGCGATATTTCCGTGGTGTTACCACCGGGCTGTTCGACTCAACGATCAGGAGGCGGTTTTCGGTGGTCTTGAATTCGAGCTGGTAGATCGTACCGCGCGGGATCACCAGGTAGTCGCCATACCCGAAATCGAGATTGCCGTACATCGAGCGCATGCGCCCTTCTCCCTGGTGTACGAAGATGACCTCATCCGCATCAGCATTTTTGAAGAAATAGTCCTTCATGCTCTTGCGCGGTGCGGCAAGTACGAGAGCACAATCATTGTTGACGAGTACGGGTTTACGGCTCTCCAGGTAGTCGTCTGCAGCAGGAATATTGAATCCCTTGAGACTGCGGTGCTTGAGCTGCTTGTCGTGGATAAGCCGGGGGGCAATGCTTTTCGGATCACCCACCTGGAGGATCTGGGTCGGCGCATTGCAATGGTAGAGCGTTGAATAGTTGTTGCTGAAACCCTCGGTTGAAAACAGCTGCTCGTGATAGAGTGTCCCGTCCGGTTTTCTGAACTGCGTGTGTCGTTTATGCGGGATCGTACCAAGACTATGATAGTGCATGATTTGTGCTTTCAGATGATGAAATATTGGCGTTGATCTTGTCCAGGATGCGCATCAAGTCACGCATGTCCTGATTGCTCAGCCCGTCGAAATGGGTCAGTCGAAAGGCCTCAATTCTCGGTAGTAAGGTCCGCACCTTACGGCGGCCCGCGGGCGTTGAGAAGATGCCAAACTTGCGCCGGTCTTCCGGATCCGTAGTGCGTTTGAGGAGGCCCTTGCGCTCCAGTTTGTCCAAAATACGGGTGACGGTCGGCCGGTCCTTGGCCGTCGCCTGGCCGATCTCCTGCTGGCTGAGTCCTTCCTCGCGCATGACAACGTCCAGGACGACCCACTGATCGGCAGTGATGTCGGCATCCATTTCCGCCAGCGTCTGCTGAAATGCCCGTTTGAGGCGCTTGGCGGTCCGTTCGATCAGGTATCCACGTACTTCGGTGGCAAAGGTCGCATTCATTTGTTGCTTTACTAACAGTTTGTAAGGTAACAACTTTTTGCGAGGTCCGCAACGCCTACCATCAAATAAAGACTGATGATCCTGCGCCTGAAGGGGGTTACCATTTGCTGCTGGCGGCACTATCTGGCAGACAGGCGGCAATGCCCGTCAGAACTCGCTGCGGTGCAGGCTGGTCCGGTATCAGCCGCATGCGTGTGCCTGCTGCGGTCGGGTTGAATACGCCAGGGATGTCAGACGCTAAGCTAAAAGTCACTAACTTATGGGATACCCGAACCGCGGAAACACCCATTGTTTCCGGGGAATTCCATATGACCCAGGAAAGACACAAAGCCCGGATCCGTTCGATCACAGCGTTGTACGATACCTACCGCATCCCGTTTATCCGTTCGATCCAGAAGTCTTACGCCCTCGACGAGGTCGATGCCGAAGAGGTCTTCAGCGTGACCATGACGGTCGTCTGGGAGAAGCTTTGCGACGAGACGCTTCCGGAATTGCGGCGCGGTCTGGAAGAGTACTGCTATGGTATCGGCCGCAATATTGCGCGGAAGTTCCTGCGTGACCGGGCCCGTTACCAGCTCGATCCGGACGACTTTTTGCTGGATCACGTGGTGGCATCCACGCCGCATGACGACCGTGCGCAGTTTGAAGCCGACCTCGCGGCTGCCTTTCAGGCTCTGGAGGAGATCGGTGATCCCTGCCGCACCCTGCTTGAGAGCTTTTATCTTAAGAAGATGGACATGCAATCGATCAGCAGGGTACTCAAGTATGCCAACGCCGACTCGACCAAAACGAAGAAATACAAGTGCCTGCAGCGTTTCAGAACGCTGTTTTACAAGATCCGCAAATCCTCATAAGTCCGTGCACCATGAGCTGGAACCAACGACATATCGAACGACTCGACGAAGAACTGAGCAAAGGGCATGACCTGTCCCAATCCCCCGGTGATGACAGCGAAAGCGAGGCAATGAAAGAGGCTCGCCGTGATGTGCGCAACCTGACCGCTGCCCTGCGCCTTGCCCGTTTGAAGGAGTTCAAGCAGCACATTGATGCACACCGCTCGGGTCAGCAGGGGCGCGCCACACACACTTCAGCTCCGGCACCTGCAGAACGGTCCCGATCCCGCAGGATCCTGCTGCTCGCTGCGACAGCCGCCGTTATCCTGCTCATGTTCATATTTGTCATCAACAGCCCTGAGTCGGGCCCGGCGGCCGGCAGCCGGAATCAATATCTGGCGGAGCACTTTGATGCGTTTATTCAGCATGATGTATCGCGGAACAGTACGACCGACGGGCTGACACAAGAGCAATTGAACGCCTACAATCTGTTTGTTTTAGGCCGTTTCGATCAGGCTCTCCCGGTACTGGAAGATCTGTGGATCACCCGGGATGATCCCCTCGCCATGTACTACCTGATCCTCTGCCACGCAGCGACAGGACAGACCGACGAAGCACGCACCCTGTTCCTGCAGCATCAAACCTTGCTTTCCCCAGAGCAACAGGAGCTGATTCAGAGGCTGTTCTAAGCAAGTCAACACAGAGAGTGGGGTGCGGACGCCAGAAGTCTCTCTATCTTGATGGGCATGCGCTTCCTTCTTTACTACGCAGTCTGTCTGCTGCTGGCTTGTACGAAACCGGCACCAGACACCCCTCCCCCTAACATCGTCCTCATCCTGGCCGATGACCTCGGTTACGGCGAACTCGGCTGCTACGGGCAGTCCTTGATCGAAACACCCAACATAGACCGGCTGGCACGTGAAGGGATGCGGTTTACACAACATTATTCGGGGGCGGCGGTCTGCGCACCGGCGCGATGTGTCCTGCTCACCGGCATGCATACCGGCCATGCTTATATCCGCGGCAATGATGAATGGGCTGAGCGCGGTGAAGTTTGGAACTACGAGGCGGTCTACCGGGATCCAGGACTGGAGGGGCAACGGCCGATCCCCGACAGCCTCGTCCTGGTTTCGGAACTTCTCCGGGAAGTCGGGTACACCACCGCCTGTATCGGCAAATGGGGCCTGGGCGCACCAGCCACGGAAGGGGCGCCTGAACGGCAGGGATTTGATTACTTCTATGGGTACAACTGCCAGCGCCAGGCACACACGCTGTATCCGGGTCACCTCTATGAGAACGTCCAACGGGTCTATCTGGACAACGCCCTGATCGCACCACATGCCAACCTGCCGACAGATGCGGACACCACCGACAAGGCGGCATACGATGCATTCCAGTTGAACGACTACGCGCCCGAATTGATGGGAGAAAAAGCGTTGGCTTTCATCGAGCAGCAACGCGACAGCGCCTTTTTCTTGTTGTTTGCCTCGCCACTCCCCCACCTGCCGCTGCAAGCACCGGAGCGATGGGTGGAATACTATCGCGAGAAGTTTGGCCCTGAGCCGCCCTATACCAATGGCAGCTACTTCCCGTGTTATGCGCCCCGGGCTACCTATGCCGCCATGATCTCGTATCTCGACGAACAGGTCGGGCTGATCCTCGACAAACTGGCAGAACTGGGCCTGGATGAAAACACCATTGTCCTGTTTACCAGCGACAACGGCCCAACGTACACGGGAGGTGCTGACACCGAGTTCTTTGACAGTGCCAGGCCTTTCCGCACGACCTATGGATTTGGCAAGGGCTTCCTGCACGAGGGCGGTATCCGCGTGCCCCTGCTGGCCCGCTGGCCGGGGAAGATCGCTGCAGGGAGCATCAGCCGCCACATTTCATCCTTTCAGGATTACCTGCCAACTCTCTGTGAGCTGGCCCGACGACCGCAGCCAGCCGGCAGGGATGGGATCAATTTCGTGCCAGAGCTTTTGAGCCAACCGCAGGACACGCACCGGTATCTGTATTGGGAGCAGCCGGAGTATGGTGGTCAGCAAGCGGTCCGGGCCGGCCAATGGAAAGGGTTGATCAAGGGCATGCGCGACGGCAACCGCCATATGGCCCTGTTTGATCTCGCTGCTGATCCACGTGAGACACAAGATGTCTCTGCAGACTTTCCGGATGTCGCGACGACACTGGAAGGCTACATGAAGGAAGCGCATCTCCCCTCGCCGATCCCGCGGTTTCGCCTGCCCATCGATGACGATTAAAAAACGCACCGCGGCTTGCACCACGGCGCGTTGTTCAGAATTATTCTGGGTGAAAAATTCTGCGTTATTCTTGTGCTTCCACGTAATCGACCAATTCGAAAATGGTGCTACCAAGCATATTGCGATGCTTCAGGATCTCTGCAAACATTTCAGCGGGATCAACACCCGGATGCGCCCGCTCCCAGGCATCATCGGGATATGAGTCCCAGATATCGGCCCAGCTGGCATACGAAGCACCGGTGGCCGCATCCATACCTCCAGGCAGGTCACTATATCCGCCAACGCGGGTAAACAGGGACCAGCCCAGGATGTGCCCGTCATCCACCCGCGTTTGGTGTACGGGTTTGAAGACTTCGCGCTCCATATCCATGTACTCGCCCATGTGGCCGGGGTGGACGTCCATCCAGTCGACGACAACATACTTGACATCGGCATTGGTGACCCCGTCCTTGACGACCCCGTCCCTTCTCGTCCAGACCGTTGATCTGACGATGGAGCGCGCCTCTTCCGTGCGCCTGGTGATCTCGCTCATCGGCGTACCCGGATGGACTTCCGCGGCAATCGCGCCAAGATCGGAATAGGCTCCTTCGAGCGCATTCCAGTTGGGATAGACCTCCGCTGTCATGTAATTGTACCCGCGCTTCGCATCGTAAGGATTGGCTACCCGGTAGAGGTACCATCCGTAGATCTTGCCATTGGCCACGCGTTTGGCGTGCATCGGTTTCCAGATCTTTGTTTCGAGGTCGACGTAACCGGCCTCAGCATCCATAAAGGTGAGCGTGGCGACCGGCGGTTGGTCCTGAGCCTGAACAGAAAATACGGTGAAGAACGCGCACAGGATCACTGTGCAAAACAGGATGTTCCGTTTCATTTGGGTGTGTTTAGAGGTAATGCAATGCCAGAAGGTACGGTATCCCGGCAAGACGGCAAAGTTGATCGAAAGATCCGCAATGTTCAGGACCGACCGACTGCTGACTCATCCCAACCGAATTCTCAACCGAGCTGCGACGCTGTAGTGTTATGCACATCTTGAGGGCATATTTCTGATTCAACATTTCTATCATGAAACTGCTGCTCTTGTTTCTGACCACCGTTTGCATTGCCGGAACGGGGGTGACCCAACCCAATTCCCTGTCCACAAAGAATAAAGCGATTGTCGAGCGCGCATTCGAAATTGTGGGCAACGGAGATTTTGACCGGATGCACGAGGTGATCGCACCGAACTATGTGCGCCACTGCCAGGCGACGCCAGATATCAAGGTGCGCTCGCTGGAAGATTTCAAAGCGTTCATCCGGGCCGACCGGGCGGTGATTCCCGACCAGAAGTTCGAGCTGAAACACCTGGTGGCTGAGGACAATTACGTTGCCTTCTATGCGACTTACACTGGGACCCAGACGGGCCAAATGGGTCCGTTCCCGCCTTCCAACAAACGTGTCGTCCTGGATTTTGCCGGTGTCCATCGTTTGGAAGATGGCAAGATCGTTGAGACCTGGATCACCTGGGACAATGTTGCTTTTCTCACGCAGTTGGGGCACCTGAAGATGTAGTTTAACCCTCCCCAACCCCTCCCTTATGAGGGAGGGGCTTAATACTTGTTGAACGACTTAAAAAGCCCCCTCTTTCCAAGAGGGGGTTGGGGGAGTTCGCGAGGGGGTTGGGGGAGTTCGCGAGGGGTTTGGGGTGAGTACATCTGTTATCCACCCAGTAACGTCGTAATACCCAGTGTCACACCCACACTGTCAAACGCGGGATTGCGATCGTCCCCAAAGAGGAAGGCATTGGACAGGTGGAAGGTGTGGGCTCCCATGGTGAGAAACACCTGATCACGCAGCTTGAATCCGACATTCAGACCATAGTACCGGTTGAAATTGAAGCGGGTACCTCCCCGGGGGAATGCCCTGTGCGTCACGACGATGCCGAAGCCGTTGTCGAAGTAAAGGCGAAAGCGCTCGCGGTTGAGAAAATACCAGTTGAAATACACTGCGCCTCCCAAACCCAGCACGGTGCGACCTGCCTGGCCCGTCCCATACACCTGGCCCTCAAGCCCCAGCTGCAACCAGCGATGCAGTTGGCGCCCGATCCGGCCCCGGGCCAGCACCAGCTGTAGCGGATCCTCTTCGGCATTGTACTCCTGGTGCAGGCTCACCACCACGCCTGCCTCCCAGGGGCGGGGCCGGTTGTGATCACTTTCCAGCCATCCGCTGACCAGGACGCCCGCCGCATTGTACAGCAAGGCATATTTGTCAGCAAGTCCCAGATTTCCGATATCCAACGGATTCTGCCATTGCCACTGTCCGGAAACATGGAAGCTGGCGAGCACCTGAACGGCCAATAATACAGTGCGCACACGCATACCCAGTACGCCGAAGTTATTTGATCCGGTTTGTTCTCCAAAACGCCCGATTCCCAGTCCCGTCTCTTGCGAACACCGATAGACGGTCTGTATCTTCATGCAGATGTCCTGCTGTTGCACCGATCCGTACTACAACATGTTTGATGCCGCCAAGGCCAGGCAGGATCTCGAGGATTATCTCAGGACCGGTGTTAAGCACAGCTCACGCCCCCTGTTCCGATTACTTGACACGCTGGATGTAGACGGACGCACTCTGCTGGATATCGGCGGAGGTATCGGCGCTATCGCTTTTGAGCTGTTTGAGCGCGGACTGGTGAAGGCTTCGCACAACGATATCGCACCGGCCTATGTCCGGACATTTCTGAACGAAGTTGATCGGCGGGGATTGGCTGCCAGGGCAAGCAGTGCGCAAGGCGACTTTACGGAGGTCGGTGACGAGATGTCCGAGGCCGACCTGGTGACCCTCGACAAAGTGATTTGCTGCTATCCCGAGTTTGAGCGCCTCGTAGGCCTTTCGAGTAGCAAGGCCAGGCATTGGTACGTCATCAATCTACCCCGCGAGCACTGGGTCGTCAGGATCGGCATGCGGCTCGATTATTATTGGCAGAAATGGCGGACCGGAAAAGCGTTTCGCACGTACTTCCATCCGGTGTCGGAGATCGTGGCACAATTGGAGGGTTCCGGGTTCCGGAAGACGGAGCAGGTATACCAGCGCGAGTGGACGGCTTTGTTGTTTGAGAGAAGATCCTGAGCTATGGTGCCTTTATCAGTCTTCCTTTCAAGCGTCTACTGAGACCTTGCGGCCTGCAGCGCCCGCAATTCGGATTTGACCTGGCTTACTTCCTCGGACAATTCCTGGATCGCCTTGACCAACACTGGAACCAGCGCATCGTAATCGAGGCTCCACAGCGCCTCTTGCTCATCGGCCGGTACGGTGACGGCCTCGGAAATCACCTGGTGCACCTGCTGTGCAATAAAGCCCGTTCGGTAACGACCCGATGACTCAAGTGCAATCGTACCATCGACAATGGCCGCGTCATGCTGGAAGTAGCGCACGGGCTGCAGGGCCATCACTGATACCAGGCCGTAAGGAACAGTGCTGATCTCACTCTTGATCCGCCGATCGGAATACGTATCCCAGGTATTGGCCAGGGCTGCGCCAAACACGCTGTTGTTGGGCATGGTGAAGCGGTGGTTCGGGTCCTGGGAAAGCACCCCGATCATGACGCTGTGTCCGAGAAAGAGGTCTCCGTTGGCACCCTCGTCCGCGTCGATCACCTGGATATACCCTGTGTTGAGTTCATCGACATAGCTCAGTTCCATGCCCTGCCCGCTCGGAAAGGTCGTCCCCGCGAAAGGATTGTCGGAAATGCGCAGGTCACCGGTAATATCCAGTGCGTTGAAATCGAAATCGCCCAGGATAAGAGGAGCTGCTGTGCTGGAATTGTCGATGTAGAGTTTCTGATCCCCGGTTTCATTCATGCCCGCCTGATAGCCCAGAAACACGTTGCCCGAACCGGAGGAATTAGCTCCTGCTCCGCTGCCCACATAGATGTTCAGGCTGCCTGTCGTCGTAGCCGATCCTGCATTATGACCAATGAAGACGTTGTCATTACCGTCGTTATCGCAACCTGCAGAGTAGCCTACAAATGCATTGCGATCGCCCTCGTTGAAGGCGCCGGAACTCATGCCGACGAAGGTGTTTTCGGCAGCATTGTGGGCGTTGGTCCATCCGCTATGACTTCCGATGAACGTATTGCCATCGCTTGATCCTGTCGCTGCCCCGGCATTCATGCCCACAAACGTGTTGTTGGTTCCGCTGAACGAATTGCTGCCTGCCTCCAGTCCGACAAACGTGTTGTTCTGGCCTGTCGTATTAATTCGGCCTGCTTTACCACCTATAAAGGTATTACCGGTGGCAAGATTGGACATCCCCGTTTCATACCCGATCATCACACTGTGGTCAATGCTGTCCTGGCTGCGGCCGGCATCCTTACCGATCAGAATATTCCCTTCCCCGGAAGCATCGTGGCCCGCCTGGAAACCGATCATGACGTTGCTGTTTCCACCGGCACCGTTCTTTCCTGCCGCAGTTCCAAGGAACGTATTGAGATCCCCAAGTGCATTCAAACCTGATTCTGACCCCAACATTACGTTGCCCATATTCTCGCTGGCATTGTTGCTGCCGGCAGAATACCCGATCAAAGTGTTGTCGGTACCTCCGTTCATCTGACCTGCCTGTGCACCGACCATTACGTTGCGCAAACCTGAACCGAAGAGTGTTGCATTGTCGCGGCCCGCAGCGTAACCGACAAATGTATTATCTGTTCCGACTGACTGGAGTCCGGCTTCCGACCCGATGATCACGCTCTGAGAGCCTCCGCCCAGCACACCGAGATCCTGCCGTCCCGCCGAATATCCCAGGAATGTGTTGTCGCTTCCCTGGTTGTGCTGTCCGCTCCGCTGACCCACAAAGACGTTTCTGCTGGTGTTGACCAGGTCCTCACCGCTGAGTGCGCCGATCAGTGTATTCAGACCTCCTACGGTATTATTGAATCCAGCCCGGTATCCCAGAAAGGCATTGCCCAATCCCAGTGTTGCCGAGGCTCCCGCCTCACTCCCTACAAAGGTGTTGTTGATCCCCAGCGTGTTGAGGGACCCTGCAGAGTGTCCGACGAAGGTATTGCTCGTGCCATCCGTATTGTTGGTCCCGGCATGTGCTCCAATGAATGTGTTTTCAAATCCCCCGTCGTTCAGTGCGCCGGCAGATTCGCCCACAAAGGTGTTTAGCATCGCACCCACGGGAACCGTTAATGCACCGGCACCCAGTCCGATATACACCGAACCGTCGGAAGCACCAAGCCGCAGCCCGCTGGAGTCTACATGCATGATGGCCTTACCTTCTACCTGAACACGCACCAGATCGTCATCCGGAAAGCGCTCCACCTCCACCTTGGTGTCCTGATCCTGGTCTCGCAACCCGTACTGGGCGACAACCAGCTCATTCCATCCGCCCTGGAAAAGCCAGAACGAGCCGGTTGTCTCATCGAAGACAACAAGGCCGGGTGCCGGCGTTGCGATGGCCAGGCGTTGGGCGGTCGTCATGCGCGGCAGGAGTACACCGCGCTGTGTGCTTTGTACATCGAGCACCGAAGAGGAATGCGGTGCTACAGGGCCGGAGTCCGAAATCCCGATACCCTGCTGGCTGCTGGCGACAGTCAAGGTGCCGAGCGCCAGCATGAGGAATGTCAGGCGAAGCATGATGTTTTCTATTTAATTTAAGGAAATTCCCGATTGCCTGCTTCCCGCATCAGCTCGGTTGGATTTCGTATTTTAAGCAGGATCAGCAATTTCATTGAGATGGATACCAGGGTGTTGATATGCCTGGCCGTCGCCATGTCCTTTCCAGGACACGTCATCACTGCTCAGCCCGGTCAAACTGGCGTACAGTGGCGCCAACGCATAGAAGGAACCGATGAAAATACCGCTGACAAACGCCGCCACCACCCCCAGGGGCGCCAACTTGAACATCCGTCGTAACGGCATGTGCTCGGTGGGCTCACTGAGCTCCGGCGAGTGCATGTGAGACAGTGACAACGGCACAATCGCCGCCACCAGTAGCAT
>JAWWBX010000133.1:0-10696 GCA_033720735.1 Saprospiraceae bacterium
CACTGCCACCCCAGCTGGATCTTGCGGATGCACCACCGACCTTGCTCAATGGCGGGAGTTGCATTATCGGGCCGGATGGGAATTACCTGCTCACGCCGCAATTTGACGGACCCGAGATCATTCACTTCGAGATCCCCGATCTCGACGATGTCTATCAAGAGAGGATGACCCTGGATACCAGTGGTCATTATCAGAGACCGGACCTTTTCGAGTTTCGCGTACGCAGACAGCCATAAAAAAAGGGCCGGAACAAGCCGTTCCAGCCCTACCCCATTTTGAACAATCCATAAGTTATCTTTCCGTCACTGCTGTTGTCACTTTGTGAAGCTGCCCGTCTACGTTGACGACCACATAGGCATCCCGGAATCCAAGATGGTACGCACCCTCGCGCGCGTCCTCGGCTTCTGCAATGGTCGCATACCCCGACAGGAGCATAATGGTCATTTGGTTCTTGCGATACGATTCGATCTTACCAAGGTGGGCCACCTTGCTGGAATCAAAATTGCCGGGTTTGGAGTACGTGGCGAGGCGCACCATGTATTTCTTGCCGTTCGCACCTCTGGTTGTTGTCGGTGCCTGATAAGTCGATGATGCACCAACTTGTTCGGTTTGGATCACAAAGGCATCGGGGTAACCAGCAGATTTGATCTTGCCCAGGGCGGTCCTGGCCTCTCCTTCCGAGGTGAAGTATCCAACGCGGATCTTGTGGTAGCGCCCTTCCGTCACCTGCATGACTGATCCGAACCGTTCCAGCATTTCATATTCCGAAAGCGTAGACGGTTTGCCCAGCGCAGCGACCTGGACTGCATAGCCTTTGACTGTCACCGCGCTCTCGGCTGTCGTCGGTTTGGACGGTGCCGGTGCGACCGCCGTCGCCTTATCAGTTACCTCTTTTGGTGTTTCTTTCACCTCTTCCACGTTAGCCAGCGTAGACACATCGGTGTGTTTGACGGGCTCTATCGCGGGTGCCTTGTCGATAAAGACTTCGTAGCGGGTTGGTCCCTGATCCTCAGCGCGCAGTGACATCTTCAGATCTTTGTACCCTTCACACGATACCACAATATCCCTGGCCCCGGCAAGAGGCTGGTGGATCACGGCATATCCGTTGCGGTCGGTCGCGGTGGCAGGCAGGGCATGGTCTACGTACCTGATCACGGCCCCGTCGATCGGTTTTTCATCCCCCTGTTGTTTCACGATCATCGTGATCTCTTCGTACAGCGGGGTACAGCGATAGATGTCGTATTGCCCCTGCCCGCCAATGCGGTTGGAGGTCACGTAACCCGTGTTACTTTCAGGATCCCAAAAGAAATCCAGATCATCTTTGGGCGAGTTGAGCGGGTACCCCATGCTTTTGACCGTCGTCCATTGCCCTTCAGAGCTGATGGCCTTGAACACATCGAAGCCCCCGAGTCCGGGGTGCCAGTCCGAGGAGAAATACAACTTCCGCTCTGCGTAGTACGGAGCAATCTCATTGCCCGGCGTGTTGACGGCCGGTCCAAGATTCTGGGGTGCGGTCCAACCATCCTGAGAACGGAATGACACGTACAGATCCCATCCACCATAGCCGCCTGGCCGGGTGCTGGCAAAGTAAAGCACCGTGCCGTCCGCATTCAGTGTCGGATACCCCGTGGCATATTCATTACTGTTGTAAGTGAACGGCTTGATGCTGGTCCATTCGCCCTGATCGTCGACTTGCCCGATGGAAATACTCATCTTCCCCGGACGCACATCAAACAAGCGTTGGCCACTGCGGAGGTCATGCATTGAGAACGCCACCCATTTACCGTTGAGTGCGTAACGCACATGGCCTACGCTTTGCTCTCCTTTCACCGGACGGACAAACTGCTTGACATTCTTCTTGCCAAGGTTGCCGGCAACGTACAGGGCATTGCCTACCGACAGATGCGTGCCTTCCTCTGTCTTGCGCTTGTCGGCAATGTCGGTACGAAAAGAACTGAAAAGCAGGTCGCCTTCATGGATTGCTGGTCCGAACTCCGAATAGGGCGTGTTCAAATCGAGCGTGGTGACGTCGTACATGGCGGGGCCGTCCATCTCGGCTTTGGCCAGGTCACAGCTCTGCACAAAATGGCGTGCCACATGGGCATCAAACGCACCGTACTTCTGATAGTAAAACTTGGCTTTGGCATAGAGGCGCAACGATTTCAGCACATGGGCATATGACAAGACATGTTCAGGTTGCACATCCGGCCGATCAACGATCTTCTCAAACCATTGCGACGCCTGCAGGTTGTCCTGCATCTGCAGGTAACAGGCCGCAATTTGGGCAGACACCGCAGGATTGTCCGCATCGTCTCCCAGAGCTTGCAGATAGGACGCGATCGCTCCGCTGTAATCACGCATTGCGAACTGCATATCACCCTTTTCGACGGGCGACTGGGCCTGGGCAAAGCAGGCCATCGCCAGAAACCAGATTAAGAAGACCGATCGCTTCATGATGGAGTATTTACATTAAGATCAAGAAATATACGTAAATCACCTTATTACAACGCACTAATATATGACTTTTTATTTTAATGTTTGTTGTTGGGTCGGGTGGAGTGGATGGTAACATGGCGATCTCTCCACGCCCATCCACCCTCATGCGCTGCTCGTGGCATGGTTTACCCGTGTCATCATATTGTCATTTTGGAGAAGGCATCTTTGCGGGCTCTGGTATCTTGTTATTTTTAGGCGCTGATTCTTTGTACCATCAGAACGCCATGTGATGCGGAATTTCTCAAGCCTACCTGTACTGATCATCTGCAGCCTGCTTGTCACCGGCCTGACCAGTCGTAGTGACTTCGCTTCGACACCGGTCAGCCCCCTACTTGTCGATACAAGTCAGCTTTGCCCGGCGCCGGCAGAGATCCAACTCCTGGGTGTCACCGACTCATCACTGGTTCTGAGTTGGCAACAGTCGGACTCGGTCCTGCAAACCGATATCCTGTACCGGGAGGACGGGGGTGCTCTTGCTGAGGCGACTGATGTGACGAGTCCATGGACGCTGACCGGTCTTGCCGCATGTACGCGGTACGAGGTCATCCTGCGCACCGTTTGCGCGGATGGATTAGCGGAAAGCGCCGCGCTGCTGGTCACCACTGACGGCACGGAATGTTGCAATACGCCGGCCGGGGTGCAATTTGCTGTCGTCGGCGATACCTTCGCTCTCGTCACCTGGAGCTCAGCGCTGGCAGCCACCCGCTATGCTGTGCGGTACAAACGACCGGCAGACACGATCTGGACCGAACTGGCAACGGATACCAATCGGGTGTCGCTCGCCAACCTGAAGCCCTGCAAGCGGTATGAAGTACAATTGCAAACGGTTTGCGGGCAGGACTCCACCGGATACTCAGACAGCTACCTCCTGCAAACTGACGGCTGTGGCACGTGTACCAACCGGGTGTACTGTGCTGCGCGGGGTTACGACGCGTCACAGACATTCATCGACAGCATTTCCATTGGCGCGTTCCGGAAAGGCTCGGGTAACAACGGTGGCTATATCGTCTACACTGCTGACCCACCGGCTCTTGAACGTGACCGCAATTACATGGTGTTTGTCCAACCGGGTTATGCTGGTGATACCTGCGATGTCTATATCCGGGCATGGTTGGATCTTGACCAGGATGGCGAATTCATTGATTCGACCGAATTGGTGGTCGATGCCATTTCGGACGGCGCCAGTGGTGCCACTGCGGCCTTCATGCTGGCGGGCGATCTCCCGCTTGGCATTACGCGCCTGCGTGTGATCCTCACCCCGGTGACCGATACACTCCCGCCGGTGGCTTGCGGAGCTTTCAACTTCGGTGAAGTGGAAGACTACTGCGTACGGATCGATGATCTCTGTCCTTTTGCCGCTCAGCTCGACACACTTAGTGTGTCGGAAGACGAAGCCTCTATTATCTGGGAAGGCAGCCCGCGGTCGGTCGGATATATCTACCGCTATCGGGAAGTCGGCACCAACGACTGGGAGGATCCCATGATCACAATGGATACGACCGTTGAGCTGACCGGGCTAAAAAAATGCAACGATTACGAATTTGAGCTGACCACCGTCTGCATCCAGGATACCACACGTCAATCACTCATCTTCAGTACCGACTGCCCTTCTGCAACCCACGAGCTTCCATCGTTTGTAGACGAAATGCTGGTGTATCCCAATCCCACAAGTGGCTTGTTTTCCCTCAGGATGACAACACAGGTGAGCATGCCTGGTGTCATCCGCGTCGTAGATCTCGTTGGCAGGGTGTGGGAGCAACGGACCATGGAACTCGCTGCGGGCCAGATCCTTCTCGAGGAGTTTAGCAATTTGGCAGACGCCCCGGCAGGGATGTACTTCGTGGTGGTGAATGCCGCCGGTAAATCGGCAACACGCAGGCTAGTCAAACTGTAACAGCGGCCCGTTTCCCCGGCTTCCAAATGCGCGGGCCAGGATGAACACTACTGCAAACCCTGCCACGCCACATGCGATCACGACCCAGGTATTGGGATCATCCAGGGTGTACATGCCCGGCGGGACATTCTGCTCAGCAATCACGCGGACGTCTTCTCCGGTGAGGGGTGTTATTGAAACCTGACCTGCATTATCCATCCATCGGATCGGGTTGCGCCAGGGCCATATCTTACTCAGTGAACCGATCATGAACCCGGTCAATAATGCCAGCGTTGCGTCGTGATACCGCCTGAACATCCACGACAGGACCCGGGAGATCGTAGCCAGACCGATGATGCAGCCGAAGGCGAAGACACCGAGCAGCGCCAGCTGTGATGTATCGAACTGGGACAGGAACGCTTTGAGGGCCGGAATGATCACCGTGTACATCCCCAGCAATAACAGAATGAAACTCCCCGAGATGCCCGGCAGGATCAGTGCACATACAGCAATCGCGCCCGAAAGCAGCACATACCCCAGGTGATCGCTTCCCTGGGCCGGAACCAATTGAGTGATCAGGAAGGCAATCAAGGCACCAGCGATGGCCGTGACCACCAACCCGGCCTTCCAGTTGGGAACGGACCGCCCAACATACAGTGCAGAGGCCAGGATCAGCCCGAAAAAGAAGCCCCAGAGTTCTTCCGGGTGGTTCTCCATGAGGTGCGTTACGCCGAAAACACCGATCACGACTCCACCGATCATCCCGATGAGGAGGGTGGCCAGAAAGGGCCCATTAATGTGCCTCCAGACCTGCCTAAAGCGCAATTGAGACACCTGACGAAACAGATCCAGATCGAAGGACTTGATGGTGTTGATCAGGATTTCGTAGATCCCTGTGATGAGGGCGATCGTGCCGCCGGATACCCCGGGTATGACCTCGGCGATCCCCATCGCCATCCCTTTCAATGCCAGTTTGATGCGGCCAGACAAATTTGACATGGCGGCAAAGCTAACGAAATCGCTGTGACCGCTGCACGCGCGGAATCAGTTGCGATGGGCTCTCCCCTTGATCTCACCAAGGCGAAACTGGCGCTCCAACTCTTCAAAGGCTGCCTCATCATGCGGAGACAGCTTCCCTGTACTTGCCTCAAACTCAGGCTGGCCACCGTCCACCCAGGCCGTATACCAGGCACTCCCAATGGCATGCACGGCCTCCCGCATGCGTTCTTCGACCATCCCATTCATCGCTGCATGATACGCGCGGGCATACGCCTCGCATTGGGTGCGCGTGGTCACTTCCAGGCGTTCTTCAAAACAGAACTGCGCGTTGGTCGGATATTCTGAGCGCAATCTGCTTTCCGTTTCCAGCACCTCGCCTACCAACGTATGACTCTTGAGCACGATGTCCCAGTAAAACGTCTGCGGATCACGAATATACTCGGCCCGTCCGACCATGAAATCGAACTCCGAATCCGCCATGATCTCTGGTATCCTGGTCTCCCAGAATGCATGAATACCGGTCTGCCCGGTGAGTTGACCGTTGTAGTTCCCCGTGGTGTGCAAGGGCACATGCGCATCCGCGATATAGTGCCCAAAGTCGGCTGACAAGCGCAGCACGGCTGACAGGTCCCGTGCCTCAAACGCCGCGGTCAACCGGCGCTGCATTTGCACGAGATGATACGGCAGGATCCCGTATTGTGTAAACTGCTCGCGGGCGATCAGCCGGTCATACTGCTGGCACCAGCTGCGATCAGGCAGGATCGCGCAGTCAATGACCCATTCATCCTCATAGTACTGAGGGAGCACAGCATCCAGCACGATGCGGCGCAGTGAATCACGGGACGCATGGGGTTGTCGGGTAAAATCAATCACGATGTGCGTGTCAGGGTGCGCCCCTTCAATGATGCCCAGGACCTGCATCTTCCAAAGCAACGCGTCATTCCAGGTGCGCGGGACATTGTCAAACGGATACGTACCCCAGTGGTCGATATCGATGTAGTGCCTGACCGCCTCATGACGTGTGGCATAGCGCCGCTTGTCGGGATCGACTGCGTGCTCGGTGACGTAGGCAATGTGCTGTTTATATACCCCGATCAATTCTGCCGGAAGGGTGAAGACTGCCATCCGGTTGATCAGTCGATGACTGAAAAATCCCCACTCCCCACCATCACCGCCAAATCCTGCCAATTGCAGGAGCAGCAATACCGGCCAGGTCAGCGTGGTCAAAAGATCAGTTCTTGATCCTCGCCTTCGAAGAAGAAGTCATACCCGCGCAGCATCTCCCTGATCACACCATGCTGGGCGACCATGAAATCGCCGGGGATCAGATCAACGAAAAACCTGTGGACTGCCGGAGAGAATTCGCTGTGAACCAGCGGCCCCTTGGGATAGAGATGCAGGAGTGCATTGCGCGTACTATCCTGACACACAATCGCGATCCGGCTGAACGGCTGAAGGCTCCGGATCGAGTCGACGGCGGCGTAGTTGGTTTCGTAGGATTCGCAGGCCATCCCGGTCAGTGCACGCAGGTAGAGATCCGCCGCACCGCTGCGCGGGCGATCGGGATACGTACGCAGGTCCGGATACAACGGTGTCACCTCGTACGTGCCCTTGTCGGCCTCGAGGATAAACGACTGACTTTTTTGCCGCGGATATTCCACTACCACCCGCGTGATCTCGTCCGGTTGCATCGGCATGAAGTGGCGGTCGCGCCAGTCATCAATGCCGAGGGTAAAGCGGGCGCGAAACGAGCCATCCATCGTCGGCAGGTGCATCACAAACGGCTGCCGCGAACCCTCCATGATCATATGCGTACCACGTTCATCTGCGGTCGAGCCAGCAACGTAATACGTCTTGATCAGGTCGTCCTGGCGGTCAAAGATCTCCACTTTGATCGCGTTGGCCCCGATATCCCAGATGATATAGTCCATGGCCGCCTGCGGTGGTATGTACTTGATATCTACGCGCTGAATCACTTCCAGCAGTGGCTCGACACTGCTCATGCGCGCTTTGTATAGATTGTTGACCGTCCAGCCGTCTGACGTGCGGCGCAGATCAAATTGCCGCTTGTCGCCATGGGTGAGCACGACCCGGTGCACACGATCGATCTCCTTGATCGCGAAGTCACCTTCATAATCGGTATATCCCTGCGCGTCGTTGTCCCCGTCGCCTTGTACGAAAACAACGACACCGACAATTGCCAGCAAAATGACCACCAGCGCGATAGTTGTACGCATCGATTCTAAGTCTTTATTGAGTAGGTGCGTTTCCTCCAGAGATTGAAACCGGTCACCGCAAAGATGATGACAATGAGCGGTAACACAATGTTAAGTAGTTGCCATTTGAGCGCATGTGCACGTGCATTGACGGTATCAAGCATACGCAGCCGGACTTCCTTGGCCCGTGCAGCAAACACGCCTTCCTGATCGAGCATGTACTCCACGGCATTCAATACAAAGTCCTGATTGCCCTGAAAGACAAAGTTTTCGAACTTATTATACCCCAGGGGGCGGAATTCACCCGTCTCAGCGTTGTAGAGATTCTTGATTAGATCACCATCTGATACGACGAGCACTTTCGACGGGGCATTCTGCACCTGGAATTCAGCACCCGCTTCTCTCAATGTCGCACGCATCTCATCGCTGATCCGGTTTTCAAACAATGAGATCTGCTCGCCTTCCAGCAGCACAGCTGTCGCCAGTGGCCCCCGGTCAAACTGGGAGGCATCGGGCTCATAGCGCAGGATCTCGAAATTGAGCCGCACCGGGATCCGCTGCATGCGCGTGTACTCCGAGGTGGTCAGCAACACGGACTTCCTGATCGGTGCCCTGGTCTGGATCGTATCAATCGATGAAGGAAAGTGCAGGTTGACCCGGTCGATGTTCTTGGTAATGGGATGCTCGGAGCGCGAGGCGATCAACGGATGATAAAACCAGGGGAAGAGCTCGGTTTGCACCCGCTCTCCGACCTGTCCGACTACCATGGGGATCCGGGTGCACTCCAGGTCGAGCACGAGGTTGGGGTTGATGCGCGCTCCGTACTTGAACAGCAGCGGTGCCAGGTTGAGATCATAGGCTTGTGGCACGTAGCTGTTGGTCAGAGTAAAACTATCCAGACCTACATTCAGCTGATCGATAAAGAACATCGCATTGCCGCCATTGACAAGGTACTGATCCAACACAAACAACTCCTTGTCACTAAACGCGGTGCGCGGTTTGGCGATGATCACCAGATCGATCTCCGCAGGGATCGTGACAATGGTATCCAGATCGACACGGGCGGTGTTGTAGTGCTTGCGCAGCTCCTGCTCCACAAACGCGGTCTGCAGCACGCCAAGCTCATCGTGGCCGCTCGTGAAAATGATGTTCGCCCGCCGTGACTGCTGGAGTTTCTGGATAGCGTTGGCAAACTTGTATTCAAGGAGTCCGATCGAATTGTTGAGGATCCACTCGTTGTCGACACCTGGCCGTTCATTTTCCAGGAGGTTGACCGCCAGCATTTCCGAACCGTAATAGAACAGAGCGTACGGGTAGATCAGCTTCTCCTTGGCCTCACCTGCCTCCCGGATGCGCAGCCGTGTGGGGATAATGCCGTCTTTTGCCAGTTGTTCTGCCCGGCTGTTGCGGTCCTGTACCGTTCCTTCCTGCGGGTCCTCGAAGCGGTAGGCGATGCTGCCTCCCTTCCTCCGGAACTCGGTCAGCATGTTGCCGGCCGCTTCCCGCAGTCGTTTGAATCCGGCTGGCAGTTCGCCGTCCAGCAAGATCTGCACGTACATCGACTCGTCCATGTTATTGAGCAGGTCGACCGTGGCTTCGGATAGTGTATACCGCTTGTCCTCGGTCAGGTCCCACTGACGGTTCACGAGAGCGGCGAGCACGTTCAGTGCCACCAGGATCGCAATGGCGACCACATATTGTATGCGCTGCTGCCCCCTCATGATCTGCGACTGATTGAGAGAACGGTCGCCAACAGGAAGATTGCGGAAAACGAGATGAAGTAGACGAGGTCGCGTGTATCGAGCACGCCCCTGCTCATCGACAGGTAATGATAGTCAATGCCGATCTTCTGGACAACGTCATCCCAGCGGCCGAAGAAGACTTCAAGACGGCTGAGGTAGAAAAACGTCCAATGAAAGAAGAAGCAGAGGAAACTGCCCAGCAGAAATGCCACGATCTGGTTGCGCGTCAGCGACGAAGCAAATACGCCGATCGCACAGAACGAGGCGGACAACAGCACCAGCGCCAGGTAGGAGGCGGCGATCTCACCGGAGTCAATATTCCCCTTTGGCGAACCCAGCTGGTACAATGAATAGTAGTAGATCACGGTCGGGACGATCGCCACCACCACCACCAGGAACAAGGTTGCCAGATACTTGCCGGTCACGATCTCGATCAGGGTCAAGGGCTTGGTCGACAGCATCTCGAAGTTGCCGCTCGCGTGCTCCTCGGCAAAGGTGCGCATGGTGATGGCCGGAACCAGGAAGATGAACACCACCGGGGCGATTGAAAAGAGCTGATCCATCGTCGCATACTGGCTCTGCAGGATGCTGTAGTCCGGCAGCACCCACATGATCAGTCCGAGCACGACCAGAAAGACACCGATCGTGATCAGCCCGGTGAGCGAACCGAAGAAATGGATGACCTCTTTTTTGAAAATGGCAATCATTCGGATCTCGTCAGCATTTGGAAAACATCTTCAACGGAACTCTGCAGCTCATACATTTCGATCAGGGTCGCTCCTTTTTCCACGGCAAACCGGAAGATGTCCGGCCTGATATCGCGCTTTTCGGAAGCGGTAATATCGTACTCGGCATTCCCAACTTCATGCACCTCCACCACACCCGGGACGGCACGCAGCGTGTTGGCAAGGACTCTGCGGTCGAACTGCACCCTGATCCGTTGGCCTCCTGCGCCACGATCGGCCAGGTAAGCGATCGGCTTGTCAAGTACCAGCTTGCCACGGTTGATGATCAGGACCCGGTCACAGATTGCCTGCACTTCCTGCATGATGTGGGTGGAGAAAATGACTGTTTTCTCAGCCCCGAGTGTCTTGATCAGCTGCCGGATCTCCGCCAGCTGGGTGGGATCGAGCCCCGAGGTCGGCTCATCCAGAATGAGGACCTGCGGATCATGCAATAACGCCTGCGCCAGCCCCACCCGCTGGCGGAAGCCTTTTGACAAGGCTCCGATCTTCTTTCCCAGCTCACGCTCCAGCCCGGTCATGCCGATCACCTGTACGATCCGTTTCTGCGCGTCCGGTATGTCATGGATCGCGCAGATCAGTTTGAGATACTCCCGGATGTACAGGTCGAGGTACAGCGGATTGTGC
>JAWWBX010000134.1:0-10657 GCA_033720735.1 Saprospiraceae bacterium
CGATGGCACCATCCAGCCCAATGGCCTGCACAACGTGGCGAATTGGCCGGGCACCGGTACCGAAGGGGCGTCTGGCTATCGCGGTGGCAGCTGGGACGGCGGCATTTTTACGTGCCGGATCGCCGACCGGCAGTCTTCCGCGCTGACGTCCAATCCCACCAACGGCCTGGTCGGGATCAGGGGGTGCCGGACCGCCGAATAGTCGAGAGGTGCACCCATATGCGTTGTACATATCGCTTCTCATCTTCTTTTCTATCGCGCCCGGCGGCAGTGTGTCCGGCCAGTACACAGGCGGCGCGGGCGACGGGCATGAGATGGGCGGGATCGTACAGTCAAGACTGAATGGCAGTCAGCCCAACACGATCCCCATGTATGTGGGTGGCCCCGGTGACGGGCACACCTTTGGCCAGGCGGCAAGCTCCCTGGCCGGAGGTGACGTGACGATGATGTACTCCGGCGCCTCCGGAGATGGACATGACCAGGGCAGCTTTGCCGGCGCGCTGGATGGTCAGAGTACGCTGGCACTCTACCGCGGTGGAGATGGCGATGGATTTGACAAAGGCAGCTTTGCCGGGGTGCTTGATGGGTTCGGGATGGTGGCGCTGTTCAATGGTGGTACGGGAGACGGCTACAGCGATGACAGCTTTGCCGGCGCGCTGGACGGCACGGCCCTGGCAGCCTTGTTTGCAGGTGGCGCCGGCGATGGCTTTAGTTCGCATGACTTTGCCGGACTCCTGGATGGCCCATCCGTAGCGATGCTTTATGGCGGTGGTAATGGGGATGGATTTGTCACGTCTGCACACCACGCTGCTCTGTCGGGTCAGAATATGGCCGCCCTTTACCGGGGTGGTCCGGGTGACGGCTACGACCAGAAGCAAAGTCAGATCATCATCCAGGCGGCCGATTGCTCGATCGTGATCAACACCGACGACGACGGGTTTGGCTCTCTGCGCTATGCGGTGAACTGCGCACAACCAGGTGATACGATCTCATTCAGCCATCTTCTGAATGGTGATACCATCACCCTGACCACCGGTGCCATCGATCTCTACAAGAACGTCAGCATCCTCGCAGAAGCAGACGATGACATGCACCTGGATGCCTCCGGTGTGGTACGCAACTTTGATATCCTCCCCGGCACCCAGGTGGTGATCTCGGGATTGCAGATCATCGTGGGGAATGGAGCCGTCGGCGCCGGCATCAAGAACGAGGGGCACCTCACGATCATTGACCTGACCATGATCAATCCATATGGTACGTCATCGCTCGCGACCACATCGGGGAGTCAACTGACGGTACAGGGTGTTTGTTATCTCATCGAATAAGGCCCGTCCTGGCCTTACCATGCCCCTTCCCCATCGATCATAAAGTAGGTCTGCAGTGTCTGGACAGCTTTGTCAGTCAACTGCTCTGCGTCGAGCAGGAAGGAGGCTCCTGCAAACTGCAGATCGGCGAAGGTGCCTGTCGCAGCAAACAACGCAGTTTCAAGAACCAGTGCCTGATGCGGGCCATCATACGCAGCGATCGTTTCCGGCGGTCGTTGACCCGACAAGGTGAAATACAATGTTGCGCCGTTCAGATCAAAAACGCATTCAGCAAACCCGTAGGCCGTGTGTGACCGTAAATCATATAACAATTGCAGGGTGGTCGTCGTATTGCCAAAATGATCGGTAAAGCCGATCCCTTCACCCGTGATCTCGACAAGCGTCCCGCTGGTCGGATCCAACGCGTTCTCGGGTGTCTCATTATCGATATGGACCGGTGCCGCCCCTTCACCACCACGTAACATGGTTCGCGCGATTTCAAATTCCATGATATTGTAAATCGCAAATGGCGACTGATCGCGCAGTTGCGTTGGCATATCGTCGATCGTCGTGGAGATGGAGTCGGTCTGGCAGCCGGAAAAAACAATGAAAGCCGACAGGGCAAAAAGTAGGATCAATTTCATTTTATAAAGGATTACCAGGTGAACAACAAGAGGGTTTGTGTTAAACTTCGGGACAAACTTATGGCGGTAGCGCGAGGTCAGAAAAGGTCAATTGACAAGACGGGTGACCTGGTGAGTTTCCGGCATTAAATGCTTGATATCGATGGCGTTGCCCCTCTGCCCGCGCAGGGTTGGAGCCTAACGGGACACGATCTCCCTGACCCGCGCGATCACGGCCGTGCGTGAATTGACCCCCAGCTTTCCGTATAGCCGCATCAGGTGGGTTTTCACGGTATTCACCGACACAAACAATGCCCCGGCCATCTCCGCATTGGATTTCCCCTCGAAAATGAGGTGCAAAACATCGCCTTCCCGGGCACTCAGGGGCTCTGCGAGATATTGATTCAAGCGAGACAGGTCAGGAAGGGCAAATGCTGCTTGCTTCTGCAGCCGTGCGTTGTACATGGCCACTTCCAGACCCGCAATCAACTCGCGCTCGGTAAAAGGTTTGACGATATATCCCGACGGTCTGGTCAGCTTGGCATTCTGCAGGGTCTGATCGTCGGCATGGGCGGTCAGATACAGGAAGGGGATGCGATAGCTGTCCCGGATCGTACGCCCGACATCGATCCCTTCAAACTTTCCATTCAGATTGATATCCAGCAGAGCCACATCGAAGGGGTTGTCCGCGAGATATTTCAGCGCACTGTCTTTGGAGAACGCGACGGCCCGCACGTTGAAATCGGTAGGTGACAGCGCTTCGCGGATCATCTCCGCGACGAGTGCTTCATCTTCGACGACCAGGACCCGGATCGTCATGCCGCCTGCTGCTTGTGCATGGTGAGCTTGACGCGGGTACCGTTGCCGTTCTGTACACTCCATTCCGCGCCGATCCGCTCTGTCAGGATATTGATCAGCTTGTACCCGAAGTTGCCGGACTTGGTGGCATCAAACTCCCTTGGCAGACCCGTACCATTGTCGGCCACTTCGAGGACCAGGTTGTCGTTCTCTTCACTGAGCCGTACGTCGATCTCGCCCTTGCGCCCGTCCCGGAAAGCGTGTTTCAGGGCATTGCTAATCAGTTCGTTGACGATCAGTGCGAGTGGCACCACAGTGTCCACATCCAGGCTGACGTCCTCGATCTGTTTGCGCAGGGCAATGCGCTCCTTCTCGATATTGTACGAGGCAAACAGGTGATCGAACAGTTTGTCCAGGTAGTCCTTGATCTCGACGCCAAGGAGATCCTCGTCCTGGTAGAGATTCTGGTGCAACATCGCCATAGACTGCACGCGGTTCTGACTTTCCTTGATCGCATCCTGGGCGGTCGGGTCATCGATCGACTTGCCCTGCAAATACAATAAAGCCGAGATCATCTGGAGGTTGTTCTTAACACGGTGATGGATCTCGCGCAGAAGGATGTCTTTTTCCTTCAGTGCTTGCGAGATGATCGCATTCTTTTCACCCAATCGACGGTTTGAGCGTTGTTTGGTACGCACGGCGACCAGTGCGAGGATGGCAATCACCCCGATGGCCACCAGCCCCAGCAAGGTCAACAATTGTGAGCGTCGGGATTTTTCTAATTCCAATTCCTTGATCGCCAGAGCCTGCTCTTTTTGTGTTGTTTCATATTGCACTTCCAGATCCTGCAGTTGCCTGATCTTCTCCGCATCCCGGATGCTGTCACGGAGTGCAAACATGCGCTCATGTGCTGCCAATGCCTGCTCCGGATGACCGGCTTGCTTTAGCATCCGGTAAATATTGTTGAGCAGGCCAAACTGCAACGTAACGTCATTGGCCGATCTGGCAAGGGCCAGCGCCTTGTTGTAGTAATCGTTGGCTTCATCGTGTTTCCCCTGCAACAACGCCAGGTTGCCGAGCTTGCGATAACTG
The DNA here is from genome assembly GCA_033720735.1 of Saprospiraceae bacterium. Lineage (GTDB taxonomy): Bacteria > Bacteroidota > Bacteroidia > Chitinophagales > Saprospiraceae > B8-G4. The sequence goes on from JAWWBX010000134.1 coordinate 3,818, forward strand.
TCAAGCAGCGACATGGTATTCCTGTTTCTCTCATGATGCCCGAGGAATCGAAGAATGTCCGCTTCCTGCGCCGCCGGATCCGAATCATCTCCTGGCAGATTGACATGTACCTCGTCTTCGAGAATGTTCACACCGCTTCTCGCCTTCTGCACCAGGTACTCCTCCTGCAAATTGGCGGCCTTCTCATCCCAGTTCCACAGGCGATAGGTATGCGCTACCATGTACAGTAAAAAGCGGTAATCCTGTGTGTTCTCAGCCGGACGCGTCACGTCAATGGCTTTGGTATAATACTGCGCAGCCTTCTCCCGCTCCCCAATACTCGTATAGACTTCGCCCATGTAGTAATAGGGGGACCAGATGCGATGCGGCGAACCGATCGCTTCCATCTGCGCGATCGCCTGATTCAGATAATGGAATGCCGAATCGTAGTTCAGGAGCTGCCGGTGATACCAGCCCTTCAGGTGCAACAGATGCCCGTGAAATTCCGCATCCGCGACCTTGTCCAGCAAGGAAATCGCCGTATCGAGATGCGCGATCCCCTGCTGGTATGCAATCTGGTTGAATTGCTGGACGCTCAGCAGCTCGTGCACCCGTGCCAGTTTGCGGTGATTGCCAAGGTGTGCGGCCATGTCAGCGGCAGCCCGCAGATAGTACAGGCTACTGTCCTTGTTGACATATAGAGCACGCCTTCCCTTGCGGATCAGCGCATCCAGCGGATCATCTTGTGCCTCCAGTGCGTGCACCGGGATCAGACACAGCAACGTGCTGATGGACAGAAGGAATCCGACACGCTTCTTCATAGCGGAGTGCATTCATTCTTTAAGTTAGGCATTCTGACCGCCATCTACACTCCTGCAGGGAATGCTATTGTCCCCGGTTTTGATCCATGATCCAGAATCTGAGCCTGTCATTCTCCATCTTGAGTTCCTGAATGGCGTTGATCAGCACTGGAATGAGGTCTGAATAGTTCATGCCGAGTGTATCGTCACCTTCGCCGGTATAGACCGCTTCCGGAACGATCTCTGCGACATCCTGGGCGATCAGCCCGAGACTGGTACCACTGGCCCCGTTCTTCCATTCGTAGGATACCGGGCGCAGTTGCATCACCTCCTCCAGACCGTACTCCAGCGGGGCGATGTTCTTTTTCAAACGCCGGTCGGAGGTCTGGATGATCCCGAGAAATGCCCAGACCTCGCTCCAGCGTGCGCCGGATTCACCGAGTTTGTACTGGTTATCACCATCAGGAATGAAGTTGGCGTCGATCTTCAATTTATTCATGCCGGCGTCGGTCATCGTCTCGTTGCCAATGGTCATCTTGCTGCCGGCGGGCGTACCATCGCCGTCAAGTACCGTCAGGTGGTCGTTGACATGGAGGGTACCGTTCACCTCGAGCGAATCTGCGGCAAAGTCTCCCCAGATGAGAGGAGTGGCGCTGTTGGAATTTTCGATATACAGCTTGTCGTCTCCGGCTTCATTCTCCCCGGCGTGATTCCCGATAAAGACATTGCGGCTGCCGGTGACCGTCGGTCCGCTGCCGGCCTCACTGCCGATGATCACATTCTCGCTGCCCGTGTTGTACTGACCGACCAGGTCGCCGACAAAGACATTCGAGCTACCGTCGCCCATATCGTGCCCGGCTTTGTGGCCGACGAGCGTATTCGCAGACCCGAATCCGGCGAGCGTGCCGGCATTCATGCCCACGATGGTACTGAAACTGCCGTTGATGTTCTGCCCCGCCCGCGAGCCGACAAAGGTGTTGCTGCTGCTGAGCACATCTCCTGCCTCCCCGGCTTTGTAGCCGAGGTAGGTGTTCTCATTGCCCACGACATTCTCCTCACCTGCCTGGGTGCCCAGGAAGGTGTTGTAGCTGCCGATGGTCATTTTCCCGGACCGGTCACCGACCGCGGTATTCTCGGCAGCCGTCGACGCATACAAACTGGAATCCCCGATGGCCACCAGGCCCTGTGCCGTCTCACTGGACGCCAGCGCTTCCGTACCGATCGCCACATTACGCGAGCCAGTAGTATTGGCCAGCAGGCTGTTGCGGCCGAGTGCGACATTGCGGTCTCCGGTTGTGTTGTAGCCGGCGTCAGCACCCACCAGCGTGTTGAAACTGCCCGTAGTCGCATGCCCGGCGCGGGCACCCAGGTGGGTGTTGCCGCTGCCGGTGACGTTCGAATTGCCGGAGAACGCGCCGACAAACGTATTGGACCCGCCGCCGACAGTATACTGACCACTGAACGTCCCCACATACGTGTTGTCATCGGAATTGGTGTTGTAGCCGGCACTCGCACCGAGGGCGGTATTGTTCTGGCCTGTGCTGTTATGGAATAGTGCATAAGCACCGACACCCACATTGTAGTGCCCGGAAGTCTTGTTGAGTGCATAATTGCCGATCCCGACATTCTGGCTGCCGGTGCTCAACAGCAGAGCCTCTATCCCGACGGCGACATTGTCGTTGCCGCTGACATTGCTTTTCAGTGCATTCGCGCCAATAGCGATGTTGTTGTCCCCGATCGTGTTGCTGTCAAGGGCTGTTTCGCCGATGGCAATATTGTCGTTGCCATCGGTATTGTCACCGAGCGCATTCCAGCCCACCGCGACATTGCTCGACCCGCCGTCATTCGCATTCAGGGCATAGAGGCCGAGTGCCACATTGTAGGCGCCTTCCGTGTACTGGAGACTGAACGGCCCGATACCCACATTCGCAAAGCCGTCCTGGCTAAACTGCATGGCTCCGAATCCGATCGACGTGTTCTTGCCGCCGGTGAGGTTGGAGAGAAGAGCGGCCGATCCGATGGCAATATTCTCATTGCCGACCGTATTACTGTCGAGCGCCTGGTAGCCGATCGCAACGTTGGCGCTGCCGCTCGTATTTGAGTACAGTGCGCGGGAACCCACCGCCACATTCGTGGTTCCGGTACTGGAAAGGCGCATCGCCCGCGCGCCAACGGCCGTGTTGTTCATACCGGTGCTGTTCCCGTTCAGCGCGTAAACACCCACGCCGGTATTGGAAAAACCGGTCGTGTTGAAGGTGAGAGCCTGTGAGCCCATGGCAGTGTTGTAGTAGCCGTCGGTGTTCTCCTTGAGCGATTTCGCACCCACGGCTGTGTTGTGCGTGGCCAAAAGTCCTCCGGGATTGGTGACTCCATTGTTGCGCAAGGCATCCTCCCCGACCGCTACCAGGCTGCTTCTGTCGCTGCTGTTGGCAAGAGCAAACGACCCAACAGCTACGTTTGCCGCAGCGGTATTGAGTGCGCCGGCCGACACCCCGATGTATACCCCGGACGCCGGGTTGGCCGGTTCGATCCGGTTGGCGGTCAGGATCCAGCGCTCGTCGCCGGCAATATCGAAGCGGATGATATCCTCGTCTGCCGTTTCCTCAACCTGGATCCTGGTGTCATTGTCATTGTCAGTGATCACATCGTTGGTATTAGTGGCGATGATCTCCTGCCAGCTGGTACCCATGTAGAACATAAAGCATGACTGGTCCACATCATAGACCAGGAGGCCCTGTGCAGGAGCAGGGATTGCGTTACGTTGTGCAGAGGTCAGGCGGGGCACAAGCATCCCTTTCTGGGTGCTTTTCACATGTAGGATGGCACTTGGATGTGCCTGAGAGCCATCCGTATTGACGGCAACGCCTTGTGACGTCATCGCCAGGGGAAGGATCAGGATCGAAAAGAAAAGAATGAATCGCATGGTCTTGAGTTTGAGTTGACAATGCAAAATTGCGGGGCCAACAGGCCGGGCGGTTCATCCTTTCGGGTGAAATTCTTGCAAGTGCTTGGACAACGGACGCGTTCGCAGACGAGATCAAAGACGCAGGTTCCGAAGGTGTTGGAACGGTCTATTTTATGCGTGGGAAAGGGATGATCGGCGCATTCGTGCCATTCTCGGTATTCATCAATGACACCATCCAGTGCCGCCTCAATAAGAAGAGCTATTCGATCCACCAGGTGCCTCCCGGCGCACACCGGTTTACCGTCCAGTTTTCCGGCAAGAAGTCGAAGGTCAGGGCCGAGCCCATCGTCATCGACATAGAGGCCGGCGAAACCTATTACATCCAGCTGATCACCCAGAGCGGATTGATCAAGAACAACCTGTACTGCCAGGAGGTCACCGCCAGCTCGGCTTCGACAATCCTTCCGACCCTGAAAGAGGACATCAGGTGCCTGAAAGAATAGCCTCGTTGTAAACGATGGAGTGACAGCCCTGTTTCAGGGAAACGTACCATTCATAAGTTCAGTCGATCCGCTGGCAAACTCCACTGGTGCCGAGATGGCCAACACCATATCTTGCTCGCCATCAACACATTGTTTCACCGATCAATCTTTTCTCAATGAGAATGTCTTTGTCACTTGTCGGCCTCATGCTTATCATTTTCAGCTGGAGTGGATGCTCCAAGTCTGATGGGGTCATAGCCATCGGAACGGATGCAATGGTCAAGTTCAAAGCTGGTGGCAAGTCATATACACATCTGGTTGTTTACTGCACATACCGGGATTCCACTCTCACCATCACTTCAAACGCAGTAATCCCTGATGGCAACAGCCCCAACCTGGCGCTTCAGGTCACCGGGGTCTTGGATGTCGGCCTCTACCACCTGGATGATGACGGACTAGCACCAGAGGTGGATTTTCTGGCACTTACTACACCTTTCGATGCCGCAGGCGGCGGCTATATCACGGATGCGGGCTATGCCATCGTACTCAACATCACCAGGATCGACACCCGCAACAAAGCGATTGAAGGGACTTTCTCCGGAAACCTCGTTTACAAACTCCACGGAGAAGCCTTCCCAGATGACACCATGAAGGTGGAGGACGGATCCTTTCTCGTCTACTACTTCTGATTGTGCAGCACCCCGGCAATCCGTGAGAAAGTCAGTCAGCTCCATGTAGCGCCAGGAGAGTGGCTTGTACGCACCAGCAATTCGAAACTGGGTGTTTAGTCGATGATCCAACTGTGGTGCGGGTCATCTTTGCATTTACTCTGTGACCGACCCTGTACTGGCACAACATTGGGTTGAAACATGCCCTGCAGTTCTGAAACGCAACCCGTATTTTAGACACCGCATTGTCAAATTTTAACCTGCTGAAATGAAAACCATTCGCATCCTGCAGACCATTTTGTCTGCCCTTGTCCTCTCACTGTGCACCACACTCGACGCCCAAACCAAACTTCTGCGCTTTCCCGATATCCACGAAAAGACGGTCGTGTTCTGCTATGGCGGCGACCTCTGGAAATCAACGACCGATGGCGGAACCGCGATCAGGTTGACCGCCCATGCTGGCCAGGAGTTGTTCCCGAAATTCTCTCCGGACGGCAAATGGATCGCGTTTACCGGGCAGTACGACGGTGATGAGCAGGTGTATGTGATGCCGGCTGAGGGCGGCGTGCCGCGTCAGCTGACATACTACCCCGCCCGCGGCCCCCTGGCTCCCCGCTGGGGATATGACCATCACGTGTACGGATGGACGCCCGACGGACAGCACGTGCTGTTCCGCTCGCTGCGCGATGCCAATGGTGGTAGTACAGAGACAGCTCTCTACACGGTGTCAGTCGAAGGCGGCCTGCCGGTGAAACTGCCGATGCCGACTTCGGGTGCCGGTGACCTGTCCCCTGACGGAAAACAGATTGTGTATTCCCCCCTGTTCCGCGATTTCCGGACATGGAAGCGCTATGCCGGAGGCTGGGCGCAGGATCTCTACATTTTTGACCTGGAAACCTATGATGTGACGCCCGTATCGCACACCGTGCGCACGGAGCGGGATCCCATGTGGGTCGGCAACGATATCTGTTTTGTCTCGGACCGCGACGGCATTCTCAATTTGTATCGCTATGCAGTTGAGAGCGGTGAGGTCAGTCAACTGACCAACAGCAGTACCTGGGATGTACGCTGGGCCTCGTCTGATGAACAACACCAGGTGATCTTCGAACTCAACGGTGAGTTGGAGGTCTACGACCTCAATACCGGGGCACAGCGAAAGATCAGTATCACCGTTCCCAACGATGGACTGGCCATGCGGCCTTCGCGGTACGATGCCAGCGACAACATTGAGGATTTCGCGCTGTCACCCAAGGGTGAACGCGCGTTGTTCGTCGCCCGTGGTGACGTCTTTACGGCACCGGTAGAAAAGGGCGTGACCCGCAACCTCACCAACTCTTCGACTGCGCATGACAAGCACGCACGCTGGTCGCCGGATGGTGCCAAAATCTCCTACGTCTCCGATGCGTCGGGTGAAGAGCAGATCTATCTGGTCAACCAGGACGGCCGGGGTGAGCCGGAAATGCTGACCACCACGATGACCGGCATGCTGTACATACCGCGCTGGGCGCCGGACAGCAAGCACATCGCTGTCGGTGACAAAGATGGCAAGCTCTATGTCATTGATGTTGCGACGAAAGAGATTCAGGAAATTGCCGATGACGAGTTCGGGCTGATCACCGACTATATCTGGTCGCCCGACGGAGCTTACCTCGCATTTACGCTCAACAACTGGAACGGCTATAACTCGCTCTATATCTGGAGTGCATCAGATGCCAGTCTGCACCAGGTGACGGATGAAATGTTCAATGAATTCAATCCGGCCTGGGGGCCGCAAGGCGACTACCTCTTCTACATGTCCGACCGGTCATTTGCTCCGATGATCAGCAGCTGGGAGTGGAACTACGCCGGTGACCGGGAGACCTATATCTACGGGATGGCTCTGCGCAAGGATGTGCCCAATCTTTTCGCACCGGAAAGCGACGAAGTCGAGATCGCGTCTAGTGACGACGAGGCAGCCAAACCCCAGGCAGATCAGAACGAGGGCGCCGGGGGCGATGACGGGATGA
>JAWWBX010000135.1:0-10614 GCA_033720735.1 Saprospiraceae bacterium
AACCGACGCCGGCAGGCTGAAAAGCGACTCGGGGAATGTCGCGATCGGTCTCACCGTGGAAGATTTTGGCGCCATGTACGATCGGCTCAAAGAGCAGGGGATCGCCGTCACCGAACGCGGTGAAGAGGGCGGCCGCTTTCTCCATTTCAGCGACCCCGACGGAACCAGCCTGTATGTGATCGAACCGAGCGGTGATTGATGATTGCTTGGAACGGGAACCTGAGAGCTTGAGTCCTCCATCTTTTCGCTTTTCACTCTTCACTTTTCTCTGATTCCCGAATCCTGCTCAGATGATACCGGTCATTAAGCCAGGATCGACTTCTGCTCATTCGGTTAGGCCAGGAATTGGCGAGCCGGGATCTTGGTAGGATCCAAATCCATTGACGTGTCTGCACAGGTTATGCCTATCGATCGTATCTCTTCTGTCTCTGAAGGAAAAACACGGGCTGTCGTCATTGGCGCCAGTATGGCGGGATTGCTCACCGCACGGGTGCTGAGTGATTTCCATGACGAAGTCGTGATCATTGAAAAAGATGTGGTCCCTGACGAACCAGCTTCACGCAAGGGGCAGCCACAGACCCGGCACCTGCACGGCCTGCTGGCCCGGGGGCTGGACGTACTCGAATCACTGCTGCCCGGCCTCACCGTTGAGCTGATCCAGCACGGGGCAATCTACGATGACATGGGCTCAGCGATTCGCTGGTACCAGTTTGGGGGATATCGCCGGCAGTTTGTCAGCGGCCTGATGGGTGTGATCCAAAGCCGGCCTCTTCTCGAGTTCCTGGTACGGCGGCGGGTACTGGCGCTGCCGGGCGTACGCCTGATGGACCGCTGTAGTGCTGACCGCTTGGCCATTTCCCGGGGTACAGTGACGGGGCTCCACGTCCTGCTCGACGGCCGACCTGCCTTGCTCTCCTCCGATCTCGTCGTCGACTGCGCAGGTCGCGGATCGCGCACCGCCAGCTGGCTTGCCGAAGCGGGCTTCCCATCACCAAAGACCTCTGAAGTGACCGTGCATTTGGGTTATGCAACACGTACCTATCGCTGGGAAGAAGACCACCTGACAGGTGCACGCCTGTGTATGTCGCTGCCCAGTCCTCCGCAGGTGCGCCGGTCAGGCTTCCTGCTGCCGATCGAAGGCAAGCGCTGGATGCTGACGATGGCTGGCTGGCACCGGGATTATCCGCCGACGGACGAAGAAGGGTTCAATGCCTTTGCGCGCAGCCTGCCTTTGCCCGATATCTACCGGATCATCCGGTCGGCAGAGCCGCTCTCTGATATCCTGCCCTATCGCTTCAAATCGAGCCGCAGATTTCACTATGAAAAGCTGAGCACCTTTCCCGACGGCCTGCTCGTGCTAGGTGATGCCGTCGCGAGTTTCAACCCCGTCTATGCCCAGGGGATGACGTCCGCAGCCATGCAAGCCAACGCCCTGCATGCATGTCTTCAAAAAGGGCTTCGCGGACACGCATTGTCCAGACAATATTTCAAAAAAGTGGCACGTCTGGTCGATATTCCCTGGCAGTTGGCCACTGGTGAAGACTTCCGTTTTCCGGAAACAACAGGCCCCAAACCTGCCGGCACCGACCTCCTCAACACCTATGTCACGCGCGTCCACAAGGCCACACACCGTGATACCGCCGTCTACGGACAGTTCCTCCAGGTGATGAACATGGTCGAGCCACCGACCAGCCTGCTGTGCCCGCGCATGCTGTGGCGGGTCCTCCTGCGCTGATTTGTAACCAACTGCGCGCCAGCTCTGGTTCCTTCCCTCGCAAACATCTTCGCTTTCCACTTTTCACTCTTAACTTTTCACTGAATTCCGCCAAATCCATCCATCCACTCGACGAGCAGTTTCGACACCCCTGCCAACTGGTCGTATCTTGACCTGATAAAACGACCTCAGTATGAAATGGCTCTCCATTGTTCTGACCCTCATCACCGCTACTGCCACCAGTCAACCGGATCTGACCGCCGACCAGTGGCGTGCCGATTTGAAGTTCCTGCAGGAAACTGTCCATGAAGACTATCCCTTTTTATTCAAAAAAACCACTGCTCACGCATTTGACTCAGCGGTAGCAGTGCTCCATCAGGCCATTCCGAAGCTTGCTCCGCACGAGATCATTGTCGGATTGGCGCGCACGGTGGCATTGTTCGAGTATGGCCATACTACCCTCCCGCTCAGCGGCTGGCGCGACCGGGGCAGTTACAGCTTCGACCAGGCCCGGTTTGTTTTGGATCATTTCAGCGACGGGATCTTTGTCCAGGGCACCACCAGCGCGCACGAAAACACACTCGGCGCCAAAGTGATTGCCGTGGAGGGCATGCCGATCGACCAGGCGCTGGCAGCCGTCAAACCGGCCTTTCCAACGGAAAATAACGCATTCTTCATGGCGTACGGGCTCAGTTTTCTCGGATGTCCGCAGATCCTGCACGCACAAGGCGTGACCTCTTCCCTGAAGAAGTCGGTCACCCTGACCCTCGAAAAAGAAGGAAAGGTCTTTGACCACACCTTCGATATGATCACGGAGAAGGACTTTCCCGGACAATACACCATCGTCAAGGAAGAAGGTGACTGGCTCAACGCCCGCGACAATAGTCGCGACCCGCTCTGGCTCAAGCATCTTGACCGCATCTACTACTTCGAGCATCTCCCCGAGCACAACGCCGTCTACGTGCGGCAGTCTCAGATCCAGGATGATCCTGAAGAAGACATCCCGACCTTTTACGAGCGTGTATTTCGCTTCATTGAAGAAAACCAGGTCGACAAACTGATCCTTGACGTGCGTCTCAACGGTGGCGGCAACAACTACAAGAACAAGCCGGTGATCACCGGCGTCATCAGATCACGCATCAACGAACCTGGTAAATTCTTCGTGATCACCGGGGGCCAGACCTTCTCGGCATGCCAGAACCTGGTCAACGAATTGTCCAACTATACCAACGCCATCTTCGTTGGCGGCCCTACCGGCGAGAATATCAATTTCTATGGTGACAACAACGAGGTCACACTACCCAATAGCAAGATCAATGCCTACCTCTCCTTCGCCTGGTGGCAAGACAAGCCGCAGTGGGAAAACGCCGACTGGCTGGCTCCCCACCTGGCGGTGGAGATGAGCTTCGAGGAATATGCCACCAACCAGGATCCGCTGGTGGCGGCAGCCCTCAATTTCTCCTCCAACAATTTCGTGCTCAACCCGATGCAGTATCTCACCGACTTGTATCAAAGCGGTCAGCACGAAAAACTGCAGTCCGAGGCCGTGCGCATGATCAATGATCCTGCCTATGCCTTCTTTGATTTTGAAAAGGAATTCAATGACCTCGGGTACGAGTTGATGGGCCGCGGGGATGTGCAGACGGCGGTCGTGGTGTTCCAGTTTGCTGCCGGGCTGTTCCCCGATTCGGCGAATGTCTGGGACAGCCTGGCCGAGGGCATGTGGCGCAGCGGCAATATTGCAAAGGCGAAGGAATTGTATCAAAAGGCCATTTCGATGGATCCGGACGGATACGTAGGTGAGAATGCAAGGAAGATGTTAAAACGGATCAAGGAGGAGTCGAGTCAAGGCAGTCGGTCCAATCACTAGCACATATGTCATCCTGATATCGACAAATATTTGGTCGATTTTCGCACCTTGAAGGCGAGATGAAACAACAGGAAGTCCCGGTCCATGGGTATCGGCCTGATGCGGTCACGTGGAAGATCCATCTGCGCTCATCGCCTTCGAAGGTATTTGCCTTTCTGACAACGGATGCTGGCCGCGCCGCGTTCTGGGCGGAATCTGCCGTAGAACATGAGGGGGAGATTCAATTTACCTTCAGCAGTGGTGTGACTTATCGCGGGCGCGTGATCAGAGTGGTGCCATCTACTCTTTTCGAGCTTGACTATTTCGCATCGCTGGTGCGGTTTGAGCTGGAAGATGACGGACAGGGCGGCACCGACCTGACCGTGACAAATACGCACTTCGAGGCCGACGTCTACCTTGATCTTCATGCCGGATGGATCTCCGTACTGATGGCCCTCAAGGCGGCAGCCGACCATGGTATCGATCTCCGCAACCACGACCCCGAAAGGACCTGGAGCCAGGGGTATGCAGACAACTAGCTATGACTCTAAAGTGTCACTCAAATCATCCCTGCAAATGAACCACGATCCACTCCGGATCTTCGTCGATTGCGCTATCGAGAAAGGTGACTTCCATCCCGACAGCAAGCAGGATCGCCATCTATTCAAAAAGATGAGCGAGGCATTCCATGCACTCATGACGCAGAAAGACGGCCATGAGCGTTTCGAGCAATTACTCCATCACCACAGTCCACATGTTCGGCTTTGGGCGGCAACACAGATGATTTGCGTAGGGCATGCGGCGGCGCACGGTGTGCTGGATTCCCTGGCCGCACATTCCGGATATCCCGGGAGCACGGCCCGTCTCGTACTCAGCGAATACCTGCAGGGGCGACTGCGTCCGCCCTTCGGGTAGCGGTCCGGGTGTTTGCGTGATTCGTATCCCGTCCTTGCTTACCTTACGCACCATGCCTGACTCACCGTCGCCGACGATGCGCGCTGTGCTCTGCACGCGCTACGGATCGCCCGATGTACTGCAAATCGGCGAGATACCACGTCCGACCGTCAAGGATCGCGAGGTACTGATCCGCGTGCATGCCGCCACGGCCACCCCCGGGGATTGCGAGATGCGGAGCTTCAAATTTCCGTACTGGTGGCTGTGGATCGTGCTCCGGCTGATCATTGGCATCCGCAAGCCCCGTCGGCCCGTGCTGGGCATGGAACTGGCTGGAGAGATCTTGGAAACCGGCAAACTGGTGACCAGGTACCAGCCGGGCCAGAGGGTGGTGGCTTCGACCGGATTGCGCTTTGGTGCTTACGCTGAATACGCGACTCTGCCCGAGACAACACCGATGGCCGTCATTCCTCCTGGCGTCCCATATCAGCAAGCGGCAACACTGCCGGTCGGCGGTGTAAACGCACTTCACTTTCTGCGGCTCGGCAAAGTGCAACCCGGGGCATCCATATTGATCAATGGTGCGGGTGGAGTGATCGGCACGTACGCCGTTCAGATCGCGAAGACAATGGGTGGTATCGTCACCGGTGTCGATAGCGCGGACAAACTGGAAGCCATCAAAGGTCTCGGGGCCACACACCTCGTCGATTATCAACAGGAAGATATCGGGCAACTTGCTCCGCGCTACGACGTGATCTTCGACGTCACCGGCAGGATGTCATACCGGAGCATGCTGCGGTTGCTCAAGCCGGAGGGACGCTACGTACTGGCCAATCCCCGCGTGCGTGACATGTTGCGGGCTCCCTTTACCAACTTGCTGGGGCGGCGCAGGGTGATCTTCCGGTTCGCAGCAGAGCGCAATGAAGATCTTGACTACCTGCTCACCCAGATCAAAGAAGGCCGCCTTCGCCCATACATCGATCGGGTGTTTCCCCTTGATCACACAGCCGCTGCGCATCGTTATGTCGAGACAGGAGAAAAAGTCGGGTGCGTGGTCATTCAGGTGATGCCTGATATTGAGCGTGAAGGGTGAGCGTGTGCTGGACGCACAGAAACCCAGGGGTAGTCGCGGGCTAACCATCATGAATTTACGATTCATGCCACACGGCCGCCAACCCTGTCGTTATCAATTTTCACTATGAATTCGCGATCATGTCGAAGAATCATCTTCGGCCTGGCTGAACGGTCAGGCCACCCCTGGCCCCAGCCTCCGTTTTCTTACTTTCGTGATCATGGCTACCGAAACGTACAAAGGCTTCCCGGCAATCGAGGCACGGTCAGCGGACGTCTGGCGCAGCTGGCTCAAGACAAATCATACCACCTCGGAATCGGTCTGGCTGATCATCTACAAAAAGGACTCAGGCGTCAGCTCCGTCAATTACCAGGAGGCGGTCGATGAGGCACTCTGCTTCGGGTGGGTCGACAGCAAGCCCAACAAACGTGACGATCGGAGCTACTACCAGTTCTTTTCTCCGCGCAATCCTAAAAGCAACTGGAGCAGGAACAACAAAAAGCGCGTTGACAGATTGATCAAGGCGGGTAAAATGGCGGAGGCCGGGTATGCAATGATCAAGACGGCAAAGGAGAACGGCACCTGGGACGCCCTGAATGACGTGGAGGACCTGATCGTTCCACCCGATCTGCAGGAGGCATTCGGCCGGCAGCCCTCCTCCTTTGATCACTGGACGCAATTCCCGGACTCCGTCAAACGCAGCATCCTGGAGTGGATCTTGAATGCCAAACAACCAGCAACGCGGGCCAAACGCATTGAGGAAACGGCGGAAAAGGCTGCCCGGAACATCCGGGCCAATCAGTATCGGCAATAGTGCAGCTCCACATGTCCAGAAGTAATACCACGCTGACAAAAATGACACCCTACGCAAGACACGTCGAACAGTATCAGCGATTCTGGCATGCCAATCAACATCAGATCAACCGGGTCGTCGCGATACGTCGGTACCTCGATCATCACTTCGCGCAGGACATCGATCTGGCGACACTGGGTAAAGCCCATGCGATATCCAAATACCATTTGTGGCGCCTGTTCAGAAAACATTACGGGCAGACGGTACAGCACTATCTGACTGAGCGACGGATCAGCATGGCCAGGGTACACCTGCGGCGCGGAGCATCGGTGCGCGACACGTGTTTTGCGGTAGGATTCAGCAGCCCTGGGTCATTTACTCACCTGTTCAAACGGAGGGTCGGAATGACCCCAGGTCAGTATCGAAAGCGCAACTTTCGATACGTTTCCTGACGAGATCATCCGTACCTTTCCTTTCACGTAAAAGACACATGATGAGAATCAAACTGACCAGCATCCCCGTCCTTGATCAGGAGCAGGCGCTGACCTTTTACACTGAAACGCTGGGGTTTGTCAAAAAGCACGACATCCCGGTGGGTGAAGGCGCCCGCTGGTTGACCGTGGTCGCGCGGGACGAGCAGGACGGCCCGGAACTGCTGCTTGAACCGGCACCCAATCATTTCGAACCGGCGAAGGTGTATCAAAAGGCACTGTACGAGGCCGGCATTCCCCATGCCCAATTCGATGTCGACGATATCGAAGCCGAGCATGCCCGGTTGACTTCGCTCGGGGTGAAATTCAGTGTACCGCCAACCGATATCGGGACCGCCAAACTGGCCGTACTCGACGATACCTGCGGCAATCACATCCAGCTGTTGCAGTCCCTTTAGGGTCGCACGGTCGCCCGGGCGCGCAACCAGGGCGGTTTGCTGATGTCCTTTCCTCAAAAGGAACCGGTGAGTCCGCACTACATTGCTCTGGTCTGTAGCTATGCCGCCGTCATCAGCTTGTGGTTTGTCCTTAACCGCGTCTGGCCGTCACTCTGGCGGCTACGGCCGTCCCTGACTTTTGCCAGGCCTGCCAGGGAGTTTGGCTACGCCCTCATCGCGTTGATCGCCGTTCTGGGCATCGGGCAACTGTACGTCCGCGACTGGATGCTCCCGGGTGATGACGTCGTGATCCTGGACGCCATCAATCATTTCCTCATCTTTTCGCCGGTGCTCATCCTGCTCTGGTTGCGCAAGCAGGGAGCTGCCACGGTTTGGCTTCCCCTTGACCGGGTCCCGCAGCGATTGCTGTGCGGGCTGGCACTGGCGTTGATCGCCCTCACTGTTTACTGGCTTACTCGTCGTAATGCGCACGGCTGGGGACAAATCGTTGCGAACGTTTATCACCCGCAAAACTTCGCACTGGCTGTCCAGGTTTTTATGGAGGACCTCGCCATCGCCCTCCTGTTTGTACGGCTTGCCGCCTGGATAGGACAACGCTGGTCCATTGCGCTCGTGGCCATTCTTTTTGCCGCGGGACATGTGCCCAGCCTGCTGGCAGAAGGTGCCGCTCTCGCCGAACTCGGGAGCCTCTTCATCGATGCCTTCCTGGGTATCATTGTCCTGACGGCGCTCAGCCGGTCGCGCGATATCTGGTGGTTCTTTATGGTACACTTCGCCCTGGACATGACCCAGTTTTATGGGGGAAGTTGACAGGCAACCCGTACCTTGATGGAAAGCCAGTTGGATGCGCACGATTTGGACGATTTTGGCAGGCATGGTGATCTCAGGTTGCTCACCACCACCTGCCGACAAGCCCTCATCAACCGAATCGCCTTCCGTACAAGTCGATACCACACCGCGTGTGACCGGGATCGGCGGGATTTTCTTTACGTCGGAGGATCCGCAGGGCACGAAAGAGTGGTATGCACAGCACCTGGGTCTCGCGACCGACGACTATGGCTCACCATTTGAATTTAGAAATGCCCTCGACCCTTCGCAGATCAACTACCTGCGCTGGAGCCTCTACCCGGAAGACACAGATCAATTTGCTCCGTCAGACAAGCCGTTTATGATCAACTACCGCGTCCACAACCTGGCTGCACTCGTCAGCAACTTGCGGGAAGCAGGAGTGACGATACTGGACACCATTACTGAGTATCCCTATGGCAAGTTTGTGCATATCATGGATCCCGACGGGAACAAGATCGAACTATGGGAACCTGTCGACAGCGTGCTGACAGCCATGGGTGGAACAACGACCAAATAGGCCGGACTGCCAACATTCAACTTTAAACCTTTAACCTTTAATTCTAAACTTCAGACCGCACCTGTATCCTGAGTGCCTTGAGTCCCTCCACATCCTGCAGATGATCGAGTTCCAGATGTTCCCAATCCGCCTCTATCTGGCCCATCTCTGCGAGATAAGCAAGATGCCTTTCACAGGACCGCGCTTCGTCCGGTCGTCCGTACACGATCGCCACATGACCCGGCTGGGTCAACCGTTCACCGGTACCGGCGATCCGTGCCTTGTCGATGCGTTTTTTGACGATCTCATACCGCATGTTGTACGTGCCCTCAACGTCCAGGCGTTTCTCATCCATGCGGAACCTGAGGGTAATGGGGTCGCTGTACACCAGGATCAGGGGGGCAATCAGCAACCTGGCGCCGTCAGGGAATTCGCGATGAGCTTCTGCCGTCCGTTCGCTGCAGAGTATCTCCTCCACTTGCGGTTGCAACCGCTCGACTTCACGAACGATCTGGCATGTCCAAAGTAGTTGTTCCAACTGCAGGTTTTCCAGATACAATGGATCAAAGGGGAAGTCGGGTGAGATCTCAATACCGGTATAAATATTGTATTCGACCCCATCCGTCTTGTACTTGTCAAAATAGCAGGGCATCTGCAAGGACAACGCTGCTTCCTGTCGCGATATGAATTCCATCATATGCTGGTTGACCAGTGCCAGGGCCTGCTCGTAAGCCCGTCGATGTGTCGTATAGATCGCCGAACCTGGACCCCGCGGCTGCCCAAACGAAGCTGCCAGTGTTCGGATGTGGTCGTGGTGTTGTGCCAGGTGCTCGATCACCGGGTTGATCTGCTCCCGGATGAACTGTGCCACCACTTGCTCATCAGCCCTGCCTGAACCGATCCCGGACAAATGCCCGTCGACCTGCATTATCAACTCCTTGAGAATCACCAGTTGGAGGTCATTGAAAGCTTCTTCAAGGAGATCACGTGCGGCGGCGAGGTTATCCTTCAGATCCCAGCGGATCGATTGATTGCGAATACGAGAAGAGCCTCGGATGTCGAGTGAACCATAAAACGGATAGAGGTTGTGCAGGATGATCTGTTGTCCGACCTCATCCACATTCCGTCCTTCCAGCACATGAATAGCCGCTTCACGGAACTTCCACTGGATGGTCGGATGAATGGCGGTAAACTGTTCCAGCATGGCCGCCTTGACCCGGCTCTCAAATTCGTCGGCATGACGACGCACGGCATCGGCAAAAATGGGCTTCATGCGGTTGATCTTGAACAGGGTTAATCCAGTCACTGCCGCGGGGACCTTGCTCGCGAGCTCAAATATTCCGACGATCGCTCCCTGGTGGTATAATGGGGTCAGCAAGTAATTGCGCAACCCGAGACGTTTGAGGCCCTCGGTAAAATTCCGTGACAGGGCCCCTGACTGCGCGTCCACATCTTCAACCACCACGGTCTGCCCACTCAATACCGCGATGTACGGGGTATCCTCCAAGCGCAGATCTTTGGTGGATGACATCTCGCGCAGCAGCAGGCTGTTCCACAGGGGCCGGTCAGACGTTTCATTGAGCCGGCCATTGCGCTGCAGGGTTGCCAGCCCCAGCCGCAAAGTGGGTTGTCTGAAGACCGTGCGCACCTCTTCCTGAATGGATGTCATCCACGCGTCTTCGTCATCTGCATCTTTGCTGAGAAGCAAGTACTGAAGCCGGTTGGTAGCTTCCTCGATGGTCACGTCGACCAACGAGACGATGCTGAGCCCCCTGAACAGGAACTGGTCGATCGGCAATGCGCGCATCCACTCTTCCTGGTCAAAGGGTTGCTCGAGCAATTGCTCAAGTTCGCCCTGATCCATCGCTTTGAGCGGAGTCCGGGTCGTAATATCCACCAACCGTGAATTGCCATTCAATTTGAAATAGCGCATCAGACCTGTCTCCTCATTGTACAAGCGGGCGATCACCGGCTCATCGACCGACATGTCGACATTGTAGAATCGCTTGAGCACCGCCTTGTACGCGTAGATCAATCTGCGGTCAAGCGACTGCTTGC
>JAWWBX010000136.1:0-10585 GCA_033720735.1 Saprospiraceae bacterium
GGTGGGGTGACCGGGGGCAAGAAAAAAGCCCCTTCTTTAAGGGGCTTCTACCAGACTATTATGAAAAAACTCTCAAAAAGTTTTCAACCTAAAGCGAATTGCAGTCGCAAGTTACAGTCATAACTCATTGGTTGCGAGTCAATTGAATCAGGGCATGATGGATATGAAGCCAGACGCATCTGGACAGTGACCAATGCCTGAAAAGGGGCTTCTTTTCACCGGCGAAGCAACCGATCACCGTTTTGGGCGCGCTCATCGAACGAAAAGGGCCGCCAGTCGATATTTGGTCTGGCGCTGTCTCCTTTCCGACGTTGCCAGCGTTCTATAGAGCAACCAAGTATCAAGACCGGACCTCCGAGTATTCACTTGAGGAATTCGCATGTATGAAGAACCAACGCTGCCCCCGTGTTTCTTTCGCCGGAAGTCATTTTAACGATTACGACCACGACTGTACCGACAACCAACCAGGCGTCACGCGTGATGTTTTAGGCCCTTTCCTCCTAAATCCTGGTGTCCATGTCGCATGAAGACCTGCGTATTAAGACAGTCATCGTCGATGGGGACGAAGACATCCAGGAGCGTATTGAAGACGTGCTCGACCGCTATACTGAATTCGACCTGGTCAGTACATGCCATACCGGCGAGCAGGCGATCGCCGCATTGCACAACCATCTGCCTGATCTGATCTTCCTCGAGACGGAGTTGCCTGACATGTCCGGCTTTGATGTGATCCAGCGCATGCATCCGGTGCGTCCGTCCCAGTTTGTATTTATCACGCATTCCCGACACCACGCCATCCGGGCGTTTGAGTATTTCGCGTTTGATTATATCCTGAAGCCATTCGACAGCAACCGGTTGCACCTCACGTTGATGAAGGTCAAAGAGGATTTCTATAAGAAGAACAGTGACAAGCTGCAGGACAAACTGAACGCGCTGTTCCGTTACGTCCATGGCAATCAGGACAAACGACCACAACAACCCATGAATGGCGGGGCCCTGATTCCCGTCAAGATGTCGGGGCGCATCTACTTTATCAAGGAAGAGGAGATCCAGTATATCGTGGCTGCCGGCTACTATATCGAGATCCACGCCAACGGCAAGAAACATCTGCTCAGACAATCACTCACGAGTATCAGCGAGCGCTTTAATGAGCGGAAGTTCATCCGGATCCACCGGTCGGTGATCATCAATATCAGCTACCTCAAAGAGATCAACAAGCTCGGGGCCAACGATTTTTCGGTCAAAATGGCTGACGACGCGACCTTCCGCATCTCCAAATCATACAAGGGTAACGTATTCCAAAAGATCGGTATACGTAACTGACCTACTGCCACCTGCACACTGCCACAGGTCAATGTGTTTATAGTCAAGAGCATGTGTATGGTGGAAAAAAATATTTAAAAAAATTGAATATAAAAGTTGCATATATGTAACACATCCGTTTATATTAGTTCTCCCTTTGAGAGGGTAATAAAACTTCGTTCTTTGTCAACCTTTCCTGGAGACTTTACCTGGTAGAAGCCCAAGCCTTCTCGGGGATTGTGCGGTAGTCGGAGGGCAACCTCAGGCAGCCGGGCAACTGCAAAATCCGGACCCGTTCGCGGCGAAGGAGGATGCGATTGGGTGGATGCCACCGTCGTCTGTGCCAAACCTGCAGAGGTGATGCACAGAGGACAGCGGAACGTTCCGGGTCCTGGACCTGGTACCGGAAGCAGGTTGGGAAGCGGGATCGCAAGATGCCGTGAAACAGCCACTGTCGGGAAAGCGGCTCGCCTCGCAAGAGGAGGGACGTCAGACCGGCTCCGCTTGGAGATGGGAAGCCGAAAGGCAGACGATCACCGGCGCACTGCCGAGCAGTATGCGGCCCGTTGGGTAGCATGCGGTGAGGCATCGGGAGAGTCTCCGCAAGGGAAAGAACAAAAACGAAAAGGTCAATCCGGCTTTGCCGGTGCGGCCATGCGGAAGGAGCGGCGCTTCGGCGCCAACCCGGAAGCAGATGTCTGCGTCGCAGGGAGAATGAGGGCAACGGATTCGTCCGGGGCCTGCGTTGGAAACAACCATTAACCAATCTGGGATTAAGACATCAAGGGAAAAAGGGATTGCGCAGCGATGTGCAGTCCCTTTCCTGTTTTAGGCCATGACCATTCTACAATCACCGGACACGCAACGCCAGTCCGAACCGTCATCACCAGCCTTTCTCACTCAAGGACCACTCGTACCGTATGCACTCCGCCATCCGCCGGATCGTGCAGGCGTACCAGATACAGGCCTGCTGCAAGGGATCTCACCGGCAGGGCGGCGCTCGTTTTTTGTGGGCCAAGCGTCACCGCGTGATCAACCAGCACCCGACCGTGCAGATCGACAAGGGCAAGCCGCAGATTTCGGGCCGACACCCAGTTGTTGTCGACGGTGACCGTCAGGGCATCTCCACTGCGGGCCGGATTGGGAAAGACCTCCATACCCACAAGACCCGCAATCGGCTGCGATGTTGAAGTGGTCAGGAAGAAGTCAAAGACCATGGAGCAACCGATAAAATCGGTGACCGTGAGAGAATATTCTCCAGTCGGCAGGCCACTGACATCCTGGGTGGTGTCGCCGGTGCTCCATAGATAGGCGTAGGGAGGGATGCCGCCACCAACGGAAATGCTGATGGCTCCCGAGTTTTGCCCGGTATCAGGCTCAATGACGGTCTGGGTCAGGACAATGTTGTCGACGACATTCAGGTTGAGGATAATGACACTGTCACAGGTTTCGGAGATCGGAACGACTTTGGTATAGGTGCCGCTCTCCGTGAGCTCCTGTCCGTCAAAGATCACCGAGTTGCCCGGGCAGATCACCTGATTGGTCTCATCGACAATTTCCGTGACCACTGCCAACTGCAGTGTCACCGTGCTGTCACATCCGTCACTCGACTGAATGGTTTGCTCGTACTCGCCCGATTCGGTGTACGCCGAGCCCCCAATGTAAAAGGTGTCGCCCACGCAGATGGTCGATTGAACAGTGACATCCCAGGTGGGGTTTACAGTCAGATTGAGGTTGACCAGGCTGTCGCAACCGTTGGCAGCGCCTCCTTCCAGAATAGCCACGTAAGTGCCTGTAGCACCGAATTGCTGGTCACCGATCGTGAGTGTGTCACCCGCACAAATGCTCGTGACCAGGCTGGATTCCGGGATCTCGCGGACAATGACGTTGAAGGCACCATTGGCGTTGCCCGGGCACAGCGCATCGTTGAAGCTGCTGAGGGCCACCAGCGCGCTCTCATCAGGGACGAAAGAGGCAAATGCGATCGGATCTTCCGAAAAGAAAGGTTGCTGGGGTACGCCATTGAGCGTAAACTCAGCGATGAACGGCGGTTGGCCGCTGAAGTCAAAGCGCAACAAGACTTCTTCACCTTCGCAGATCGTATCCGGGCTCAGCAAGGTCATGCTGGCGGTTGGTTGCACACGGACGACAACGTCAAACTCCTCGACTTGTGTCTCGCACAACCCGTTGGTGCCAACGACGGTATAGGATGCAAGGGCAGGTTCGGTTCCGAAATTGAACAGCTGTTGAAACAGGAAGGATCCCGAGCCGGACTCGGCGCCGACCACATTGCCTACCGTCGTCACCTCCCACTCGTAAGTGACAGGCGGATCCAGGGCGGATTCGAAGACCGCCACGAGGGTATCGCCGCTGCAGAGCGTCAGGTTGGGGATCGGGTTGATGAAAGGCATCGTGCAGCAATTCAACACTGCCTCGAAACTCAGCGGCGGATCGGCTTGACAAGCGGTGCTGACTACCGAACCGATCTCACCGTCTGCAAAAGACTTGACGGAAACTGTCAGAGGCGCATTGGACGTACAATCGGCAAGCGTGGTCAGGGTGAAACAGACTTTCCACCGTGAGCTGTCCGGATCACAATCACTGATATCACCGATCGTCTCATCCGGGTCGTCATTGGGCGGAGGGTCGTCGTTGTTGATGAAATACCATCCCGCCGGCAGCGCAACGCCGCCAGGGTATCCCTGAATGACATTCGTAAAGTTGTAATTCACTGAACCGACCGGCCACCAGTCCCAGGTCCCGTTGGAGAGTGGTACCAGCATCGTATCAACGTCCACGGGCATGCCAAGCCCGTTGAAACTGGCTGAATCCCATCCGCCCCCGAAGGTCGGTTGGATCCCCTGCAAACCATTGCACTCCAGCTTGTCCCACATGGTGACCTCATAACAAAAGGTGACAGCCTCTCCAGGCATATAGGGTCCGTTCAACGGTGACCCCATAGATGTCCTGGCCACATACAATTCCGGATTCCTGTTGCAGAAGTTGACGTCAAGTGCTGACGCACAGATCGTAAACGCTCCTGAAAGCCCGGCGCCGTCGCCCACCACGACGTAGTAGGCCGTGTCCGGCTCCACGTCAATGTTGTTGAGCTGTACGCTGCCGTTGGTGCCAATGGCACAATCGATTGTCGTAAACATGTTGCAGTTGAGGGTCTGCATCACAGCGATCTGGGGCTGATTGAACTCTGCTGAGGTCACGGCAATGGTCAGGACTTCGGCAGCACTGTCGGTGCGGATTTTGTACCATGTCGTCAGCCCGGAGAAGCCCTGGCATCCGCCGCCAGCCGGACCGGGCTGTGTGCCGATGTTGCAGCCTGCATTGCAGAAGATCGGCCCATTGGAGGCGACCTCGATCAACCCGGCGCCAACATCCATGACGAAGCAGGCGTCATTTTCAACACACACAACCGTATCCACTTCCAGGCTGAGCAGCCAGAGGTTCTCATCCTCCAGATCTGTATTGGGCAGGTTGCCGTCTTCGGAGAAGGTGCTTCCGCAAAAATAGAGGGTCCCGTTTGTGCCCAGAGCAATGTCCCGGCCAAAGTCATCCTCCATCCCACCATAGTTCATTTGCCTCTGGATATTGCCGTTGGCGTCGAGAAACACGATCCATGCGTCCGCCATTCCCTTGTTGCCGGTCAGGTGCACATTTGATGACTCTGTTTGCGCCAACATGGCAAACTGCGTATTGTCGATCGCCGAGAGTTTGGTGCCGCTGTCGTCTTCCGTACCCCCGTAGGTGCGTTCCCACAGCAGGTTCCCGTTGGGGTCGATCTTGACCACCCACACATCCGTCCCGCCGTAGCTGACGGTCTTGTCACCATCCTGGGAGTCGGAGGTGCCCACGATCGCGAAGTTCCCATCGGGCAGCTCAAGCACATCCGCGGCAAGATCGTCGCCACTCCCTCCAAAGCTCTTCTCCCAGAGCAGGGCGCCATTCACATCAATCTTTACGACCCAGTAGTCAAAGCCGCCCTGATTGGCGCTCACGTTGCCATCGGATGAGCTGGAAGATCCGGCGATCAGAAATCCGCCAGGGACCCGGATCATCTGGGCAGCCAGATCCGATTCACTGCCGCCATAGAATTCTGCCCACAAGGTGGCACCCTGCGCATTCGTGCGCGCGACCCAATAATCAAAGTTGCCGTTGTTTTCCGCACCCTCCAGGAACGGGGAGGTCGATTGGACCAGAAGAGCATACCCGCCGTCTGCCAGCGCCACGATGTCCACGCCTTGCTCACCCAGGGCGCCAGCGAAGACCCGCGAAACCAATGGGTTGCCCGCTGCGTCGAGGGTCAGCAGCCAGGCGCCGATCACCCCCGGATTGTTGGTGACATCCCCGTCGTCCGACCATGTCGTGCCGAAGGTGGCGATCTGCCCGTTGGCACTGTGCGTCAGGGCACGCAGGTCGTCGTTGTTGCTGCCGCCAAACGATTTGCTCCACAAGGTGTCACCTTCCGGAGTCAGTTGCATCACCCAATAATCTGATCCTTCCTGATTGGAGTTGACGTCGCCATCAGATGAGAACGAGCGCCCGCCCACTACGATCAAACCGTCTTCGGATTCATCGACCGCGTGCCCCTCGTCCTCGAGGCTTCCACCATACACCCGCGACAATTCCACTGAGTGCTGCGCAGATATCGCGGTGGCACACGCGATGAACAGAAGAAATAATAGATACTTGAATGGTTTGTGTGTTTCCTTCATTCCGACGCATTTTCCGTCTTAGAATCAAAAAATTAGGCAAAAAAGGGTCACCCGCCAAATGGTATACACGGCAGACAATGCCGATCCATTACATTTACTGCTTTTAGTCATAAACCACCACAAGATACCGTTATGTCACGTCTGCTCTGTTTCACCCTGCTCTTGATTGGCCTGACGGCGCGACCCCTTGCCCAGGATGAGATCATCCTGACAGAAATTGCCACGGGCTTCAACACGCCTGTGGATATTGTCCATGCCGGGGACGACCGCTTGTTTGTTGTGGAAAAACGCGGGGTGATCCGCATCATGGATACGACGGGCCAGGTCATGGCTGATCCGTTTCTTGACATCGATCTGCTCGTCAACAGCACAAGCAGTGAACGCGGCTTACTGGGTCTGGCCTTTCACCCTGACTACGCGGAGAATGGCTATCTGTACGTCAACTACACCAATGTGATCGGAAGCACAGTGATCGAGCGCTATACCCGCGACTCCACCAATGCGCACGCGGCTGATCCCGCCTCGGGGAAGGTCTTGCTGGTGATCAGCCAACCGTTTCCCAACCACAATGCCGGCGATCTCGCCTTTGGACCTGACGGCTACCTGTATATCGGAACCGGAGATGGCGGGAGTGGTGGTGATCCGGGTGACCGCGCCCAGGACCCGCTGCGGCTGCTCGGAAAGATGTTGCGGATCGATGTCGACAATGGCGATCCTTACAGCATCCCGCCTGACAATCCCTTTGCGGACACGGACGCCGCGCTCGACGAGATCTGGGCAATCGGTCTCAGAAATCCCTGGCGCTACAGCTTTGACCGCACAACCGGCGATCTCTATATCGCTGATGTGGGGCAGAACGCATGGGAGGAGGTCAATTTTCAGATGGCCGGTGCGCCGGGTGGCCAGAAGTTCGGCTGGCGTTGTTATGGGGGCAACGCGGCGTTTAACACGAGCGGCTGTCCCGACAGCGACTCGCTTACCTTCCCGGTATTTGCCTATCCGCACGAAGGATTCAATTGTGCCGGGTCTGTGACCGGCGGCTTCGTGTATCGCGGCAGTCGCCATCCGGGCCTGGTCGGCACCTATATCATGGCGGATTACTGCAAGGGTTCTTTCCGGGGCTTTCGGATGGAAGGCGGGGAGGCCGTCGATCAGCGGGTGCTGGCACAGCTCGATCAGTTTGAATACACGTCGTTCGGTGAGGACGCTTCAGGAGAGATCTACGTCGCGGGAGCTTCGGGCAGGATCTACCGGCTGGAGCAGACACCGGTCAGCAGCATTGACAATGTTCGCGATCAACAATGGCGTGTCTTTCCCGTCCCCGCCACAGAGGACATGTATCTGCAAGCACATCGTGATCTCACTGTTGTCGGGGCATGGGTGGCGATTTACAACTTGCTCGGGCATCAGGTCTTCCGATCAGCACTGCCAACCGATGGACGCGTTTCAGTGGCCGAACTGGCCCCCGGCATCTATTGGGCAGTGATCAGTTGGGGCGGTTCCAATGAGGTGCTCCGGTTTGTCGTACAATAAAGCAGATGAGTTCTCCGGCCGGATGTCGAACAAACGGTCGCTTTCGTCTATCATCGCTCTACAGGCGGAACACCCGAATGTGTGGCTGGTGTTGCTCTGGTTGAACAAAACGAAAACCAGATGAAAACAACCTGCTACCTCTTTCTCTTTGCCATTTTCCTCACGACTTCCGTCGCTGCAGAATCCTTTCAAATCGATACCTACGACGTAACGATCCGGGTGTCCGAGGCGGGGTACTTTGATGTCACCGAGGTCATCGATGTCAGATTTGAAGAGGCGCGACGTGGTATTTTCCGCCAACTCCCCCTGAAGGCTGTTGTGGATGGCGAGCACGTCAGAATGAATTACAGCGATGTCGCTGTTGACCACTGGGACTATACGGTGTATGACCAAAAAGGCATGCGCACCATTCGCATTGGGCATCCCGAGAAATATGTGCGCGGGCGCCAGCGGTATATCTTGCAGTATCGTGTAACAGGTGCCTTCCTTTGGTATGAGGATCATAGTGAATTCTACTGGAATCTGGTCGGTAACGACTGGCCCGTACCTATCACGAGCGTGACCTACCAGGTCATTTTTCCGCCAGACGTGTATTTCTCGACAGATGACTACGGTATTGCCACCGGCCCACACGGGAGTCGTTCGGCCGACGCCACCATTGAGCGAGAGGGCCAGGTTCTGTCAGGCAAGACGACGCTTCCTTTGCAACCAGGAGAGGGTGTCACCATCGCCGTCCGCATGCCTCCGGAAGCGATTGCAAAACCGGCCGGATACCGCAAACCGTACGACCCGGCAAAGGACTACCTGGCGATGGTTCCAGCCGCACTGGCTGCATTTCTGGTCGGATTCTGGAGACGGTTTGGCAAGACCCCACATGATCCTTCGGAAAATAGCATCGACGACGTCTACTATCCCCCTGACGGCATGTCGGCAGCGGTGGTAGGGACGATCTTTGATCATACGGCGCACCACCGCGATGTGATTGCCCTGCTGCCCGAATGGGGCAACCGTGGCCTGGTTCGTATCCACGCGCTGGACCCCTACAGCAATGAACCCGGGTTGTCCATCGAGCGTATCGGAGAGCTTGAACCCGATGCACCCAAACATGAACACGTCCTCTTTGACGGCTTGTTTGCCCGGGGTGACGCGGTCATGGTTTCCGATCTGAAGAACACATTTTATGCAACGACGGGCCGCGTGCAGAAGGCATTGAAGCGGGCCGTTCTGCACGAGCGCGTGTATGACATGGGCGCCTATCGCATGTTTCACTCAGGAAAGTTTGTCCTGCTGTTTGTGCTGTGCATGGCAGGCGGTATTGTCATGTTGGTCAAAACGGGCTGGATCGTGAGCGGCATCGCATTGATGGCGCTGGGTGTCATTGCCCTGGTGATCCATTTCCTTCCCCCACGACGCAGCACGGAAGGCATCATCCTGCAGCGCCAACTGCGCGGTCTCCGGAATTTTCTCCGTGATACCCCACCCGGGAAGATGGATGATCTTCTGGAAGATGATCCTGACTACTTTTCGCGGATGCTTCCGTACGCCATTGCCTTCGGCCTGGATCAGGCCTGGGTCCGGGCCTGCAGCCAGCGTGAGGTGTCGGCCCCGCACTGGTGGTACATCGGTGATACCTACCACGCTGGCAGACGCGCCCCGCTGGAAACATTCTCAAAAGGCTTCCATGTGGAGTCCGTTTCGAGCGCTTTTACCAGCGTTCCGTCCTCCTCAGGAAGTTCGGGGAGCGGAGGCGGATTTAGCGGCAGCTCCGGGGGCGGATTCGGCGGTGGCGGCGGTGGTAGCTGGTGACGGTCCTGATGATCGGGCGTCCACTTGTCCCGGTCAGAAACGGTGGTATCTTTGCGCCTTTTCTCAGGAATGCAATCTATTCGTAACATCGCGATCATCGCGCACGTCGACCATGGCAAAACGACCCTGGTCGATCGCATTATTCATGCAAGCAACGTGCTGGATCCACGCAAGGAATCCGGAGATCTGATCCTTGACAACAACGATCTGGAGCGGGAGCGAGGCATCACGATCCTCTCCAAGAATGTTGCCGTGCAATACAATGGTGTCAAGATCAATATCATCGACACGCCCGGGCACGCCGACTTTGGCGGTGAGGTCGAGCGCGTGCTGAAAATGGCCGACGGGGTGCTCCTGCTTGTCGATGCCTTTGAGGGTCCCATGCCCCAGACCCGGTTTGTGCTGAGCAAAGCCATTGACCTCGACCTTAAGCCGATCGTGGTCATCAACAAGGTCGACAAGGAAAACTGCACCCCCGATGAGGTCCAGGGCGATGTCTTCGACCTCATGTACAACCTCGGTGCATCGGAGGAACAGCTGGATTTTGAAACGCTGTTTGGTTCGTCCAAACAGGGCTGGATGAGTTTCGACTGGAAGCAGCGCACAACTGACATCACCCCGTTGCTCAATGCCATTGTCGAATATATTCCCGAGGCACCATATGTGGAAGGACCGCTGCAAATGCAGATCACTTCCATGGACTTTTCGAGCTATGTCGGACGGATCGCAATCGGCAGGGTTTACCGCGGCAATCTCACGGCCGGACAGGAGGTGGTGATCTGCAAGCGGGGAGGGGAGACCAGGAAGACCCGGATCAAAGAGTTGTTCGTGTTCGAAGGTCTCGGGCGTGTCACGGCAGAATCGGTACGCGCCGGTGATCTCTGTGCAGTGGTGGGAGTCGATGATTTTGAGATAGGGGATACCATTACTGATCCTGAGCATCCGGAAGCCCTGCCGCGCATCGAGGTGGATGAACCGACCATGTCCATGCTCTTTACCATCAACAACTCACCATTTTACGGTAAAGAGGGGAAATATGTGACCTCACGCCATTTGCGGGACCGGCTCATCCAGGAGACAGAACGCAACCTTGCCCTGCGGGTTGAGGAAACGGACAGTGAAGACAAGTTCATTGTGTATGGCCGCGGTGTACTGCACCTGGCCATCCTGATCGAAACCATGCGGCGTGAAGGATATGAACTGCAGGTAGGCAAACC
>JAWWBX010000137.1:0-10579 GCA_033720735.1 Saprospiraceae bacterium
CTCATTTGTGATTCCGGGTAAGAGCGCGCATTGCACGCGTTCCGAGTAAGGGCGCGCATTGCACGCACCGATCATTTGTCATTCCGAGTAAGGGCGCGCATTGCACGCACCGATCATTTGTCATTCCGAGTAAGTGCGCGCAGCGCGCGCACCGCTCATTTGTCATTCCGAGTAAGGGCGCGCAGCGCACGCACCGCGTTTGTCATTCCGAGTAAGGGCGCGCATTGCGCGCATCGATCATTTGTCATTCCGAGTAAGTGCGCGCAGCGCACGCATCGAGGAATGGCTTCGTACTGATCGTATTATTGCTCCTGGTCAGCGAATACGCAGGCCCTGCGGATCGTGTCCGCTAACGCGCTATTTGGCGGTCGCCCGGTACATTTTCTCCACTGCTTCGAGCGGGAATTTGCCGCGCAGGCCGGTCTGAAAGATGTATTCCTTGTCGCCTTGCAGCCGGACGCGCCGGAATCCATAATTGATATAGGAAGAATCGATCGCGGTCTCATAAATGAAGCCGTCGGGGTCTTCGGTGATGATCTTCTGGTAGTAGCGGTTGCTCTGAACTTCGCCAAGCAGGCGCGACTTGATGGCGGCCAGGTCGTAGGTGGTGGCATCCGATTCGAAGATCTGCACAAAGTAGTCTCCTTTCTTGATGGTCAGATCTTTCTGCACAACGAGATCGAGGGTCTCGATCAGCGGATCTTGCGGCGCCATGATCACGATGGGCATGCCATGCGGCAGCAGGTCGAGTTCGACCAGGTCATTGTCCCGGGCTTCGTCCTGACAACCTGTTACCAATCCTGCTGAGAGCAGGCCCACGCCAATCCAGATCCAGATCACTTGCTTCATGCGGTAAAAATACCCATTGGGGAGGAGTACGAACAAAAAAAGGCTGCCATCCCTGCGTGGATGACAGCCTTGTCTATCACTTTGAAAAAGACTTTAGCTTTTAACCTTGATGGTACAGCCGATGGCCTTGGTAAAGTCAGGGTTCGGATCATCACCGTTCTTCAGTGCTTCAATCGCCTGAGCTACGTATGGCTTGTCGGCCGCAGATGCATTTTGGGCATTATTGTCGATCGCGCCGATGTAGCGTACCACTTTCTTTTTGTCCAGCAGGAATACGTGTGGGGTGCGGGTAGCACCAAATGCCGGGAACACGGTCTGCTCAGCATCAAACAGGTACTTGAACGTAAATCCTTTGCTGTCGGCACGCTCTTTCATGGCTGCATAGCTGTCGCCCGGCTTGATCCCCGGATCATTGGGGTTGATGGCGACTACCGGGAAGCCCTGAGGCGCATAGGTGTTGTGCAATTCAATCAGACGGTCTTCATACATCACCGAGTAAGGGCAGGTGTTGCAGGTAAAGACCACGATATATCCCTTGACGTCTCCGTAGGATGCCAGTGACACCCACTGATCGTCGATCGCATTCTGAAGGGAGAAGTCAGCCACCTTGTCGCCAACCTTGTAACCGCCATTAACAGGCAGGGTAAACGCAAAGAGGAGGGCAAGACTCAAGCAGCCGAAAATGCCAGTCAGTCTTTTCATCATTAGGAGTTTAAGATTTGATAAATGGTTGAATGATTTCCTTGAGTTCGTCAAAGGAGTGAAATGACTTTTCATAGAACGCTTCAACGCCGTTCTTGCGTATGAGGGTCGCCGGAATCGCACCCGACCACTCCGGGCTCACTTTATCGATCCACGCATTGGCATCCGGATCATCCAGCAGCACAACGTGCGATTTGAGCTCGTGTTTGGCGAGAAAGGGTTTCAGGCGCGTCTCAATCTGCTTTGAGAAATCGAGACTGACGAGGATCACCTCCACGCCCTGGTCAGCATAATACTCCGTGGCCTGCTCGAAGTACGGTAGTTCGCGCACACACGGCACGCACCAGGTGGCCCAGAAATTGATCACGAGGGTCTTGTCCCCATATTGATCGAGATGCTTCTGCAGACCCTTGAAGTCGACGACTTTGATCTCCCCGTTGGCACGCTCCGCCGGTGGATCGGACCAAATCGGAACGACCGCGATGAACAAGCTCAGTAGTAGGTGCATTCGCTTACAAATTCTCACGCAAGTTAACCATTGGACAAGCTGAATAGTTCAGTCCAGAGGACTTTCACACTCCCTTAACAGTTGCTTTCTGGAGGCTAATTGAGCTTGTAGCGAATGCCGATTTCGGCGAGATCTTCAATGAAGGTGCTATCAGCGCGTACGCGATGCGCCTTGGAAACCAGATTAAGCAATAATTCTTCCTCCTTGGCGAAGATCTGCAGCTTCAGCTTGTGACTCCCCTTGTGGCGCGTACAGACCGCATCGATCCTGTCGATTACCTCCTGCGTGACCTGATCGACCGGTAGCTTCAGGGTGATCGACTCGGTCATCGACTCACCCACACTGTCGAGCAGGCGCACTTCACGTACGTTGAAGTTGTAGTCACCGCCATTCCAGCCCGGTTGGTAGAATCCCTCCAGGTAAAGTGCCTCGCCCGGCTCGAAGAGCGCCTTGTGCTTTTTGTAATCCTCATTGAACAGCCTGATCTGCAATGACCCGCGGAAATCCTGGATCGTGAAGATCCCGTAGCCGGTACCCTTGCGGCTGACCCGGTGCTGGGCCTCCGTCACGATCCCGGCAATCTTCAGCTTGCGGTCCTTGAACTTTTCGATCATGTCGAGCGGACAATTCGTGAAGTTCTCCACTTCGAGCCGGTAGTCATCGAGCGGATGACCGGTCATATAGATCCCGGTCACCTCTTTTTCCTTGGTCAGCTTGAAGATCAATGACCATGGCTCAGCGTGGGGCGCGGCGGGTTCATCGATCTCCATCTCCTCCATGTCACCGAACAGCGAATTCTGATTTTGTTCTTTGCGCGACTGATAAGCAGCGCCGTACTTGAGGGCGTGTTCGATCAGGCTTTCGTACTTGCCGGAGGGTGTAAAGTATTGAGCCCGATGCAGATGTTGAAAGCAGTCGAGGGCTCCGCTGAGTACCAGGCTTTCCAGGACTTTTTTGTTGATCGTGCGGAGATTGAGGCGGCGTACCAGGTCGAAAATGCTCATGAACGGCCCATTAGCTGTGCGCTCCTCCAGCAGGGCCTCTACGGGCCCTTCTCCCATGTTCTTGATCGCCGACAAGCCAAACCGGATCTGCCCTTCCTTGTTGACCGTAAAATTGAGATAGCTTTCATTGACATCGGGAGGCAGCACGCCGAGGCCGAGGCGCTTGCATTCCCGGAGGAAGAAATTGAGCTTGCCGATGTCATTCTTGTTGTGGGTCAGCACCGAGGCCATAAACTCGGCGGTGTAATGCACTTTCAGCCATGCGGTTTGATAGGCAAGTACGCTGTAGGCTGCTGCGTGTGAGCGGTTGAACCCATACGAGGCAAACTTGGCCATGATCTCAAAGATCTCGCTGGCTTTGGCTTCATCCACGCCCTTGGCCGTGGCCCCCTCGATGAAGATCTTGCGGTGCATCTCCATCTCCTTGAGCTTCTTTTTGCCCATTGCCCGCCTGAGCATGTCCGCTTTGCCGAGCGTGTAGTCGGCCATGATCTGCGCCGTCTGCATGATCTGCTCCTGGTAGACCATGATCCCGTAAGTTGGCTCCAGGATCTCTTTGAGCCATTCATGGGGATATTCGACCTTTTCCTTGCCGTGTTTGCGATTGATAAATGAAGGGATGTAATCCATGGGCCCCGGACGGTACAGGGCATTCATCGCGATCAGATCTTCTATGGTGGTGGGCTTCAGCTCCCGCAGATACCGGCGCATCCCGTCCGATTCGAACTGGAAAATACCGATCATCTCACCCCTCTGAAACAGCTCGTATGTCGCCGGATCGTCCAGTGGAATGTCGTCCGGATCGATCGCGTGCTCCTCGCCGTGACGCTGAACGATGTTGCGCACACAGTCTTTGATGATCGACAGGGTCTTCAGGCCGAGGAAGTCCATCTTGAGCATGCCGGCATCCTCGACGACGGTGCCGTCAAACTGGGTGATCAGCAGGTCTGAATCCTTGGAGGTACAGACCGGGATGTACTTGGTCAGGTCGTCGGGGGCGATGATCACGCCAGCCGCGTGAATGCCGGTGTTGCGCACGGTCCCTTCCAGCCGCTGTGCCATCTCCAGGGTCTCGGCCTCCGGACCTGAAGAGCGCTGACTCTCGTGCAACTTCCTGACGCGCTCCAACTCGTCCCCTTGCCACATTTTTTCCGTCTCCTTCAGCGGCTTGAACACATTGCTCAGCTTGGTGCCTGGCCGGCTCGGCACCAGTTTGGCAAGACGGTCGGTTTGGTCGAGCGGAAGTGCCAGCACCCGACCCACGTCCCGGATCGACGACTTGGCCGCCATCGTGCCAAACGTCACGATCTGGGCCACCTGCTGCTTGCCGTATTTGTCGACAACCCAGTCGATCACCTGTTGTCTTCCCTCGTCATCGAAATCGATGTCCATGTCAGGCATCGAGATCCGCTCGGGATTGAGAAACCGCTCGAAGATCAGGTTGTAGCGGATGGGGTCGATGTTGGTGATAAACAGGCAATAGGCCACCACAGAGCCGGCAGCCGATCCCCGCCCCGGTCCGACACTCACACCCATTTGTCTGGCGGCGTCAATGAAGTCCTGCACGATCAGGAAGTATCCGTCGAATCCCATGTTGCCGATGATCGCCAGTTCGTGATCGATGCGCTCGCGTATTTGTTCGGTGATCTCTCCATAGCGGCGACGCGCTCCTTCGTACACGAGGTGTCGCAGGTACTCAGGCTGGCTGGCGAACGATGTCGGCACCGGATAGTTGGGAAGAATGATATCCCGCTGGAGTTCCGGGGCGGTGATCTTGTCAAAGATCTCCATCGTATTGTCTACGGCGTCGGGGACGTCGGCAAACAGCTGACGCATCTCCTCCCTGGTCTTGAAGTAGAAGTCCGAACTGGGGAATTTGAAGCGCTCTGTTTCCTCGATTTTTTGATTGGTGTTGACGCACAAGAGGATGTCGTGTGGTTTCCAGTCGTCCTCTTCCAGGTAGTGGGAGTCGTTGGTACAGATGGTCTTGACGTTGTATTTCTTTGCGAAGCCGAGCAGGACCTGGTTGATATCCTCCTGGCTGATGCCGCTCCCGTCGATGTTTTCGAGACCCCGGTGCCGTTGCAGTTCGATATAAAAGTCTTCCCCGAAGAGATCGAGCCACCATCTCAGTTTTTGCTCGGCTTCTTCATGCTTCCCGTGCAGGATCGCTTGCGGGATCTCAGCGCCAAGACAGCAGCTGGTGGCAATGAGCCCTTCGTGGTGCCGTGCGATCAGCTCCTTGTCGATGCGCGGAAACTTGCTGTACATCCCCTCGATATACCCGAGCGAACACAGCTTGGACAGATTCTCATAGCCGCGCTGATCCTTGGCCAGCATGAGTTGATGGTAACGCACATCCTTCTCGCCACGAGACTTCAGAAACTGCTGACGGTGCCGATCCTCAACCAGATAGAACTCACACCCGACGATCGCCTTGATGCCACGCTTGTTCGCTTCGGCGACAAACTTGAATGCGCCAAACATGTTGCCGTGGTCGGTCAGAGCGACGCCTTTCTGCCCATCTGCCAGGGCCTTGTCCATCATGGCCGGGATCTTGGTAGCGCCGTCGAGGAGGGAGAATTGTGTATGGCAGTGCAGATGAACGAAGTCAGACATGGATGCTCAGGTGTTTTGAAACGCGGAGACGGCGTTGGCCAGGACAAATATACTTTTTACGTATATAAACCACGGCTCATATCTCCGCACAGGCGCCCAATGGTGGCGTATGCCCGGTAACGGCGATTGCGCGATGTGAAGTACAGCCTTGCATCGATACGATTCGTTGAGAAACCGTGCATTGTGAAGTGTCAGTTCAAAACTGCGTCAAGCTTCACGCGCCATGATTGCAATGGGAGCGAGGATTGATATGATTGAGAATCAGTCCATGATATTGGCTTTGACGCAAGTGCCACCCCATCTGTGATCAGACAGCATGCAGTGCCGTACTTTTTCTAATTTCGATCCATGAGAAAACCACGAAGAAAACGACCACTACGCCTTGTCCTGCTCGTGATCCTGCTCATCCTGCTGGTGATTCAGTTTATTCCGGTCGACCGCTCCGTCCCTGAGTACGATGCGTCGCAGGACTTCTTTGCGCAGGTCAACGCCACTGACGAGATCAGGACCCTGATCAAGGACGCGTGCTACAATTGCCATTCGTACGAAACGGAGTATCCCTGGTACGCGTACGTGGCGCCCCTGGCCGGCTGGATCCAGGGACACATCGACCACGGCCGTGAAGAGTGTAATTTTTCCATCTGGGGGACGTACGACGCCGACCGGGCTGATCACAAACTTGAGGAATGTGCCGAGCTGGTGGAATCAGGCAGCATGCCCCTGTCGAGCTATACGCGCATGGGGATGCATCCTGAGGCGAGGTTGACAGATGCCCAGCGGCAGATGTTGGTGACGTGGTTTGCAGGGTTGCGCGAGTAGCTGCTCAGGCCAGGTCATGCATCCCTGAAGTCATTCAGTTTGGTGATGACCGGGTTAAACGCCTTCGAAGATACCAACACGCGGTCCCCGGGGCTCAGCTCGATGATCTCTGCAGGATCGGCGACCACCCGCACGAGGTCCTTGCCGATCAGGACGGCGACGATGCAAACCACATCCTCACGCGTAATGCTGACGACCTCACCGCTGAATTGAAACTTGCCGATCCCGCCGGTGCTGGTGAGGACTTCCTGCGGTGTCCCGTCGCCTGCGATACGCCCTTCATCCATGATCAGCATCCGGTCTGCCAACCGCAGGATCTCGGGCAGGTCATGCGTTACCAGCACGATCGTCGGCTGATAGCGGCGATGCATCAGCAACAGGTAATCCTGCAGCCTGCGCCGCATGGCATGGTCCAGCGCCGACATCGGCTCGTCGAGCAGCAGCAGGCGCGGCTGTTGTACCAGGGCACGTGCCAGAGCCACCCGTTGCTGCTGCCCTCCTGACAGCGTTGCCGGCTTGCGATGGCGCAACTCCTCCAGCTCGGTGAGAGCGATCAGGTCTGCCACAATGCCTGCGTCTTGTTTTCGCTTCAATGCAAACATCAGGTTCTGTTCGACCGTCATGTGCGGGAACAACGCATAATCCTGGAAGAGGAAACCAGCCTGCCGTTGCTGCGGTTTGAGATTGATGTCCTGCGCATCATCAAACCAGACTTCGTCATTCACCGCGATCCTGCCGCGATCGGGTTGCATCAGGCCGGCGATCATGCGCAGCAGAGAGGTCTTGCCGACACCGGACTTTCCATAAACCGCAACGATCTGGCCGGTGGTAAGTGACAGATCCAGTTCGAGCTGCATCGGACCGCCAGCCCCCCAGAGCTGCTTCGATAGCTGTATCACGATCATCTCCACATGCGTTTGACGTATCCGCCATTGACGAGATACACGGTGAGGAGAATCAGGAAGGTCAGGGCAAACAGAATGAGCGAGTAGGCGTTGGCGATCCCGTAGTTGAGTGCTTCCACCTCATCGTAAATGGCGATCGATGCAACCCTGGTCTCCCCGGGGATATTGCCACCAATCATCAGGACCACCCCAAACTCGCCAATGGTATGGGCAAACGACAGGACCGCCCCGGTCAGCAGCGCGGGCTTGATGTTGGGCAACAGGACACGCAGCAATGTTGTCCATCTCGTCTTTCCCAGCACATATGCCGATTCTCGGAGTGAAGAGGGCAAGTGGGCGAAGCCTGATTGCACGGGATGCACCATAAAGGGCAGACTGTAGAGGACCGAGGCAAATACCAGTCCCTCAAAGGAGAAGATCAGCTGCAGCCCCAATGACTCCCGCATCCAGTGTCCAAACGCGTTGGACGGGCTGAACGCCACGAGCAGGTAAAATCCGATCACTGTCGGTGGGAGGACCAGGGGCATGCTCACCAACGCCTCTATCACCGGCTTGATCCGGCGCTGGGAAAACGCCAGCCAGTAGCCCAGGGGGATACCGATCACCAACAGGATCGCGGTGACGCAAAGCGCCAGTTTGAACGTCAGGATCAATGGCCCCCAGTCGATCATTTGGCAAGCATGATTTCGTTGGTCTTGATCATGGCGGAGACCGGCTTTCCGGTGGTCAGTTCCAGTTGCCGCACGGCCTGGGTCGTGATCAGGCTTACCACTGGCCCGGCCGCTGTTTCGACGGTAACCCGGCTGAGCAGGGCACCTTGCTCAATGGTGCTGATGGTGCCACTCAGCTTGTTGCGCAGGCTGATGTGCTCAACGGATCCCACGCCGATGATCACCTCCGTTTCCTTGAAGATCACGCGCACGGGGGCATCCTGTTGCATTTCGGAGGCGCCTCCGGGAGGGTCAACCACGATGGAAGTCATCATTGTTTCCCCGACACGCACGCGCACCAATGCCAGGTGTCCGGTGCGTTCGACAGCAGAAATGAGGCCGTGCAGGATGTTCATGCTCTGGCTACCAGGTATATCCGAATTTATCCAAAATTGTTGTGGCCTCGGGTGAAACAAGAAAGTCGCGGAACGACCGCGCTCGTTCGGTCCGGGTACTGTCGCGCAGCAGCACGGCAATGCCTTGTGCGATCGGTTCGTAATAATGCGCGGGGACCACTGCCCAGTGGCCGTGTTGTGTGGCGCGCTCCGATCTGCTGGTTGAAAGCGAGGTAAAACCGGCATCCACTGATCCGGATTTGATAAATTGATTCACCTGTGAGATACTCTCGCCAAACACCAGCCGATCCTCTACCTCGCCGTAGATCCCGGCCTGCCGCAACGCACTTACGGCGGCACGGCCATAGGGCGCGTTGTGCGGGTTGGCGACGGCAATATGCCGGTAGATGACATCAGACAGTGCGTCCAGGGTTGCCGCCCTGCCATCGCTTGCTGACCACAGCACCAAACGCCCGTAAGCATAGACTTTTGGTGATTCTGCCAGTCCCAACCGGTGCAGCGTGTCCACATATTTCATGTCTGCAGAAACGAAGACGTCATACGGTGCACCGGCAATGATCTGGGCAGTCAGTTTGCCGGACGAACTGACGGTCATGGCGCATTCGATACCCGAATGGGCCGTAAAGGCCGGGATGATCTCCTCCATGGCAAAGCGCATGTTGGCAGCGGTCGCCACGACAAGGGGGCTTTGTTGTGCCGGCTGGCATGCAAGGCAATACAATACAGGGAGACACCAAACCAGTCGCCTGACCATAGCGGAAGATACACATCTGCAGGACCATTGCCCGGGGAGGATCACCTCTCCTGCGCTGAAGTTTGGGTGATGTATGTATCTTCCGCCCATGCAGCTGCATCCGTTCCGCAAAACGAATATGCGTGCCTTCGAAAACTACCTGCTTTCGAAGTACGAGATGTACACGGCCCGTGAGCGTGTCCGGTCTGTGCCTTACTCGCTGACGGTGGATGCCTCCGACCATTGCCAGTTGATGTGTCCGACGTGCCCCACGGGCATCGAGAATGCAGCCAAGCGCGCCCGGGAAGACGGGTACGAGGTGTTCCGGCAGGAACGACGCATGCTTACCCCGGAGCTGTTCGCTTCACTGCTGGAAGAGATTGGTGAAGAGGTGTTTATGATCATGTTTTACAACTGGGGCGAGCCTCTGCTAAACAAGAAGTTACCTGCCCTGATCAAGGCCGCTGCAGAGCATGAGATCTTTACCGAGATCCATTCCAATCTCTCGTTGCCCATTCCGGACGAGCGTATCGACGAACTGCTGGCTTCCGGGCTTTCGGCACTCAAGGCGTCTGTCGACGGCTTTTCACAGGAGGCCTACGAGAAAAACCGGGTCGGCGGCAATGTTGAGTTGATCAAGTACAATCTGGAGCGATTGGTGGAACGTCGGGCATTGCTCGGTGTGGAAGTGGACATCACCTGGCAGTACCTGGTCTTTTCGTTCAATGAGAAGGAGGTGGACGACGCGGCGCGTTTTTGCAAGGCGTTGGGCATCCACTTCAATACGCGCGACGCCTATTTGTATGACCCGACCTGGTTGCCCAGCTATCGTCAGCATGAGGCTCCGCAGTCGGTACCCGAACGTGCGCGCAACCATGCCAGCTTCGAGCGGATCTGGTCCCCACTCAGCATGCCCGAGGGGCATCCCGTGGCCCCGACCTGCGGATGGCACTATGGTTATTCCGCCATTACTGCCGGCGGTAGTCTGATGCCTTGCTGCATGGCCACGCGCGATGAGGACGACTTTGGCACCATGATCCCGGGCGAAACGTCGTTCACCGACGTGTGGAACAACACCGAGGTGCAAACTGCCCGGTCCGGATTTGCCCGCTATGTGAAGACCGGGGAAAAGGGGGACACGTTGTGCTCGGGATGCCCGTATCCGCCAACCATGGTCCAGCTTTACTCCCTGCACGATGGGCTGATCATGAGCCGCTTCCGGCAGTTGAGTGAGGATGAGACCCATCCCCTGCATAAGGCCTTTGATCATCTGGCACGTGCCCGCTATGGCCGCCCGCTGCGTGATCTGGCTTACGAGCACATCCATTCGGTCACCGCTGAACGCTTTATGGACTTTGGGGAGTATCCGGACGA
>JAWWBX010000138.1:0-10579 GCA_033720735.1 Saprospiraceae bacterium
AAAACACGCCGGATGCGACGGCAGGTAGGTTGGCGGAAGGCAGCACATAGTCGATCCGCAAGCCGGACAAACTCGTGTTGTGGGCCAGTACGCCATTGCGGCCTTCGCGTCTTGGCATCTGTGCCCCACCCGCACTGGCTGGGATCAGCGAGCCCAGGGCCACTGCCTGATTGACGATCTCCAGCGACAAGAGCTGCATGATGGCGCCGTCAGCGCTGTCACCCTGATACGGATCGGCGTTGAGATCGCCCATGACTACAAAGGTCGCTCCGGGCGCCAAGCCGCCCCGGCGTCCCTGGTCGTCGGTGAGATAGTCGGCCTGTATCAGGTAGTCCCGGATCAGCCGGATCTCGTCGTAATTGCGCAACCCGTTGCGATCTTCGGGTCCGTCAAATACCGGGGGTGTCGGATGCGCCAGAATGACGTGGACAACGCGTTGGCCAATGCGCAGCGGGATATCAATGTGATTTTTGGATGAGATCCGGAAAACCGCCTTCGCTTCAGCGGAGTAATAAGGCGCACCATCTGCACGCACAGGCCAGCGCGGCGCGGGCATGTCTTGCCAGCGAAACTTGCGAAAGGACCGGATCTCGTCAGGGATCAGCGGATATTTTGACAGGAGCGCAAAAGCGTATTGCCCCGGATGACGCCCAAAACCGAAGGCGTCTTCGGGCAACCGGATGATGCCATCACCGTTCAGATCAACACCACTGATGATCCCGGTATTCGACGCCACCTGATAGCCAAACGGATACGAGACAGGCGCTGCACCCAACTGCCCTGTCGCGAGAACGCGCTGCCGAAACAATTCCAGCGCCTGGCCGGTAGAGTCATAGTCAAACTCCATCAGCGCAAGCACATCGGGACGGACGCGCTGGATAATGGAAGCGACATGCTGCACCTGGTCCGGAAGGTCACCACTGAGTTCTTGGCGCAGCACCTCGACAGAATCCCGGAACATCGATACGTTGTACGATGCAAAGCGAACAGTATCTGATGTTCTTTCCGTCGAGCTGACCTGCTCAGCCTGTGGTCGACTGCAGGCGATCAGGCCGAGCAACACCAAAAGAATGATGGTCAATCTGTAGATCTGCATGTGGTTCAGAATAAAACAATGCATCGGAACTGGCCATACACCGGACCACACCGGGAGACAAACGAATTTAAACGGGATCGTGTGAAGGTATGACTCACTTTGGCCGTGAACTAATTTTTCCGGTCCTTTGTTCATTCTTTGGTGCGGTCCGTCATCGCAGCTGTCAAGTCATATCCACAGTTGTTCACATACTGAACAAGACTGTTTTAACATACCTCCATTACACAGGTATGTGTCTGACACACAGTGAATTACGGACACACTTTGTAAAACCGACTTGATGTATGATCATCATCGACGTAAAGGAAGACGAATCGATTGAGCGTGCTCTGAAACGCTACAACCGCAAGCACCGCGCCGTAGGCATCATCAAGCAACTCCGTGAAAAACGGAATTTTGTCAAAAAATCCGAGGCCCGTCGCAATCAGATCCTGAAAGCGAAATACCGCCTCGACAAGTACGGAAATAGCTAATCGTATCATATGGCCAGAAGAAGCACGAAGAAGTTCGAATTTGCAAAAGGTGTTTACTACTTCAACATCAACAAGGGCTACAACAACAACATTACCATCAAGCGGATGGACAAAGACGCGGCCCTTCACGCGTACAACGGCTACCTGCGCACATTTAAGGATAAATGTGAGTGGCTCGGCAAGTGGGATGGCAAGAAATTCGTAGAGGACAATTACGAGGAACTCGCGGAATCCCTGGCGGCCACAGCCAAATAGCGCTACAGCTTCAGAATTCTAGTATCTTGAGAGGGATGTCAGGTCTTGTTGACATACCTCTCAACAGAGCAGCCTGCCTGCTCGCTACTGCACTGCTGACGTGCTGCAGTGTGAGTGCCGTGGCACAAATCAAGGCACCAGGTCACGATCGTGACCTCGAGACCATCAAGACCATGCGCGCCAATGCAGTACTTGACCGTGATTCGGTCACCCTGGTGGATACCATCGTGCTCTTTGATCCGGATACCTATGTGCAGACGACGCGGATCATCAAAAGTACCATGTCGATCCGCGACTATTGTACGGAGCTACTCGGTTATGACTCACCTGATGAATTGCTGAAAGGAGAGGTCATCACCATTACCAATCCGCAGACCTATCAGCCCATGAAGATCAAATGGAATCCAGCGCGCAGCAAGATCGACACCATTCCGCAGCGCCAACCCTAGTTCACTGCTGTGGTTGGGGTACCCTGCCGGTATTCGATGGTATAGGTCACGCGGTTGGGCTTGCCGACATTTGCTGTTTGTCCGAAAAGCCACTCCCCTTCCATCTTGCCCCCCACGATTGAACCAGTCATGCGCAAGGTGTGTGTGGGAAACAAAAACCACTCCCAGGTGCCTGTGAATGGCTCTCCCATCTGGTCATAAAAGTTGAAGTCGACCATGACCCCATTGTCATAGCGCCCTTCCATGGCCAGCTGCCCGCTGCGATAGTAAAAGCTGGCCGGACCATTTTCCACATTGTCGCTGAAATAGAGGATCTCTGCCACCATTCCATTCTCATACCAGTGCTGATAACGCCCCTGCAACAACCCGTCAACGATGGTGGCTGACCACAACGGGTTTTCGTTCTCATAGAACCACTGCCACCGTTCGGTGCCGGTCTGCTGGTCATATTTGACCATCATCCACGGGTTCTCGTTGGCATGGTACAGCGTTTCCTGCAACAGCAGGTCTGGAGAGACTTCCTCCTGATACACCTTGATCCATTTGCGGGTGGTACCCGGCACGACAGCCTCGACCATTTTCAGTTGTGCTTCGGCCAATCCCTGCGCGAGAAGCAGCAACGACATGACCAGAAATAGCCTATGATAGCGCATAGCAGTGCGTTGTTCTTACTTGTAATACGAAACAAACGTGCTGCCCGGATGTTGCACCGGCAAGGAACAGATCAAAAAAGAAGGGCGACACATGTGCCACCCTCCTGCTTTCACCAAGTATTCAGACCAGACTAGCGGTCTCCTTTTTCCTGATGTTGTTTCCGCAGCTCATCACGCAATTGCTGATGGAGTTCGCGCAATTCCTGAGATTTTGCGCGCATCTGCTCACGGAGCTCTTGTCCGATCCCACTCATCTGCTCCCGCATTTTCTTTTGCATTTCCTCCAGTTGCTCCCTCATGGCAACAGCTTCATCTGTCCACATTTCACGGGTGGCGTCATGCAAGGGGCGCATCGCCCGCTGGGCTTCACGCAATTCCTGTCGCAAGCGCTGGATCTCCGGGTCGCTGCGCATCTCGGCATGCCGGGTTCGGTATTCGGCCATCGCCTCCTGCATCTGGTCTCTGATCTTCCGCATTTCACTGCGCATCTGCTCACGCATCTCGCGCGGGATCGTGTCCATGGATTCATACTCGCGGGCCCTGGCTTCCATCTGTTGCTCAAGGTCTCGGATCAGTTCCTCATCCAGCATTTCTTCCAGTCCCTCGCTCATCGCTTCCATGCGCTGTTCCAGCTGAGCCGACAACTCCTCAATCCGCTGCATGGCACCGGAGTTTTCCAGTTGCTCCTCGACTTTTGCAATGTGTTGTTCATGGAGTTTTGTCAGTTGCTCCGCCAACTCCTCCATCCTGGCGGCATCGACTTCGATACCGGCGCTCATCTCAGCCTCGAAGCGTGCGGAGAGTTCCTCGATTTCCTGCTGTTTGGCCTCGATCTGTTTGCGCAGTGCTTTCACCTTTTCGCTCTCATTGGGAATGGAATCGGTATGGACGCCCCACCCGCTCCATGCTGACAAATCCATGGCTCCGACCAGGTCGGCTACGCGTTCATTCAGATCAATAACGAGTGGTTCAACCTGCACACTCTCCATGATCACAGGCAGCATTTCGAGCACAATGGGTTCAACATCAGCGACGATGTCGTGCGACATTTCAGCTGTCAGATCCATCAGGGGCTCGAGATCAGTCATGATCTCCATCGCAAGCTCATCGACCACCGGAGCAATTTCCATGATCGGTTCCAGGTCCAGCATCATCGCGTTGAGATCCGGCATCATGTCCAGGATCAGGTCATCAGTGATGAGGTCCATGTCGATCTCCGGGACGGGAGGCGTGACGGGTTTCTGTGCTGTCATTCCGCTTCCGCTGAACAACAGAAACAGCCCGATCAGCGCAACAAGTCCGAAGGCGGTCGTGGCGACAGGACGTACTTGTGTGGTTTGTGGTGATGGATTGAGCATTCGCTTGACTCTCATGATCAATTCTGAGTTGTGGTGAAACAATGAAACGGCACATGCCGGTTGGTTGACTTTCAGTGCGGCAACCTGGTACAGGGCTTCGAGATAAACACGTTGATCCGTGATCTGTCCGCGCACCTTGTCGTCGCACGCAAATTCTCGATGGGTCCGCAACTGCCTGCCCATCCACCAGATGGCCGGATTGAAGAACATCAGGCTCTCAATGATCAGTTGAATGAGGTTGATGAGGAAATCGTGTCTGCGAATGTGCGCCAGCTCGTGCAGCAAG
The DNA here is from genome assembly GCA_033720735.1 of Saprospiraceae bacterium. Taxonomy (GTDB): domain Bacteria; phylum Bacteroidota; class Bacteroidia; order Chitinophagales; family Saprospiraceae; genus B8-G4. Next base: position 4,571 of record JAWWBX010000138.1, read on the forward strand.
ATCGACTCGAGTTGCGCCGGGGTGAGTTGTACAAAGTAGATCGCCGGAAAGACAATGACCGGCCGCAGGGCTCCGAAGACGAACGGAACCGCTGTCTCCTCCGAGACCCTGATGCGTACCCTGGCATTGATACCCAGTCTGACCCCAAGCTGCTCCACGCGCCGCTGCCAATGCATCCCGGCTGCTCTTGCGCGCCGGGTCATGGCACGTGCCCCGGCCCATCCTGTCGTCATCCTGATCAGGTAAAGGAAAGCTCCCAGAACCCAGCCAAGTGCCACGCTGTACTGCCATGTCGGCGAGGTCTGCACCCCGGTAGCGACTGTCGATCCGGCGGTGACCTGATCTGCCTGCAGCAGGGGCATCGCCACCTCCTGCACCGGCCCCGGTTGGGAATACATGATCAGGAAAGTGCCTGCCATCGCCACGAACACCATCAGGGTTCCGATCAGATGTGCTGCGCATTTCTGATCGACCGTTCTGATCAAACCTCCACGAATCCCTCCTACGATCAACGCGACGACCAGCGCACCCTGCCAAAGGGAATGAATCAGGCTCGTCGCCAGTGCATCAACCAAACGGGCGTCAATCAAATCAATCATCACCTTCGCTTTCCAGGTTATCCAAAATGGCGCGAATTTCCGCCAGCTCCTCGGGACTGGGCTTGGCCCTGCCGATTGCGCTGACGACCAACCTGGCCGTTGACCCTTTAAAGAGCCCGTCGACCAGCCCATCGATCAGATTGCTCTCGATAGACGTTCTGGAGACAGTCGGCGTGTAAATATGCGCCCGCTGCGATGTGTCGCGCTGGAGCAAGCCTTTGTTGGTCATGACCTGCATGGTCTTGAGTGTCGTTGTATAATAGACATCGCGTCCTTCCGAAAGTTGGTTGTGCACATCACGCACACTGGATGGACCACGCTCCCAAAGCACTTGCAAGATCTCCAGTTCGGCTGTTGTTGGCTTTTTCATAGAATTCGTACGACAATTATCGTACGTCAAATATGGTAAATTATTGCAGCCAGGCAAATTTTTTAACATTTGTCTGCCAACAGCCGCTTCGGCACGACTGACCAACGTCACCAAACGGCACCTATCGCAAGCATCGGACTCCGTGCCACCGGGATGTACATTACGGCAAACTGGAGAGCCATGATCAACAAGGATCTGATGCTGCGTCCGGCAATCCGGACCACGGTATTTGACTGGATGGGCGAAGATTTCGCCCCATACCTGGGAAACCAGCATTTCCTGGGACGGAGTCCTTTCGATATCCCCTATCGGCGGTCTGCTGCAGAGCCATCACGCCGGGAGCCCGTGTTCGTACTCAAAGTACCTGTGCCTCGATTCGCAAAAGAGGAAATCAGCATTACTGTTATGGACGATGTGCTGGTGGTGCGTGGTGTCCGGCAACATCACCGGGAACATGATCACCCGTACCTTCTTGAGCAGTGTCACTGCGATTCCTTTGAACGCCGCTTCACACTGAGGAAGGGGGTCGGACATGAGCGCATCCTTGCCAGCTACGCAGACGGCATGATCACGATCACGTTTGAGGACGTTGCGCCACATCAGGAGCGCGAGATCCAGGCGGTGCCGATCCGGTAGCCAGCTCGGCTGTCATGAAAGAGTCATCATGCTGATACTCATTGCAGGACTGCCTGGAACAGGCAAAACGACCTTGGCGAAAGCACTCAGCCAGCACATTGGAGCGCGGCACCGCAATAGTGACATGGTCCGCATCAAGATGGGCTACCGCGGCCGCTACGACCGTGCCTCAAGGCGCACGGTTTATCTGCGCATGCTGGCGGAGGTGGAAGAACTCATTGCCACCCGGCAGACGGTTGTTGTCGACGCTACTTTCTATCTCCAACGGCTGCGCAAGCCGTTTGAAGAACTGGCGGCACGGCAGCAGGTGCCAGCAGTCTGGATCCAGGTCATCGCCGACGACCGGACTGTTGAGCAAAGACTGGCTCTGCCGCGTCCTGACAGTGACGCCACGATCACCGTCTACCGTTTACTGAAGCAACAATATGAGGAGCTTGAGCACGAACACCTGACGTTGCACTCAGACCTGCTGACCCCGTCTGAGATGCTTGATGCCATCCTCGTGTATCTCCCGCAAGCGGACAGCAGCAACATCACCGCACGCCGATAATGCTGGGCGCCCAGATCCAACGGTTGATCGAACGCTACCGGGATTGTATTCCCGTCCTGCATGAAACGCACATCTCGTGGGTCATTTTGCTCGGCGATGATGCCTACAAGATCAAAAAGCCGGTTACATATTCTTTCCTTGATTTCTCGACCATTGAGAAACGACGTCAAGCTTGTCATCGTGAGGTACTACTCAACCGGCGCCTTGCCCCGTGGATGTATCTGGGTGTAGAGCCGATCTGTCAGGATGGCCAGGAGGTGATCATCGGTAAAGGCCGGGGTACCATCATTGACCACGCTGTGAAGATGCGCAGATTGGACCCGGCACGTCACATGCCCGTGTTGCTTCGTGAGGGTAACGTGACCAAACGACACATGCAACAAATTGCTGAGCAACTCATCATCTTCCACACCTCGACCAATACATCGGAGGCATGTCCGGATGCATCCGCCATGTTATCGGATTTCAGGGACCTGCTGTCGGTCGAACAGGAGATCCGCGTCTCTATTGGCGACGCTGGTATCACACGCATTCACGAGGCGATCGCCATGGCCGAAACCGTGCTTGCACACCTCACCAAACGCATCAGGCAACGCTTTGATGCGGGCTTGGTTGTGGACGGGCATGGGGACTTGCATTCCGGCAACATCTTCCTGTTGGATGAGCCTGTCATTTTTGACTGTATCGAGTTCAATGACCGGTTTCGCCAGGTTGACATCCTCGACGAATTGGCATTCTTTTGTCTTGACCTGGACCTTCATGGCAGACCGGATCTGGCAGCTGTCTTTTTGGAATACTACTGCGCCCGCCATCGCTGCATGACAACAGGCTCTGATGCGATCCTTTTCAACTACTATCGGCTGTACCGCGCCAATGTCAAGATCAAGGTCCAGGCACTCAAAGGCCGGCAGGCACCAGCCGGCGTTCCAACCCAACAGCGCTATCGGAAGGTGAAGGCCTATTTTGATTTGCTCGAAAAGTACCTCGATGACGTCCGCTTCCACCGCAGACCCTAACTTGGCTGCCGATCAATTGCAACAGCGATGCAACCCAGCACACCTCTCGTCAAGGCATATCAGAAAGAATATCTGCGGGGCCCAAAGAGCCGATGGTCAGAACTCGTTTTTGCCCTGCGCGTGTTTTCCCAGTTTATCCGGGGCTTCCGCAAGCTGCATTTCGTTGGGCCTTGTGTGACCGTTTTCGGATCAGCGCGCTTTGTGGATGGACACCCGTATTTTGAGAAGGCCAAAGAAATGGGTGCTGCAATCGCCGGCTTGGGCCTCACCGTTATGACCGGTGGTGGCCCGGGTATCATGGAAGCCGCCAACAAAGGTGCGTTCGAGTCCGGCGGCCGGTCGGTGGGCTGCAATATTGTGTTGCCCCGTGAGCAGCAGCCCAATCCCTATATGCACACCTGGGTGTTGTTTGAGCATTTCTTCGTCCGCAAGGTGTTGTTGCTCAAGTACTCCTATGCATTTGTGGTGATGCCCGGAGGATTTGGCACGATGGACGAGTTATTTGAGACGCTGACCCTGGTACAGACCGGGATCATTCATGACTTTCCGGTAGTGTTGTTCGGCACAGACTACTATGCCCAGCTGACGGAGTACCTTGAGTTCATGGTAGCGCAGCGCACGATTTCCCGCTCGGATCTCGACCTGCTCCTGCTCACCGACAGCGTGTCGGAAGCGACCGATCACATCCAACGATACATTAAGAGTAACTATCGAATACGGAAGACCTGGCGACCACGCTGGTGGTTGTTTGAGCGCCGCCAGGTGAGCCGGGCATAGCGCAGATCAAAAGCATGTCGGTTTGCGTTGTCCTAGCTACGGCGGCGTTTACGACGTGACTTCAAGATGCCACCACTAAAGCCACCGATGCCGAGCAGGAAACCAAGGTCGTACAACCACCCGCTGTTGTTGACTGCATACATCGTCACATCATCGAGGAACAAGGACAGGATGAATGTGACCGGTGCGATGAACCCATGGAGGAGGCCTGACAAGAATCCGCGGGTCGCCTCAGGATCAACACAGGCCTCAATGGTTTCCGGCGATGCACAGCCTGCGAGCAGAAGGATGGCCATTGCGGGTATCAGTAATGTCAGTGTGCGTTTCATACTTTTTACCTCTACCAACAAGTTGCAACGGGCAATTCGATCCTCGGCATGACCAACCTTCTATGAATGACCGAAATCGTTAGACCAACGCGATCCGGCAGGGGTCTGAACCTGAAAGGCCCCGGGTCAAAACCCGGGGCCTTTACAGGTCTTATTCGTGATGTTCTAGTTCTGATGTAAGGTAATAAATCCTCAGGAGAAAGGCAAGCGCGCAAAGTCTGGGCCACCGCAAAATGTGCCCGCCAGCGATCCAAATTCACACACTGTGCATGCATACTGATTTACTAATCATATCATTTTCAATAAATAATATATTTAATAATGTTAAATGTCATCGTATATCTACGATATACTCTATTGTTGCATCTGTTGGCCCGGGTGGCGATGAAGCCACCGTTGATCCGTAGATTTGGAGATGGCTCAGCTCGGCGCGAAATTGAAATGGATCTTCATCGCCACGATTCTGGCTGGGTGCCAGGTCGCGCCAGACCCTGAGACGGACGCACCCTTCAACAATACCCATGACGATGAGGTACGCATCATCCTGCAACGCGCTATTGCGTCTGCCGGAGGCTGGACGGCCTGGTCAGCGATCGACAGCATTACTTATCGGAAGCGTTCCATACTCTATCTGGCCGACGGCGCCGTCGAGAGTGATCAGACTCAATATCACCGGTACGACCTGCAACCGTCCCTATCCGGATCTATCACCTGGTCAGATTCCACCGGCGAGGTCACGATCGCCTATCAGGACGGAAACGCAACCCGGTCGATCGATGGAGTTGCAGTGACCGGCGGCGAGGAGTCGGCCCGACAAACATTCCTGAGCGCATATTACGTTCTCTTTATTCCTTTCAAACTCCTGGATCCGGGCACGCTTCTGACGTACACCGGGAAAGACACCCTCGAGTCTGGCGCCATCGCAGATGTGATCAAGGCCGAGTACGACCCGGGGCAGCATGGTAATCATAGCACCAGCGATGTGTGGTGGTATTATTTTGAAGAAAATACCGGACGCCACCTGGCCAGTCTCGTTTACCATCCACCCACTTACGCGCTCATCGAGAACATCAGGACAACGCAAACCACACCCATTCGCTTCAACGCCTATCGCGAAAGCTACCGGTGTGATCGCACGCTCAACAAGCAGTTTCTCAGGGGTGTGTTTGAATACTCGGACTTCCGTTTGCCGGGCGCATCCGCACCGCAATAACCCCGGCCGCGAAGACTGTCAGCACCCCGACCGCGAGCATGGCCGCCCCGATGCTCCAGAGGTCAGCAATGATCCCGGTAAGCAGCGCTCCCACCGCGTAGCCCAGGTCACGCCACAGACGGAATACCCCGATGCTCTCGGCACGCTGCCGGGGATGGGTGTTGTCTGCGATGGCAGCGAGAAAAGTGGGGTACACCAGGGCCGTTCCCGCACCCAGCAGGGCTGCCAGCAGGATGAAAACAGTCCTGGATCCAGCAACAACAAAGCACATCAGTACCAGGCCCTGCAACAACATGCCGCCAAACAGCAATTGCTTACGTGGCCAGAGATCGGCCAGGCGTCCGGTGCCGAGCTGCCCGATTCCCCACACCATTGGATATACTGCGGCAATCAACCCGATATCGTCGATGGCAAACGACTGCTGCATCAACAGGAGTGGCAGCAATCCCCAGACCATACCATCATTGAGGTTATTGACCAGACCCGCAAAGGAAATCGACCCGAGATTCGGGTGCCCCC
>JAWWBX010000139.1:0-10568 GCA_033720735.1 Saprospiraceae bacterium
ACTGGTGATACGCCGCCGGAATTTTTCCTGGATCACCTCCTGCACGCTGCGCCCCTGGATCTTGCTTTCCAACCAGGAGATGATGTCCAGATAGAGACCTGAGCGCATGTCTCCCTCTTGCTCTTGGACCTCGCGCAAGGTGTCCTTGAGCGCCACAAACTCACTGCGGATCCGGTCTGGGGTCATGCCGGGAGTGCGGCGCAGGAAGCGAAAGATCGCATCGTGAGTGGCATTCAGTTCTTCCATTTTCAACAGAAACCGGTATGTCGATCGCAGCTGGTACGAGACCAGCGTATCGTTGCCAAGCTCGTAATGCGCGATCAGGCTGAGGATCCGGGCAAAACTCTGGATGTCTTCGCGCAAATTGGGGTTGACCCGGTTGATGATCCGGTTGAGGTACTCAATGGCTTTGCTGTTGTTCCCGGCACCGAAATGCAGGCAGGCGATCTTGTAATAGAATACCATCACCCGGTGATCGTCCCAGCTGTGACCACCACTTTCCAGGATGTGCACGAGGGGATCGATCCCTGACACCCCGTCACGAAAGGTCCCTTCGAGAAAATGCTTGTTGAGCCGGTGCACAAACAGATAGAGCCGTTGCAACGACGCCTCGTTGGCTGTGAGTGCGTATCTGCCATCAACATTGAATTGCTCGAGGTCCGCCAGGACGGCGGCAAAGCGGTCATATTGCAATGTCAGGTAGAGCACATTGAGCAAATTGTGCAGGCCTTTCAGATAGAGCGGGATGTTGTGTGCCAGGAGTTCCGGGTGATCTTCGAACAAGTCGACCCATTTCTGCGCATACCGGTACTGACGTGCAAACTCCTGGGTAATGTGATACAGCCAGACGTAAGACTGATACAGGTAAAGACGCTCCATCCCGCTGAGCTGATCCTCTTCGTGCTCGGGCAGGTGTGTCCGAAAGAATGTACGTACTGCTTCCTGCTCTTGTGCATTGCGCGCATATCCATTCTTCAGGTAAAAGCCGTACAGCTGCAGCGACAAATTTGAGAAGGTCGTTTCTCCATGGATCAGCGCGGCCAACTCGACCGACTGCGCGGCCAGGGCATCGGCAGTCGAGTCAATACTATGGGTGATGTATTGGGATTCGATGAGCTTTTCAAATGAAATGATCTCCATGGCCAGCGCGTGCAGCTGCAACGTCATCGCACGTTGCTTGGCGCGGTCCAGAATGTTCAGGCTTTGCCGGTACAATCCTTTGTCGTAGAGGATCCGGGCAAAGTCAAGATGCTCGCGCACGGAGACCTCCTCGTTCTGGTTGCGGTGCAGCAGACGCAGCGCCACCAGGATCTCCTTGTACAGCTTGGAGCGCAGGTTGGGAAGTTGTGATTTTCTGATCTGGTTTGCACGTTCGAGGATCAATGCCTCATCATAGCGCTTGTGCCGGTCAATGAGCCGGAACAACTGCAAAAAAAGAGGATCCTGTGTGCTCGCATTGCGCCGGCAGTACAGGTTGAAGTGCCGTTTTTCAGCCCTGTTGAGACTCAGGACCAATTGCACCAGAGCGTCTCTTTGTTGTTTGGACATTGTACGTAATGATCACCCAGCTTACTGGTTATCAATTGGTTAGAGAAGGAACAGGCGCATTAGAGGATGGATGGCTTCCCTCAATTTGGTTACGACAACCATCAGGCTAAATATACTTTTGATTTGCTCACGAAAAAACAGAGGATGTCTGCACAACGCGTTTTCATTTTCGATACCACCCTGCGCGATGGCGAACAGGTGCCTGGTTGCCAGCTCAATTCTGCGCAGAAAGCGGAGATCGCTGTCCAACTCGAGGAGTTGGGCGTTGATGTGATCGAGGCTGGATTCCCGATCTCGAGCCCGGAGGATTTCCGGTCGGTCGAATTGCTCAGCAAGACCATCCGGGAAAGTACGGTCTGCGGTCTTTCGCGGGCGGTAAAAAAAGATATCGATGTGGCGGCCGAGGCACTCCGGCATGCTGCAAGGCCACGGATCCATACGGGCATCGGCACCTCCGATGTACATATCAGGTACAAGTTCAAGTCAACCCGGGAAAAGATCCTGGAGCGCGCAGTGCAGTCTGTTCGTTGGGCCAAGCGCCATGTGGAGGACGTCGAGTTCTACGCAGAGGATGCAGGTCGCTCAGACAATGCCTTTCTGGCGAAAGTGATCGAAGCGGTGATCGCCGCCGGGGCGACTGTCGTCAATATCCCGGACACCACCGGCTACTGTCTGCCCGAGGAATACGGTGCCAAGATCAGGTATCTCAAAGAACACGTTGCAAACATTGACAAGGCAGTCATCTCGGCACATTGCCACAATGACCTCGGACTGGCAACGGCCAATTCAATCAGCGCAGTGGAAAACGGAGCGCGACAGATCGAATGCACCATCAACGGGATCGGCGAACGCGCGGGCAACACGGCGCTAGAGGAGGTGGTCATGGTATTGCGCAAGCGCAAGCCACACCTCTACACCGGGATCAACACCCAGTTGCTCTACGAGACCAGTCATTTGGTAGAAGAGCGGATGCGCATGCCGGTCCAGGCACACAAGGCGATTGTCGGAGCCAATGCCTTCGCCCACTCCTCAGGGATTCATCAGGATGGCGTGCTCAAGAGCCGGGAGAATTATGAAATTATCGATCCGGAAGAGGTGGGTGCAGGTCACTCCAAGATCATCCTCACCGCCAGAAGCGGACGGGCAGCGCTGGCCTATAAAGCGCGCCAGCTGGGTTTCGATCTGTCCGGCGAACAACTCGACCAGATGTACGAGCAGTTCCTGGACCTTGCAGACCGCCTGCAGCATGTCCGCAAGGAGGATCTGATCAATTTGCTCTCGCAGCCAGTAGAAGTATAACCGGGAACACAGATGGCCCGAACGACCTTTGACAAGATCTGGGATGCGCATGTCGTGACCAGCACCGGCGACGGATCGGATGTCTTGTACATCGACCGGCATTTTGTGCATGAAGTCACCAGCCCGCAGGCCTTCGACACGCTGGCTGAAAAGGGCATCCCTGTACGTCGCACCGACAAGACGACAGCCACGGCTGATCACAACGTGCCCACCATCAACCAGCACTTGCCGATCTCCGAACGCCTCTCACGTGAGCAGGTTGCGGTGCTGGAGCGCAATTGTGAGGAATTTGGAGTGGAATATTACGGCCTGCAACATCACAACCAGGGCATCGTCCACGTGATCGGGCCCGAATTGGGGCTGACGCGCCCGGGCATGACCATCGTTTGCGGTGACAGCCACACTTCCACTCATGGTGCGTTCGGATGTATCGCCTTTGGCATCGGTACGAGCCAGGTGGCGCAGGTCCTCGCCACGCAGTGTGTGCTGATGTCACGTCCGCGCACGATGCGCATCACGGTCACCGGTCAACGTGCTGCCGGAGTTCAGGCCAAGGACATCATTCTGTACATCATCGCGCGGCTGGGAACCGGGGGCGCCACCGGGCATTTTGTTGAATACGCCGGAGAAGCGATTGAAGCCTTGTCGATGGAAGAGCGCATGACCATCTGCAACATGAGTATCGAGATGGGCGCACGGGGCGGATTGATCGCCCCGGATGAAACCACGTACCGCTATCTGAAAGGACGTCCCTTTGCACCGGTTGAGCAGTGGGAGGCCGCGGTTGAGGCGTGGCAGGCACTGCGCTCGGATCCTGGAGCGCAGTTCGACACCGAGTACACCTTTGACGCGGCAGACATCGCACCCATGATCACTTATGGGACGAATCCGGGCATGGGGATACCGGTGACCGGCCGGATCCCGGCAGCCAACGGCTCGACAGCAAGCATGCAGAAAGCCCTGGCGTACATGGGTTTCAAACCTGACATGTCGCTCCTCGGGCATCGGATCGATCACGTGTTTATTGGCAGTTGCACCAATGCACGGATCGAAGATCTGCGAGCGGCTGCTGCTTTCGTCAAGGGGAAGTCCAAGGCACCGCACGTGCGGGCCATGGTCATTCCGGGGTCGATGCGCGTGCGCACGCAGGCGATCGACGAAGGGCTGCAGGATGTTTTCGAAGCGGCCGGTTTCGAGTTCAGGGAACCTGGATGTTCCGCCTGCCTGGGCATGAATGAAGACAAGGTGCCAGCAGGTGCTTACTGCGTTTCGACGTCCAACCGCAATTTCGAGGGCCGGCAGGGCAGGGGGGCACGTACGATCCTGGCCAGCCCGCTTACGGCCGCCGCCTCAGCCATTGCCGGGCACATTGTTGACGTGAGAGAAGTCATAGCTTGATGGAACCATTCAAATCATTGATCAGCACTGCCGTTCCACTTCCAGTCGAACATGTGGATACCGACCAGATCATTCCGGCCAGGTTCCTCAAGATGGTCACCAAACGTGGTTTTGGCGAACAGTTGTTCCGCGATTGGCGCTACCATCGCGATGGTCAACCCAACGCCGATTTTGTGCTCAACAACCCGGTATACCGGGGAGAGATCCTGGTGGCCGGACATAACTTTGGTTGCGGTTCGAGCCGTGAGCATGCGGCCTGGGCACTGGTGCAATACGGGTTCAGGGTGGTGGTCTCCAGCGAATTTGCAGACATCTTCAAGAACAATGCGCTCAACAACGGCCTCCTCACGGTGGAGGTCACACCAGAGGTCTTGCACGAAGTATTCAGTGTGATCGAACGCAGCCCCGCGGCACGATTCGAAATTGACCTGCCCGAGCAGCGATTTACGATTCTGGAAACTGGGCAGGAGGTGCATTTCGAGATCAACCCCTTCAAGAAGCAATGTCTGGTGCGCGGCATGGACGAGCTGGACTATCTGCTGAGCCTGGACCAGGACATCTCCGCTTTTGAACAACGCCAAATCACCTTCGCATGACCGACAGGATCAGGGAGATTGCAGTACTGGCGGGCGACGGTATCGGTCCCGAAGTCATGCGGCAGGGACTGCGCGTACTGCAAGCTGTGACCGAGAAGTACGGGTACGCATTCAATCTGTCATCAGCACTGATCGGTGGTGCGGCGATCGCCAAAACCGGGTCGCCATTGCCCCCCGAAACTCTGGAGTTGTGCGACGGGGCAGATGCCGTGTTGCTCGGCGCGGTAGGGCTTCCTGAATATGACCAGGACCCCAATATCACCGTGCGCCCGGAGCAGGGTTTGCTCGGCTTGCGCAAGGCATTGCAACTCTATCTCAACATACGCCCGGTCACCATCTTCCCCTCAATGGTGGAGCAATCCGTGCTCAAGCCACAGGTCCTCAATGACGTGGATTTCGTCATTTACCGGGAGCTGAGCAGCGGCATCTATTTCGGTGAGAAACATGAAGCCAGTGAAACGAGTCCAAATGCGTCCGATCTGTGTGCGTACACCAGCGAAGAGATCCACCGCGTCGTCACGCGCGCATTTGCTGCGGCGGAGTCACGACGTGGTCAGCTCTGCCTGGTCGATAAGGCGAACGTTTTGGCCACTTCCCGCCTCTGGCGTCAGGTGACCATGCGACTGGCCGCCGATCATCCGGCGGTGACCGTCGACTATATGTATGTCGATAATGCAGCGATGCAACTGGTGCTCAACCCGCGACAATTTGACGTGATCGTTACGTCCAATATGTTTGGCGACATCCTGTCTGACCTGGCTTCGGCCATTGTTGGGTCGATCGGGTTGCTGCCGTCCGCGTCGATCGGCACGGGTACCGCGCTATTTGAACCAGTGCACGGCTCGTATCCGCAAGCTGCCGGGAAAGACATCGCCAACCCTCTCGCCATGATCCTGTCGGTGGCTATGATGCTCGAACATTTAGGCTTGTCCGATGCGGCGGCCGACGTCCGTGAAGCCGTCCGACGGTGCACCGACAAGGGGATCGGTACCAGCGACATGCACCCCGAGCACGAGTGTGGTTGCTCGAAAATGGGCGAGTTGATCGCACACATGGTGGCCGATGAGGACTTCCGGCTCAACGTGGGGAAGAAGGGTGCGATATCCGATACAATTATCTGATTATCAATTTACTTAGTTGCCTGATCTGAATAAATACAGTAAACGTCTGACACAGGACGTGGCCCAGCCCGGCGCCCAGGCCATGTTGTATGCTACCGGTTTGACCGAGGCCGACATGGACAAGGCCCAAGTCGGGATCGCCAGTACCGGTTGGGAGGGCAATCCGTGCAACATGCACCTCAACGCACTGGCCGCTACGATCAAGCAAGACATCGTGGGGCAAGAGCTTGTCGGCTTCGTCTTTCATACCATTGGGGTGTCAGACGGGATTTCGATGGGCACGAGCGGAATGCGCTACTCACTGCCATCGCGGGATCTGATCGCCGACTCCATCGAAACGGTGGTCGGTGCGCAATGGTATGACGGGGTAGTGGCTGTCGTTGGTTGCGACAAGAATATGCCGGGTGCCATGATGGCTCTGGCACGACTCAATCGCCCGGGCCTCGTCGTGTATGGCGGTACCATCCGTCCGGGACATTACGATGGGCGAAAGCTGGACATTGTCTCGGCGTTCGAGGCGCTGGGAGAGCATGTGTCAGGACGACTGGATGCCGAGGGGCTCCAAAACGTCGTGCGCCATGCCTGCCCGGGACCGGGAGCTTGTGGCGGGATGTACACAGCAAATACGATGGCCTCTGCCATCGAAGCCATGGGCATGAGCCTGCCGGGCAATGCATCCATCCCCGCCGAAAGCCCTGGCAAGCAACAGGAGTCAGAGCGCGTGGCAGGGGCGATCAGACATCTGCTGGAGCAAGATCTGCGTCCGCGAGACATCATGACGCGCAAGGCCTTTGAGAATGCCATTACCGTGGTGGTGGCCCTGGGTGGATCAACCAATGCCGTGCTCCATCTGTTGGCAATAGCTCGTGAAGCCGGTGTCGATCTGACGCTTGACGACTTTCAGACGATCAGTGACCGCACTCCGTACCTGGCTGACCTGAAGCCAAGTGGCCAGTATGTGATGGAAGATCTGCATGCTGCTGGCGGGGTGACCGCCGTGATGCGCCTGCTCCTCGACGCAGGTCTGCTGCACCGAGACTGCATCACTGTGACCGGGCGGACACTTGCCGAGAATGTGCGTTCCATGCCTCCGCTTGCATCCGGACAGCGCATTGTCAGACCTCTAGACAAGCCGATCAAGCCGAGTGGTCATCTGCAGATCCTGACAGGCACCCTGGCACCGGAAGGTGCGGTCGCCAAGATCACAGGGAAAGAAGGCGAGTACTTTGCCGGTCCGGCGCGTGTATTCGATTCGGAAGATGACGCCAATGCAGCCATCCAGAACCGGCAGATCATGGAAAATGATGTGGTCATCATTCGTTTTGTGGGACCTAAAGGTGCGCCTGGTATGCCCGAGATGCTCAAGCCTACCTCGCTCATCATGGGTGCCGGATTGGGCGGGCAGGTCGCCCTGGTCACAGATGGCCGGTTCTCCGGAGGGACACATGGCTTTGTCGTGGGGCACGTCACCCCGGAAGCATACGACGGCGGACCCATCGCCCTGGTCGAGAATGGTGACATGATCGTGATCAATGCAAAGGATAATACGCTTGAGCTTGATGTCGACGTGTCAGAACTGGCCAGACGCGCGGCCGCCTGGCATCGGCCGGACCAGCCGCAGCTGGACGGGGTGCTGGCCAAGTACCGCCGCATGGTGTCCACAGCCAGTACCGGATGCATCACCACTGAAATCACAGAAGCATGAAAACATCATCTGTACCCGAAGAGCAAGTGGCAGTCGAAAAGAGTCCGGTGATCACCGGCGCCGAAGCGGTGGTGCAGTCCTTGCTGGCCGAAGGCGTCCATACGATCTTTGGCTATCCGGGCGGGGCGATCATGCCGGTCTACGACGCACTTTACCGGTATCAGGACACGCTCCGCCACATCCTACCACGTCACGAACAGGGGGCGATCCACGCAGCGGAGGGGTTTGCACGGGTCACGCGCCAGACAGGCGTGTGCCTGGCCACCTCGGGTCCTGGCGCGACCAATCTGATCACCGGGCTGGGCGACGCATATCTGGATTCTACGCCGATCGTGTGCATTACCGGTCAGGTGCCGCGTCACGTACTCGGGACAGATGCCTTCCAGGAGACCGACGTGATCGGTTGCACCATGCCCGTCACCAAATGGAACTACCAGATCACCAGTGCCTCAGAGATCCCGGAGATCTTTGCCAAGGCCTTTTACGTTGCCAATTCAGGCCGTCCCGGACCGGTGGTCATCGATATCACCAAGGACGCCCAGCTGGAGAAGGTAGCATTCGAGTATGTGCGCCAGCCGCAGATCCGTAGTTATCATCCCGTGCCGAAGATCGATCCGCAGGCGATTGCCGATGCCGCAGCGGCCATCAATGCCGCACAGCGACCGCTGATCCTTGCGGGTCATGGGATCCAGATCGCTGGCGCAACGGATGTCTTCAGGTCATTTGTCGAGCGTAGTGGCATACCGGTAGGAGCCACGATCCATGGACTGGGTTCACTGCCGTCCGACCATCCGCTCTTTGTGGGTATGCTGGGCATGCACGGCAACTATGGCCCGAATGTCAAGACGAATGAGGCAGATCTGATAGTTGCCATCGGGATGCGCTTCGACGACCGGGTCACGGGTGATGTCAAGCGCTATGCGCGACAAGCCAGAGTTATCCATATCGAGATCGATGCCTCGGAGATCAACAAGAATGTGCAGGCCCACATCCCGGTACACGCTGATGCCAAAGAGGCCCTGGAAACCCTGCTGCCGCTGGTGGAGGCGAAAGCCTATCCGGAATGGCTCGATGAGTTTGCCAAATGTGCTGAAAAAGAGCACGAACTGGTGGTGCGCGGGGCTTTGTCACCGACGCCTGAAGGAGCCATCAAGATGGGGCAGGTGATCAACGCCCTGAGCGAGCTGACAAACGGAGAGGCGGTCATCGCCACCGATGTGGGTCAGCATCAAATGGCGGCTGCCCGCTACTACTGTTACCGGGGGCCAAATCAGTGGGTCTCTTCCGGGGGAGCCGGAACCATGGGATATGGCTTGCCAGCCGCCTTCGGGGCCAAGTTGGCACGGCCTGAGAAGGAGGTGATTGCCGTGATCGGCGACGGCGGGTTCCAGATGACGTTGCAGGAATTGGGGATGTGCAGCCAATGGAAGGTCGGGGTCAAGATCGTGCTCCTCGACAACAACTACCTCGGCATGGTCCGCCAGTGGCAGCAGCTGTTCTTTGATCGGCGCTACTCGGCGGTGGCCCTCGAGAATCCGGATTTTGTGAAGATTGCAGAGGGCTTCGGTGTGCCAGGCACCCACATCACCCACTCTGACGAGATGGGAGAAGCATTGAAGATAATGCTTGAAGCAGACGGGCCTTACCTGCTGCATATCAGTGTTCTACAAGAAGAAAATGTATTTCCCATGGTACCGTCGGGGTCATCCGTTTCCGAGATCAGATTGCAGTAAGATGACACAGGAGTTTACCATATCCGTCTTCACAGAAAATCACACAGGCTTGTTGTCGCGTGTGGTCTCGGTCTTTACGCGGAGGCACATCAATATCGAGAGCCTGACCACCTCGCCCTCGTCCATGCCGGGCATTCACCGCTTCACCATCGTGGTCAATGTGACCGAAGACCTGGTACGCAAACTTGTCGCGCAGCTCGACAAGCAAGTGGAAGTTCTCAAGGCCTTCTACTATCATCAGGACGAGATCGTCTATCAGGAGATCGCGCTGTACAAAGTGCCGACACATATCTTGTATGACGGCAGTCATGTCGAAAAGCTTCTGCGGAAATACCATGCCCGGATCATCGATGTGGAGCAGGAGTACGTCATCATCGAGAAAACCGGGCACCAGCACGAAACACAAGGCCTGCTCGACGAATTGTCCGAATTGGGGATCTACGAGTTTGTCCGGTCGGGAAGGGTAGCAGTGGTCAAACCCATGGAGCAGCTCAACCATTATTTGAAAACACAAGGTGTCGTCATGACCGCAGTGACGCCTGAAAAAACTGAATAACAACTACCATGGCACAGCTCAATTTTGGTGGGGTCACCGAACACGTCGTGACCCGTGAGGAATTTCCGCTGGAAAAGGCGCGGGAAGTATTGCAAAACGAAACCATTGCCGTGATCGGGTATGGGGTGCAGGGCCCTGGCCAGGCACTCAACTTGCGCGACAACGGATTTCGGGTTATTGTGGGCCAACGCAGCCCGTCCCCGTCGTGGGACAAGGCCATTGCTGACGGATTCGTCCCCGGCGAAACCCTGTTTTCCATCGCAGAGGCGGCCCGACGGGGTACCATCATCATGTACTTGCTTTCCGATGCAGCGCAGATCGCCCTTTGGGACCAGGTGCGCCCGCACCTGACCGCTGGCAAGGCACTCTACTTTTCCCATGGATTCGGGATCACTTATCGCGAAGAGACCGGGATCGTACCGCCGGAGGACGTCGACGTGATCCTGGTGGCGCCCAAGGGCTCCGGCACCAGCCTGCGCCGACTCTTTCTGGCGGGGCGCGGTCTCAACTCCAGTTACGCGATCCATCAGGATGCCACCGGGCGCGCCTACGACCGAACCATCGCTTTGGGCATTGGTGTCGGTTCTGGCTACCTGTTTGAGACAGATTTCC
>JAWWBX010000140.1:0-10552 GCA_033720735.1 Saprospiraceae bacterium
CACAAACCCAGTACCAATACGGCATATGCAAACATCCTGTGCATGAATTGAACCAAAGCCGGGGCCAGTGGCAACGTATCGTATTGCACAAAGCTCTCAACGCGCCACAACTCTGGCTGGAGCAGGACATCCGGCATAAGAACACCATTCATATCCGGCCAGGTGGGGTAGTAGAGTCCCGCTTTCATTCCTGACATGATACCACCGATCAGCAATTGGACGATCAATACCACGGTAAATACTCTCAAATGCCGCTGCAACCTATTATGAGACACTACTTTTGGAACAGGATCCCGGCTATACAGAAATACCCAAAAGACCATCGCGTACAAGAGTATTCCAAGGTTCAGATGGATGGTCAACTTATAGGCATTGACCCACGGTCTGTCGTTGAGCCCGCTGGCGACCATGATCCATCCAAATGCCGCTACCACCAGACCAAGTATCACCAGTTTTCCGAGATATCGGAGCATTGGCCGATCCAGTTTCCGCCGGAACAAAAAGACCACAAACGGAATGATAAACACAAGACCGATGGACCGCGCCCATAGCCGATGCAAATACTCCCAGAAATAGATCACCTTGAACTCGGACATGGACATGCCCTCATTGATCTTTTGGTACTGCGGTGTCTCCTTGTACAAGCCGAAGGCTTCATCCCATTGGCCGGCGTTGAGTGGTGGCAGCGTTCCGGTGACAATCTCCCATTTTGTAATCGATAATCCGGATCCGGTCAGGCGGGTGATACCACCAAGTACGATCTGTACAAACACCATGATGACACCTGCCAGCAACCACCATTGTACGACCTTACCATACCTTCTATGCATCGTTGCAGAATTGGCTATGGCAAATCAACATCCGGCAGACCTCCTCGTTCAACCAGGATTCCCACAATTCACTATTTGTATTAATAATGAATAAGATTGTATCAAATAAAACCCCTTACTATTATTAGCTTGGTGAAGATGTGTAAAAGATTGTTTGCAAAGAATTGGTCATCCCGTTAAGGCACATTATACACAGTTTGTGAATTTTATAAATAATTGATAATCAATTAATTAAAATATATATCAACAATCTGTGGAAAGAAAACATATAAAAGATTGTTGAATAATACTTTTCTCTATATGTGAACTTCTCTGTGATGAACGAGCAGTAAAATGTATAGAAATCATTCATATATAATATTTTTCTATATTAAGAATGCGCCAGACGGCTTTCTGCCATTGGACCAACACGTCTTGCACAAGATTTCAACAACGTCGGGATGAGAGTGATCCTGCAGCGCGTCACCAAAGCGAGTGTACACATTGAAGGGACAGTGCATGCTGCCATCCAGCATGGTCTGATGCTTCTCGCGGGTTTTGAAGCCGACGATACCCGTGACGATCTCGAATGGATGTGCCGCAAGATCCTCGCAATGCGCATTTTCCCGGATGATCAGGGAAAGATGAACCATGACATCATTGAATCGAACGGAGAGCTCCTGGTGATCAGTCAGTTTACATTGCATGCAAGCACCCGCAAGGGGAATCGACCCTCGTTTATCAGGGCGGCACGACCAGAAATCGCCATTCCGCTCTACGAATCGTTTGTGCAAATGCTCGAAAACCAGAGTCCCTGCCGGGTGATGTCGGGCGTATTTGGTGCGGAAATGGATGTACATCTGGTCAACCACGGGCCGGTGACCATCATGATCGATTCAAAACAAAGAGAGTAATGCAACTGAAGCAATATCAGCAGGAGGTAGACCGGTGGATCCGCTCACACGGCGTGCGCTACTTCAATGAGCTCACCAATACCGTCTTGCTGATGGAAGAAACAGGTGAGTTTGCCCGGCTGGTAGCAAGAGTGTACGGTGAACAATCCTTCAAGACCGGCAAGGATCCGGTCGATCCCAAACAACAGATCGCCGATGAAATGGCAGACATCCTCTTTGTCCTCACCTGCCTTGCCAACCAGATGGACATTGACCTGACGCAGTCTGTCCGGGCCAATCTTGCCAAGAAAACATTGCGCGATCACCAACGTCACAAACAGAACGACAAGCTGACAGATCAGCTTGACGAAGAGGAGCGGGGCTGATCAAAAATCCGTTAACTTTCGCCTTCACAACAGGCCGTCCTGAAGGTGACCGAAAGAGACCA
The DNA here is from genome assembly GCA_033720735.1 of Saprospiraceae bacterium. GTDB lineage: Bacteria > Bacteroidota > Bacteroidia > Chitinophagales > Saprospiraceae > B8-G4. Next base: position 2,151 of record JAWWBX010000140.1, read on the forward strand.
GGAAATACTGATCAAGAAGGAGCGTGAGCTGAATCTCAAGCAGCTGCAGATCAAGAGTTTGCTTGCTATCACCCAGGCGATCAACGACAACGTTTCAGCAGACGGCCTGTACAACATGTACCGCTCCTTCATGAGTTGGGAGATGGGTGTTCAGAAAATGGCGCTCTTCATCAAAGAAGCAGACACGTGGCGCTGTGTGGTTGAACAGAATACCGAAGTGCCGTTTGACGATGCCCAGATGGAGAGCCTGCTACAGCAGTACACACGTCTTCATACGATCAAAAAGAAGGATCCCAAACCGCTCAAGGCGTTTGACATCATCATTCCTGTCTACCACAAGAAAACTCCGATCGCCTACGCGTTGGTAGGAGGCATCAAGGAACAGGAGGATATCTACAACAAGATTGAGTTTATCACCACGATCACCAATATTATCGCGGTCGCGCTTGAAAACAAACGGTTGTTCAAACAGCAGGTCGAGCAGGAAGCCTTGAAGCGCGAGATGGATCTGGCCAGCAAGGTACAGCGCATGCTGATCCCTGACGAGCTGCCCAATGGTGAGGGATTTGAACTGGACGCGATTTATCAGCCGCACAACAATATCGGTGGTGACTACTTTGATATCATCCGTTACGACAAGAAGCGACTGGCGTTTTGCATTGCCGACATTTCGGGAAAGGGGATCGCAGCGGCACTCCTGATGGCCAACTTTCAGGCCAATTTGCAAAGCCTGATCTATCAGTACCGTGACCTGGCCACCTGTGTCATTGCCCTCAACCAGGCGGTGTACAGGATCACCAGGGGCGACAAGTACATCACACTCTTTATCGCCGAGCTCAACCTGCGGGAAAAAAAACTGTCATATATCAACGCCGGGCACTTTCCGCCCTTTCTGAAAATGAATGGTAAACTGGTCCGGCTCGATATTGGTTGTACCGTGATTGGGGCATTCGATCACCTGCCCGAGCTGGAGATGGGAGAAATAGAGCTGGAAGGGGATGGCCTGATCCTCACCTTCACCGACGGCCTCACGGATCTTCAGAACGAAGCGGGCGAGTATTTTGAGGATGAGCATATTGAGCAGGTCATTGCACAAAACGGATATGATTCCGCCCGCGCCTTCAACCATCGCCTGCTCCAAACGCTGGATACGTTTCGTGGCAACCGGGCGTTTCCCGATGACATTGCCGTGCTCACCTGCAGATTTGAAACCCAGTCCTGATTCGACCCACCGGCGAAATCAAATGCAAATCGCTACCTTTCCATCGACGACACTAAACCATGAAAGATAGGACAACAGCCGCGCTGCTGGCGCTGTTTCTAGGGATTTTCGGGGTGCACAGATTCTACCTGCGGCAACCGGGGCTGGGTGTGCTATATATCTTCCTGTCATTTTTTACACCGCTGATTTGGATCCCGATCTCTGCATTCCTCGGGATCATCGATGCCATCGTCCTTTTCGCCATGGACGACAAGGAGTTTGACCGGCGCTACAACGATGACCTGGGAGGTAATGAATATGATCGTTATCAGCGCCGCCGAACACAGCGCCGGGATTATCGCCGGCCGGGCCAAACCACCCAACGGCGGCATCAGCAAGCGCGTGAAACAAGACGGTCTCAGAGCAGACAACGCACTGCTCGCCATGCAGTACCCGAACGTACGCGTGTCAACCCTTACAAGCAAAGCGGGATCAAGAAGTACAAGGACTTCGATCTGGAAGGGGCGATCGAGGATTTTAGCAAAGGCCTGGAGATCAACCCCAAGGATATTTCCCTACACTTTAATATCGCTTGTGCCTACAGTCTGACAGAACAGGTCGAAAAGGCGTACTACCACCTCGACCAGGCGGTAGCTCTGGGGTTCAAGGACTTTGACAAGATCCGGACACATGATGACCTGGCCTTCGTGCGTATCCAGCCGCGGTTTGACGCGTTTGCGGAGAATGATTTTCGGCTGGAGAAAACCCCGCAACTCGAAGCACCCAAGGAAAACTTGCTGGATGATGACATCCTGCTGTCTCAATTGAAGCGACTCGAAGAACTCAAGAATAAAGGACTACTGACAGAAAAGGAGTTTCTTGCTGAAAAGGAGAAACTGATGCGCTGAGGCCACGGTAAGATTGTGTTAACAGAACCGGCCTAACTTTTGCTGTGTTGTAGTCGTTTATATATTTAGTTGAAATTATGATCGCCGCCGAATTCATCTCGCACCTTCTCACCCCGCTGAGGACATCAGACTCAGGCGAAGAGGCGTTGACGATCATGAATGTCTACCACGTCAAACATCTGCCGATCGTCAACAACGAAAAGCTCCTCGGGACCATCTCGGAGGACGATATTCTTGGACACGAACTCACTGAGCCGATCGGTTCTTACGGCCTGTCGCTGCTCAAGGGATTTGTTAACAAGGAAGACCATCTGTTTGAGGTCATGGGCAAAATGGCCGAGTACAAATTAACCACGATACCGGTGATCGATGATGATGATACCTATCTCGGTGCGATCACCCAGGAAGAGCTCATCCATTTTTATGCCGACAGCTTCTCATTCAAGGAACCGGGCAGCATCCTGGTACTGGAGATGCACAAACGCGATTATTCGCTGGCGGAAATTTCGCGGATCATCGAAAGTGAGAACATCGCCATCCTGAGCACATTTCTCACCACCAAACCGGATACAGAGCAGGTCTTTGTGACACTCAAGATCAACAGCCAGGATGCCAAGCACGCCATTGCCACCCTGCAGCGGTACGACTACACCATCCGGGCCAGCTTCACTGAAGCCACGTTTGTCCAAAACCTCAAGGAGCGTTACGACGCCCTGATGAGTTATCTCAACGTATGATTTGCCGGGGCTGGTCAGCCCTCAGTATCTTCAGCGGTGTGGAATACAACCGAATCCTGGTCTTGTTGTGCTTGCTCGTGGGCGCCTCCGCGCTGCACGGACAGATGCTCCTGATCTCGGGGATCGAGGTTGAAGGCAATCACAAAACGAAAGAGCGGATCATCCTTCGCGAACTGGACTTTGCCGTTGGTGATACCATCACCCAGGCCTCACTGTCCACCCGCCTCGACCGCAATCGGAACAATCTGCTAAAAACCGGGCTGTTTACCGAGGTGACCCTCAATATTTCCGAATGGAATACCGAATTGCAACAGATTGCCATCGCGATCTCGGTTGCGGAATCATGGTACATTTTCCCGGTTCCGTTGTTCGAACTGGCCGACCGGAACTTCAACGTATGGTGGACTGAGCAAAAACGCTCGCTCTCGAGGGTCAATGTTGGACTCCGGTTGCAGCTGCTCAACCTCAATGGCATCAACGATCACCTTAAGATCAAAGGACAACTGGGCTATACGCCGAAGTTTGAACTGACCTACCTGTTGCCCTTTGTGAACCGAAAGCAGACCGTTGGACTCGAATTCAATGTCCTGCGGTCGGTCAACAAGGAGATCTCGTTGCTGAACGCAGACAATAAGCAAATGTTCTTTGAGCAGGACGACGAGATCATTTTCAGGCGTACACGCGTGCGTTTGGGTACGGTTTTCCGTCCCAACCTCTATGTGACACACCGGCTGCGCATGGTGTACCAGCGCAACTCAGTGTTGGAATCTCTGGTAGCCGAATACAACCCTGACTTTTTTCTCGAAGGCAGAGATCGGCAGGAGTCAGTTGGTATCGAGTATGAGTTTGTCTACGACGACCGCAATCGCGCCATCCTGCCAACACGCGGATGGTACACAGGACTGGAGCTCGTGAAAGGCGGGATCGGTCTCTTTGGCGATGTCAACACGCTGGCCATTTCGCCGTTCGTCCGTTTTTATCACCCGGTGTCCAGAAAGGTATCTGTTGCCCTGGCTGCGAAAGTAAAGCGATCACTCAATCGCGATAAAGTCGCGTATTACAATTACTGGGGGCTGGGTTTCCTGGAAGACTACCTGAGAGGGTATGAGTTGTACGTGATCGGTGGCCTCGACTATGTCTACGCCAAGAATGAGATCCGGTTGCAGCTGGTGGATGCGACGATTGACTGGAAGCGGAAAATGCCGATCCGGTCGTTTCGCGTCATGCCCTGGCAGTTTTACTTGTCCTTCAATTATGATGTCGGGTATGTCAACGATCCGTTCTACGCAGAAGGGAACTCCTTTACCAACCGGTGGCTCCACGGAGGAGGTGTCGGGTTCAACTTCCTGCTGTACAACATCTTTGTGTTTCAGGTCGAACTGAGCGCCAATCACTTGGGTGAAAAAGGCCTATTTTTACACACCAAGACCTCATTTTGATGCGCATTCTGATCTACGGCCAGCGCGTAGCCGAAAAACAACTTCCATACATCCAGGACTTGCTGCTGACGATCGACGAAGAGGAGATGGAGTGCCTGGTACATACGCCATATCTGGAAAAGCTCAATGCGCACGTCAAGGTGCCGGCGCGGGCCAAAGCCTTTGACGGGACCGACGCCGACTTTGCGGCCAACAACATCGATTTTGTGATCTCCCTGGGTGGTGATGGCACGATCCTCAGCGCGGTGACCATGATCAAGGATCGCCAACTGCCGGTCCTGGGTATCAATATGGGGCGCCTCGGATTTCTGGCCAGCATCGAAAACACCTTTGCAAGCCAGGCCATCCAGATGCTGGCGCGCGGCATGTATACGATCGAAGAGCGGACCATGATCTACCTGGAGACCGACGAAAAGATCTTTGCAGGTCAGCGGTTTGCACTCAATGATTTCACACTGCACAAACGCGATACCAGCTCCATGATCACCATTCACACGTACATCAATGGTGATTTTCTCACGTCATACTGGGCAGACGGGCTGATCGTCTCTACGCCGACAGGGTCGACAGGATATTCCTTGAGTTGTGGCGGACCCATCGTCTTTCCCAACTCCGGCAATTTCATTATCACACCGGTCGCTCCCCACAACCTGAATGTCCGTCCTATTGTGATCAGTGATACCAGCGTCATCTCATTCGAGATCGAGGGGCGATCATCCAACTACCTGTGCACCCTCGACAGCCGGTCGGAAGTGGTGACTTCCGACCACCAACTGGCAGTGCGCAAATGTGACTTCAAGACCCGCCTGGTCTTGCTGGACAACTTCTCCTTTCTCAAGACGATCCACGAAAAACTGACCTGGGGCAAAGATTCCCGGAATTGAAGCAACAGCATGCAGATTACCTGTGAACGGGACGGCCGGCAATACACTGCAGATCTGGCAGACCCGTTGTCGATTGCCATTCGGTTGGACAGTGACCTCACAAGACAACCAAATGCCTTCGGGGCGCCACCATTCGAAGCATGGCCGGTGCGGGAAGGCACGTTTGTCGGAGCGCTTGCGGAGGGTGCCGCGGTCAACTTCTTTAATGTAAGGATCAACCCGCACGGCAATGGCACACACACCGAGTGTGTGCGGCACATCAGGGACATAGACACGGATATCCATACGATCCTGCGAGACACGCTCATGTTTGCAGAGGTCGTATCAGTGTTTCCCGAACAGGGCACCGATGGGTCGCGCAGGATTACCGCACAGGCACTCGACGCCCTGACAACCGCGGATTGCCCGGGGCTGATCGTGCGCACCCTGCCCAATCCTGAGGAAAAGCGATCACGCCATTACACAGGATCAAACCCGCCGTTTTTCTCGCCGGAGGCAATTGCCTGGATGAACGACCGGGGTGTCAGGCACCTGCTGACGGACCTGCCGTCCGTAGATCCCGAGGAGGACGGAGGAGCGCTCAAAGCACACAAATTGTTCTGGGGTGTACCAGAAAACCCACAGCCGGACAAAACAATTACCGAGTTGATCTTTGTTGATAATGATATTGAAGATGGAGTATATTTACTCAACATACAGATCGCACCCCTCGCACTAGATGTGAGTCCGAGTCGCCCGCTGTTATTCAGGATGAAGCCCATATAACATGAAAGCGGATTCAACAATACAAAGCTCCACGGCGTATCAGGCCTTCTTTGCCATTGACGAAGGGGAGTTTAAGGAGAAGATCAAGTTTATCAACCGGCACCGCGCGTCCATTGCCACCCTGACACTGGATGAATACGTGGAGATCATGGACGCCTACGCTGAAGCCTTGTTCGAAACGGGCCGTTTTCATAAGCACCTGGTGATCGCAGACGAATTGATCGAACTGTCGATCATGCACAATATCCGGCAGGTCGCAGGCAAGGATCTGTACTTCGAGACCCTCTTTCAGAAAGCAGCGTCCCTGTACAACCTGAACCGAATACCAACGGCCATCCATATCCTGCAGGAATTAATGCGCATGCATCCGGACCATGAATCCACCAGGCTCTTCCTGATCAATTGTTACGTGCGGCAACAACATCGGGTGCACAGCCTGATCCGGCGGGTGAGCATTGCCGGCATTCTCGCGGCGGCAACATTCATTGCCCTCGAGCTGCTGGTGGTCCGCCCGTTTATTCCTGAGGCTACGGGCGTGCTGGAAACCACACGCAACGCCCTCTTTATCGGGGGCGTCGGAACGTTGCTGGCTGGAGAACTGTGGGTCCGCTACCGTGCTGTGGCGCGCATGTACAAACACCTGCACCCGCCTTACGATCGCAAGTAGGAGGCGCCGTTGACATCGATGATCGCTCCTGAACTCCAAATGCTGGCCGGGTCGGCCAGATACATAACGGCATTGGCGACCTCCTCCGGACGGGCGACCCGCCCGAACGGAGACTGTGCCCTGATCCGCTCTCCCTCGTCGCTTTCCAGCAAGTCTGCCACCATCTCTGTCTCAACAAAACCAGGGGCGACCACACCAACACCAATATCGTACGGTGCAAGAGCGATCGCCATAGACTGGGCAAACGCATGCAACCCGGCCTTGCTCGCCCCGTAGGCGGGCTGGCTTGGCTCACCGCGGAAAGCACCGCGCGAACCCACACAGATAATCCGGCCTGAACGCTCCCTGAGCATATGGCGCGCAGCGCAAAAGGTGACATTGGCGGCACCAATCAGGTTGACGTCCAGCGTCTTGCGCCACTCGGACTGCCACGTTTCATAGGTTACCTTGTCGATCGGGTGGTGTTCATGGATCCCGGCATTGTTGACCAGGACATCGATCCCGTTAAGTTGACCAATAGCCTGTTCTACCAGCGCCAGTGCGCCGCCCGGCTGGCCGATGTCCGTTTTGAGGGCGACATGTCCCGTTCCTTTGAGCGACTTGAGACAAGCCTCGGCCTCAGCATCGTTTGATCGATAATTGATGGCCACGAGGGCTCCTTCGCGCGCGAATGCCTGCGCAATCGCGCGCCCGATGCCCCGTCCACCACCAGTGACCAGGACTCGGGTTCCTGTAAACCGTGCATTGTCTGTCATGAGTTCATCAATTGCCAGTTGCAAAATATCAATTCGCACCAGCAACATCCCAAAACCACCATGGCATTGCCACCGGGCTCCCGCAAATTGCGGTCAAAGGCTCAAATCATGCACAACACAAATCAACTTCTTATCGTCATTGCCTGTCTCACTGCCTGCATTTCGGTTACAGCGCAGAATGTGGGCATCGGCACGACCACGCCGGCACGGCTCCTCGAAATTGAAGGCACCGGAGACCGGTTTCTGAGGGTACATACCACATCAATAGGCGGCAGTGCTGCGGGTCTGGAGCTCATCCGGGGGAGTGAATTCAGTGGCACCGACTGGCAGATCGTCAATGATGGCGGAGTCCTGCAGTTTCGCGACGCCCTGGATAATTTCAGCAGTGCAGGCGAACTCAACATGGTCATCACGCAAGGGGGCAATGTTGGTATCGGGCTCGCAACGCCCGAAGCGCATCTGCAGGTGCAGGGCGATGATGCCATCGGGTCCTCCGATGGAGGCAACTGGTTCAAGGTCGGATCGGCGACGGGCAGCTACCTCGCGTTCGACAACAATGAGATCGCAGCGAAGACCAGCACCGGCGCTGCCTCACTCCTGTATCTCCAGTATTGGGGCGGTAATCTGTCGCTCTGTGCGAATAATGATGGCGAGGTCGGCATCGGCACCACATCACCCGATGCCAAACTGCACGTCACGGATGGCTCCGACGTCAACTTTTCCGGAGGAGGGCAACTCGTGCTTGGACCCACCAATGGTGCCAACCTGGCCATGGATGGCAACGAAATTCTGGCCCGGAACAACGGCAACGAAGCACCGCTGTTCCTGCAGATCTCCGGTGGCGATGTCCTGATGACGCCCAACGAAAACGGGCAGGTGGGTATCGGCATTACCTCGATGGCAAACATGCCTACTGACGACTACCTGCTGGCAGTCGATGGCAAGATCATCAGCGAGGAGGTGCGGGTCGAAATGAGCGGGTCGTGGCCGGATTATGTCTTTGCTGAAGACTATGCGCTCAAGCCGCTCGATCAGCTTGAAACTGA
>JAWWBX010000141.1:0-10545 GCA_033720735.1 Saprospiraceae bacterium
CGGCTTGCTGCAGCGGCTCCCCCAGGTACCCGTGCTGGCGCTGACAGCCACGGCCGATAAAGCGACGCAGACCGACATTCAGCATCAGCTGGAGCTGCGAGATGCCCGGTTGTTCGTCTCCAGCTTTGAGCGCAAGAACATTTTCATCGGCGCCGCTGGCGGTCAGGACCGGTTTGCTCGCGTGTTGCGCTTTATCGAACATCATCGCGGTGAAGCCGGTATCATCTACGCCCTCAGCCGGCGCAGCACCGAAGAGCTGGCGGCCAAACTCCGGCAGCACGGATATGCGGCGGAGCACTACCATGCCGAGGTGGCCGCAGCGCAAAAACGCAAGGTGCAGGATGCCTTCCAGCAGGACCAGTTACAAATCGTCTGCGCCACGATCGCATTTGGCATGGGGATCGACAAAGCCAATATCCGCTGGATCATCCACTACAACATGCCGAAGAATATCGAGAGTTACTACCAGGAGATCGGGCGCGCCGGACGTGACGGTGAGCCTGCCGAAACGCTGATGTTTGCCAGCTTTCGTGACGTTACTGTCTATCGCAGCTTTATCGAACAAAGCGAGGCTGACGACGACTTCAAGGAAGTACAGCGCCAGAAGCTCGAACGCATCTGGGAGTTGGCCCAGGCTACCAGTTGCCGTACCAACGTCATCCTCAATTACTTCGGCGAATATCGCAACACCGGTTGCGGCCACTGCGATAACTGCAAGCAGCCGCCGGAGGGTTTTGACGGTACCGTGCTGGCCCAGAAAGCGCTGTCAGCGGTCAAGCGGACACGGGAATCGGTAGGCGTTCAGATCCTCACCGATATCCTCCGCGGGTCGATGCGCCAGGAGATCCGTGAAAAGGGGTTCGACCGGATCAAGACCTTCGGTGCCGGCCGCGACGAGTCGCGGCGCGCCTGGCTTGAATACATCACCCAGATGATCAACCAGGGTGTGCTGGACATCGACTACACACGCGGGTCACGCCTCGTCTGCACGCCCATTGGTGAAACTGTCTTGCGCAATGAGGGCCGGGTCACTTTGTACAAAACGTCCTTTACCCCTGGTTGGAAACCGCGCCCCACCTCGCGCAAAGCTCTTTTCGAGGAAGGACTGGTGGAGCAGCTCAAGACCCTGCGCAAGGATCTGGCACTCGAGCTGGGGGTGCCGGCGTTTGCCATTTTCTCCGACCGGACCCTGGGAGAGATCGCGGCGGCCAAGCCGCTCACTACGCAACAATTTCTGCAGATCCACGGTGTCGGCACCTTCAAGGCTGAGCAGTACGGTGCCAGATTCATGGACGCCGTGCGTACCTACATCCGGCAGCAAAAGCACCTCAAACAACCGCGTGGCAAAACGTACCTGGAAACGCTGGACCTGCTTCGCGCAGGGAAATCAATCAGCGAGATCGCAGCGATACGGGGGCTGCATCCCAATACCATTGTTGCCCATCTTGTGCATCTCTATGAGCTCGGCGAGGACATTGACCTCCGGCAGTATTTCGCCCCCGGCCAAGTCGAGATCATACGTAAAGCCTGGCTGGAGGCCGGCCAGCCTGAGGCATTGCGACCGGTGATGGAGCGGTTGCCTGAGGAAACGGATTTCAACCAGATCAAAATGGCACTGGCGATCTTCGGAAAGGAATAAGACGATTGATCTTTGGCCGTTCGCTTCCCTGCCCGCCGGACCAGGCTCACATCCCATCCACCTCGCTGACGGCGTACAACCTGAGTGATTGCTCGCGGCCCCGCGGGATCGTCTCCTCCGCAAACCGCGTCGTGTAGTTTGGCGATGGTTCGATGCGCTGCAACACCGTCTCCGAGATCAGCAGATCGGCTTGCAGTCGCCTGGTGGCCTCCCGGATCCGCGCCGTGGTATTGAGTACATCGCCGGCATACACGATCTCCCGTTTGATCTCGCCCACCCAGGTCACCACAACCGTGCCACCGTGGATCCCGCCCTTGAATGTCGGCACATGGTCATACCTGGCGCGATAGTATTCGGCCCTGGCCTGGATCGCTTTGCGCATCTCGAAAAAGCAGCGGATGGCATTCCCGTCCCTGGCACCCGCCTCGAACGGCCAGCTCAGAATGATCTCGTCCCCCACATACTGGTAAATCTCGGCATGGGTGGCACGGATGGCCTCCGTGATATCCGCGAAGTAATCTTTCAGGAACGAGCCAAACCGCACGTGGCCGAGGCGTTCGCCGATCATCGTGGAGTCGTTGAGGTCGATAAAGCAAAAAATCCGGCGGAGCTCCCGCGGTTGCTGATAGCGCCCCAGGATGAAGTTGATGAGATCTCCTTTCCGGTGCAAGGTGCTGATCTGGTAGACAGCCACGAGTATGGCGATCCCGGTAAACACGGCGAGAAGGTTGACCAGGTATGACTGGTCATTCACGAAATACCGCCTCAGTGCATCGAGGACACCAAGGCCCCGGTCGATCATATTCCAGGCCGTGTTGACAATGCTCAGCACGACCGTGGTAACAACTGCGTAGAAGGCTCCACGCATGCCCACGATATACAGAAAGGACCTCTGGCGGAACAATCGAACGCTGTTCGACTCAAACAGCGCTGCAATCAGGCCTATCACCAAGCCGACCGTCGTAGCCCGGATCAGCAGCGGAACCAGCGCGACCGGCTCGTCTGACGTCCGACGGCCCATAAACTCAAGAACGGCATAGAGCTCCGAGAGCACCAGGCAGAGCACCAGAAACGGGAGGATAGTCCGGATGCGCGGTACGACAAGTTTCATGGCAGCCAAACGTCGTTCATGTCCGATCGGTACAACAAGGTAAGCATGTGCGCAACAATGAAGGGATTCACCCTGGTCATCTGCGCATCTGCAACCAGTACCGGTTTGTCGCGTCCGAATTGGCCTCGACGATATCGGGATATCCGTCCTGATTCAAATCTGCAATGATGATGTCATAGGTGGCCGCGGCGTTCTGGCCGAGCGGGTATCGCTCAAATCCCTGGCGGTCGCCCCGGTTGAAGTAGACCGCATTGACGGAACGCACGTTTCCCTCCACGATGTCCGGGGCACCGTCGTTGTTGAGGTCGGCCACCGCCACGGCATAGGTCAGCACATCCCGTCCACCAAACGTGATGAACCGGCTGAAAGAGAGTGCGCTGTCCCCATAATACACGCCATTGACCTCGCCGATATTGCCCGTGATGATGTCCGGATAGCCGTCATGATCCATATCAGCCACCGCCACTGACCGCGTTTCATCCGATCCGGTCCCAAACGGTATGGATCGATCGAAACGGCCTGTACCGTCGTTCAGCCAGATCCGGTTTTGCTGACCATCGCGGTTTGCGAGAATGAGATCCAGATCTCCGTCGCCGTCAACATCTGCAGCCTCCACATCGATAGTGGCGTCATCTTCAGAGCCAAAGGGTCGTGTTTCGGCAAAGGTCCCTTGCCCGTCGTTCAGGCAGATCTGATTCGGTGCACCGCGATTGGTGATCAGGATATCCACGTCCCCGTCCCGGTCAATATCGCAGACTGTCAGGTTGCGGGTCGGTGCGTACTCTGCACCGAATGAACCTCCATAGGTAAAAACGCCATTGCCGTCATTGAGCAGGATCGCGTTGGGTGCCATGTCATTCCCCACGACCACATCCAGATTTCCATCTCCGTCCAGATCGGCCAGTTCAGCGGCATAGCTAGTCGCCCGGGTTGCCTCAAGCGGATATGAAACGGTGAACACCCCGCGGCCGTTGTTAACAAATACTTCGTTTTGCTGCGGCCAATGCCTGCCGTTCGCAACCACGACATCCATATCGCCGTCGCCGTCGATATCGCCGGCACTCACGGATGCCGTGCGCTCCGTTCCGGTACCCAGAATGTACCGACCGCCTCTGTCTGTAAACAAACCTTGTCCCTGGAGACCGGTCGAGATCAGCAGTGCCAGGATCATCAACACTTTATACATCATCGTATTCATGCAAGTTGTTCTTATTTCGCCTGGTCAGGCACTTTGGCATCCAGCATCGCCTCCACATAGTAGGTGACGATCGGCTCGACCAGCCCCTTGATGGGGGTAGGCTGCAGAGGCCGGACAATGAAGCGCTGATCCAGCGCCTGGCGCACTTCCTCCGTCACCAGGATGTCTATCTGATGCTGGCGGGTGAGCGCCTCCACGCGTGCGGCGATATTGATCGTGTCACCGACGACGCCAAACTTGCTGAGCTCCATCGTTCCCATGATCCCGACCAACACCTCCCCATGGTGGATCCCGATCCCAAGTTGCAATTCCGGCCGGTCTTGGGCGCGGAGTTCCTCATTGTAATCAACCAGCGCCTCCCGCATTCCCAGTGCCGCCTGCACGGCATCCTGGATCTGCCATGGATTCGTGCTCAGAGCACCGAACATGGCCAGGATCCCGTCGCCGAGCAACTCGGTGATCTGGCCATGATGTCGCGTGATCACTTCATTCATCCGCTTGAAGTAGCCGTTGAGGACGGATACCACTACTTCGGGATCCTGTTCGCGGCTCATCCTGGTAAATCCCACGAGGTCGGCAAACAGCACGGTGACCTTCCGCTTGGCCGGACGGTACGTGCCATCCGCTTCCGTCAGGTGCTCAATCACTTCTTCAGGGGTAAATCGCCCGAAGTTGACCTGCAGCTTCTCGAGTTTTGCGTTGGTCAAATCCAGCAGCTTCTCCAGCTTGCGGATCCTGATGCGTTGTCTTGTCATCCAAATGCCCGACAGGACGAGCACTACAATCATCGCGATCAGGAGGGGCCAATCCATCATGAATCAAGCAAGACCCCGATACGTACCACAGTATTCGCCAACGCTGAAATACCCACTGCCTCAAGCACTTTCACCGGATCGATCTGTTGGGTGAGCGCTCGAACGCGTTCCTGGATCTCGGCATTCTGATAGCTGATCGTCTCCCGGGTCCACTCCAGGATCTGCAATTCATCAGTGTCAAGTCTGGGTGAGGACAGGGTGATCAATGCCTCGTCAAACGCCTCTGCAGGTATCCCAAGATCAGCCGCCATTGCCTTCGTCTCCGTCTGGCAAAACTGACATTCCAATGTACGGGCGACTACTGCAAACATCAGCACCTTGAGCTCGCTCGACAGCACATCGGATGCGAATGCTCCCTGCAAGGCACGCCGCAACGCCCCTCCGCCGGGCAATCCTCTCAGCACCTTGATCACAGCCGGGAAGGAATCGTCATCTTCATCCAGTGGGATGGATCGGATCGCCCACTTGTTCATCCGACGTCGCAACAACGGCCACATGAATCGCATCCATTTGCCAGACATCGTTTCGATCATCTTCACCGGTGGGCACGACGTGAACGTCGCCAGCCGATTCATGAAGCAATTACCTGCCACCATGAAGGTGATATCCGCGATCTGGGTATCATCGTACCCGAGTTGGCGCAACCGGTCCACCTCCACCTTGGGAGGGCGCGGTCGGGAGCGGGCGAGATCACGACAATAGCGGATAAACGCACGTTCCTTGTCATCGAGCTCAGCCAGGTGCATTTGCCGTTCGATCTTCCCGATCAACTTGTCTGAATGCCCGTACAGCCGCAGTGTGGATTTCGCCACGCCATAGCAGAAGCGGCAAGCGTTCTCCTGAGCGATGACCAACTCGCCAACGCGCTGCATGCTCTGCGGAATGGTCGTGACCCTGATGCGCGGAAAGATCAGCGCCGCCTCCCTGACCCACGGGATCGGTGAGAGGCGTTTGAGGTAGTCGGATACCATGCCCAGTTCGGACTTTACCCGATGTTCCCATTCAGGGTCCGGGACCACGGGGAAGATCGGTTCACCCCATGCAATTTCGTGCAGCAATTGTGCCACTTGTAGCGATTTGCTTCATTCCAAGATACAAATGTCCCGTACGATACCTCTGGTCATTCCTGTTTGATCAGCCACGTATCGAATGACCCAAATCAGTGCTGGCGGCAATGATTTCCAATGCGCACTTAGTAACTTATCGTTTCAATATCCGTCTGGAAAGTGTCCAATCCCTGATTCATGGCGCTCATTCACATCCTGCTCGGCATCCTGCTCGTTGGACCACTGGTCTTGCTCCTTATCGGCTATTTGCGGGGACGGAAGCAAACGCTCACCACACCGGAAAAGCACGTCTCGATCCTGCTGATCATCAACTCGACATTGCTGTATGCGCTGGCATACAACGTCGTCTATTTTATCCAGGAATTTTTCCTTGCGGTCGGTAAGCAGTCACTGGGGCTCACCGCATATTTATACCACAACAACCATAACTGGGAAGGCACGCATCCAAAGGAGGCCTTGATGCAAGGCAGCGGCGCGCTGTCGATCTTTATACTCGGCATCCTGCTCTGGCTGGCCTACCTCAGTATCAGTCACTGGAAGTCGTGGTGGCGGATCTTTGTCCTTTGGCTGGCTTACCACGGTCTGATCCAGTCGCTCCCGCAACTGAGTTCGGCTCCCATTGACCCGGGAACCGATGTCGGTCAGGCCCTGGCATACCTGCAGTTTTCACCAACGTTGGAGATTGCGCTCGGGGCAATCAGCATTGTGGCGATCGTCGCGGTTTCGTACATCTTCAGTCGCTACTTCCTGGCACTGGGACATCCTTCTGTCGCGCTGGATCACCCCTTCAAGCGCACCCGGACAGTCTGGCACGGCGCCGTCCTGCCGGCGATCATGGGCACACTGCTGTTGTTCCCATATCGTATCCCTCCGGTGGATCGGTATGAGATGACCGTCATGCTCTTGTTCGTTTCCATCCCGTCCGTGTTTGCGTTTGCGTGGGTTGGCAAGGCCCCCAAGCCCATTGGCAATGAAGCGCGCGGGCGTATTCTCGTACTTCCTATTATCCTGACCATTGCAGTATTGCTGGTCTTCCAGCTGGTGTTGCGGCCGGGGGTGGTGTTCAGTCCCGGATAAGAAAGGTGTCTGGTCCAGGTGCATTTCTGTCGCTATCCGATCCCTTTGCGAAGACGATTGACAAAAACGGAAGTGAGCCAGGCAATGAGAAGAATCCCTGCCAGGCTGTACAAGCCTCCTTTCTTCATGTCCTTGAAGCTAACCGGTGAGTAGGCGTCAAACAGTGACAATGCGATCAAGGGTAGCAAAAACAGAATAAACAGGGCAATGCAGATGGCCATGACGTGCTGTATGCGGACAACCGCACGATGGATATTCGAAAATTGCATGACGACAAACCCGGCAAAAGGGAACATCAAAAATGTCATATACGACCCGGTTTCAGCATCCGTCCGTCCTGAGGCCAGCCAAATCAAACTTGGTGCAACGCCGAGCAATACCGGCACCAGGGCATAGGGCCAGAGTTTCCTGAAGCTCTGGAACGACAGCGGTATCATACGATCGACATCGGACGAATTGTGATCTTGTGTTGAGGCGTCAGACGGCTGCGGATGTTGATTCTCCAACCCGGCGGTTGACTTCCTGGGATGAAACACAAACTCCCCGCCCTTGTCCCCGACACCATAGATCGGGCGTCCGATCGGGGTTTGTGGTGAGTTGTAGGTGACCGCAGTGGTCACCTTGTTGATCAGGTCTGAGATGCGGACAGGCCGGCCCGAGTGGTTTGACAGGGCGTAGAGCAATTGCTCGGCGAAAGGACTGTTGCCCCCCACGACGCCGTCAGGCACCACCTCATTTCGGCCGGAGGCAAAGATCCAGCGCGAGGGGTCCTTCTCGAGTCGATTGGCCGCCTCATCTATATTCCGTACCAGCGTGGCACCCGCATAGCAGGAATCCACGATCAGCACCGTATGGCGGGTGGGTAATGCCTTGATGACCTTCGTCAGATAGGAGTACGAGATATAGTCGACTTCTGCCTGGTACTGGGCATCGACAGGCACCCAGTATCCCTCGTCCAGGGTCTGATCGTAATGTCCATGCCCCGAATAATACATGACCAGACTGTCATGTTCCGGATCCACCTCCCCAATCATCGAGCGCAATGTCTGCGTGATCCCCTGCTTGGTCGCTTGATAATCAAACAGGGTCGTGACGTGTGAAGGGTCAACTCGATATTGTTGTGTCAGCACCTCGACAAACGACCTGGCATCACTGACGGCATTCGTCAGACGCGCGCAGTGCTGATACTGATCAATGCCAATGGCCAATACATGCGTCGTCCCTTGAAGGTCCGTCCATTTTCTGAGGGCTGACATGATAGGTGAAACCTGTACAGGAAGTAAAGTACTCAAATCCTGTCATGGAGGGAGCGAAAATAAGTGCCGGTAAAAATCGACAATCAATCAGTCGATCACCACCTTCACGACTTGCCGAAAGCGCCCGTACTGTACCTCAACAAAGTACAAGCCTGCCGGGAGACCAGACACATCCAGAGTTTCATTGGGAGCCAGCCGCCCGGACATGACCAGCCTGCCAGAACGCTCCATGACCCGCACCGCGACATCGGTCTGCGCCTCGGGGCAGGCGATGCGCACGGTGCCCCGGGCAGGATTGGGGAACACCCGCAAGGGCAGTAAATGATCTTCCATGTGGAAAGAACCCACAGTTGCTTCCGTGAATAACCAGGTGATGGCCGCACCGACCTCTCCGCTCCAGAATTGTTCGTTGTGCGCTCCCGCAGGGTCGACCACCAGCTGCATCTGCTCCGCCGGCATGCCGTTGGCCTCCATGGTATCCACCATCTGCGCGGTCGCCACGGCAACTGGCGGCTGCCCCCCCTCAAGGCCTCCTGCGAGGTAGTAATATTTGGCTGAAACAGGTGGCGTATGCGACAAGGTATGGTGATAACACGAATCAAACAGGGCAAAGGACGGTGAGAAGATACCGACCCTGCCAAACGTTCCAGGGTGCTCGATCCCGGCATACTGCGAGATCAGTCCACCCATCGAACTGCCCATGATCCCGGTGAACTCCGGATCGGGCAAGGTCCGGAACGCACTATCGACAAACGGTTTCAGGGTTTCGGTGATGAACGACACGTAAGCCTCTCCATCGCCGCCACCAAACTGCGGATGGATCCACGGAGCATACTCGTTGATCCGCTCGCCACCACCATTCTCGATGCCGACCACGATCAGCCCGAAACCTGATTCCGCGTGCATGGCATTCAGGGTCTCATCCACATGCCATTCGCCGGCGAAGGAAGTCGAGTCATCGAAGAGGTTTTGTCCGTCGTGCATGTAGAGAACCGGAAACGAAGTATCGGTTGAATCATAACCGGGAGGGAGATACAACCAGATCCTGCGGCTGCGCTCGAGCTGCGGCATCCAGAAGGCATCGTCCAGCACGGAAACATTTTCCGCGGCAGTGGACGGAATGCCCGACAGGTCCGCCCAATTGTGAATGGTGATGTCGACCGTGTCACCATTGCCCCCGTACGTATAGACACGGTTGGCAATCTCCTCGCCATTCGGTCCCTTTTCTACACTGGCCCATGCACCACGGGTAAACTTGAAGAGGATATTGCCCGCCATCTGAGGCAGGGTGATCGCAAACAGGGAGTCGGCACCTGGCTGCAACTGATACGGGCTGTCGCCCCCACTCCATCCTTCGAAGTCACCAGAGATAAAGATCGACGGGGACGGCGGAGTCGTGGAAGGGAGGGAAACGATGCGAAAGGTCACCTGGGCTGAGGCGAAGCTTATCGACATCAGGACTCCGGCGGCCGACAAAAGTGCGCTGGTACGATCCATGCAGCCAATTTACAACGCCCGGCAGATGTATGCATGCTACAGGATCAAACTGCGAAACAGCCAGATGGTCAGCAGCCCCCAGGTCGTCCCGCTCACCATGCTCAGGATGGCCAGGATGAACGCATGCGGCATCCACTCCCGGTTGTAGGCCGCGGTCACGGCAGGACAGGTGGAGATCCCGCCGACATTCGCCATACTCGCGATCGGCACCCAGGCCATATGCAACTTCATGATCCGCGCGACCAGCATCATCACCACGTAGTGCAGGAATAACCAGATGATAGCAAACAAGACGATGACGGAGGGAATGGAAATACTGCTGAAGTCAAGCTTCAGACCCAGGATCGCCATGATCAATACAATACACAGGCCGCCCGCTTTCAGTACAAACGCGTGGTGCCAGAAGCGCAACGTATTGCCCAGGATCAATCCAAGGACGCTGAAGATGATCACCTTGGCGAGGAAGGCCTCGACCAGCAGACCAACCCCAACGATGCATACCAGCGAGACGAGCACCGTGGGCAACACACCCCTCAGGGACATGGCACGCAGGGGCGCCTCATCGGCGACAAAGTTGGGTACCTCGTCGCGGATGCGAAAGAGGGCATTCAGCTGATCGCTGCGCTTGATCGCCTGAAACATGAGGATGGTCCAGATATTGATCAGGATGTTGTCCAGGACGAGGATCGTCAGAAAGAGTCCTTCGGGGCAGGCCACGACCTCCTTGAGTACCAGCTGGCTGGTACTACCGCCGATCCAGCTTCCCACGATGGGGACCAAACCCTTCCAGTATCCCTCCTCGATGATCAGGGTGTAACTACCGGGATCGGCCCATTTGAAGGCCATCACCAACACCAGCGGTAGTGTCGCAACCGCCGCCGACCC
>JAWWBX010000142.1:0-10496 GCA_033720735.1 Saprospiraceae bacterium
AATGCCCTTGACGAGTTGCTGTGCATACTCCTGCAGTTTTTCCGGTTCATCGCGCTTGAGTTCGATAAAGTACTCCAGCACGTTGATCCATTCCTTTTTGGGGAAATAGGTGCCCGCCCACACCGGCCGCCCGTCTGGCAAGGCAAACGCGTTGAGCGGCCACCCGCAGCCGCGCCCTGAAGCAAGCTGGCAGGCGGTCATGTACACGTCGTCAATGTCGGGCCGTTCCTCGCGATCCACCTTGATATTGATAAAATGCTCGTTCATGATCCGGGCGACCGCCGAGTCCTCAAAGGACTCATGCTCCATCACATGGCACCAGTGGCATGCTGCATAGCCAACACTGATAATGAGCATCTTATCTTCCTTGCGGGCTCGTTCGAGGGCAGCTTCACCCCAGGGATACCAGTCGACCGGGTTGTGTGCGTGCTGGAGGAGATACGGGCTTGATTCAGAGACCAGGTGGTTCGTATATTGGTGTT
Source organism: Saprospiraceae bacterium (assembly GCA_033720735.1). Taxonomy (GTDB): domain Bacteria; phylum Bacteroidota; class Bacteroidia; order Chitinophagales; family Saprospiraceae; genus B8-G4. The sequence continues at coordinate 483 of JAWWBX010000142.1, forward strand.
TTCCGCCAGATTCACCGGTCGGCGTATCGCATTGGGTCATGGTCAGAGAGATAAGGATGAAAAGAAGCGTTGTGCGGACCATTCAATTTCTTTATGTAAAATTAACAGGGCAAAAATAAGCCAGGGCGGAATTTATAACTATCTTGAACTGACACGGTTATGTATTCCCGTCTATTACCATATTTCATAGACCTATGATCAATGGAATCGCCCACGGTTGGCGCCGGCTTGACGGTCGCCGCATTCAGATACCCATCAAGAAAGCGGTCGAAGATACGATCATCCGTGAAACACAGGCCGGACACCGACTGAAGGTGTGCATCGGCACCGATTCGCAGATCCGTGGTAGTTCGGTCGAATTTGCCACTGTCATCGTATTTCTGCGGGAAAAGAAGGGCGGCTTCATGTTTATCCGCAACAGCGCTGAGAAGCAGAAAGTCGGTTTGCGGGAGCGCATGATCCTCGAGGTGGCCAAATCCGTCGAAACGGCCTACGCCCTGTGCGACCTGCTCGACAGGTACGATGTGGCGCTGGAGGTGCACGCGGATATCAACACCGACCCGCATTTCAAATCCAATGAGGCACTCAAGGAAGCCATGGGTTATATCCTGGGAATGGGCTTTGTCTTCAAGGCCAAGCCCGATGCCTTTGCCTCGTCCAGCTGCGCCGATAAGGTGGTTTAGGAGTGTTCAGGTGTTCAGGTGTTCAGGTGTTCAGGTGTTCAGGTGTTCACGCGGGGTGTGACGGGAGATGGTGAAGAGATATTCGCCGCTATCGTGTGTCCACTACGACGGATTTTTCTTGCAGGATCTCTCGCTCATCTTTGCCAAATCTCTCCATCATCTCTTCGACTTCTCTCTGAACGGGATGAAGGCGAATGGATATTCGCACTACCTCATGAACCCAATCTTTCCCAAATCTTTCCACCATCTCCGAAATCTCCAGCTCCTGGTCGAATACTTTTTGGCAATCGGCGGTGATTCAGCTAATTTTGCGCCGATTTTTCATTGCACATTCAATCCAAATCATGAGAAAATATCTGGCCATTTTCACGCTTGTTCTCGGTGCACACATCGTGACTGCGCAATCGCACCAGATCGAGTTTGAGGAATACACACTCGACAACGGTTTGCACGTCATCCTGCACCAGGACAAGTCAACGCCCATCGTCGCCATTTCGGTCATGTATCACGTGGGTTCGAAGAACGAGAAACCCGACCGGACAGGTTTTGCACACTTTTTTGAGCACCTCATGTTTGAAGGCTCCGACAATATCGATCGTGGGGAATACGACAAGTACGTGCAACGTGCGGGTGGAACGCTGAATGCCAACACCACCTACGATCGCACCTATTATTTTGAGATCATGCCTTCCCATCAACTGGCACTCGGCCTCTGGCTCGAATCCGAGCGGATGTTGCATGCCCGTGTTGACGAGAAAGGGATCGAGACCCAGCGCGAAGTGGTCAAGGAGGAGCGTCGTCAGCGCATCGACAACCAACCGTATGGATCAGTACTTGAAGAATCTTTCAAGCGCGCTTTTACCGTTCACCCATACCGCTGGCCGGTGATCGGCTATATGGAACATCTCGAGGCGGCAGAGGAGGAGGACTACAAGCAGTTCTACCGGGATTTCTACGTGCCCAACAACGCCGTGCTCACCCTCGCCGGTGACATCGACATCGATGAGGCGAAGATACTGGTCGACAAGTATTTCGCTGATATTCCCCGCGGTGCCGAGCCGTATCGCCCGAATATCGTTGAGCCTCCGTTGCCCGGAGAGGTGCGGGACACGGTACATGACAACATTCAGTTGCCAGCGGTGATCCAGACCTACCGGATCCCCGCCCAAGGCACCAGGGATTACTATGCTGTCGACATGCTTGCCCGCGTCCTGTCGGCCGGCGAGAGCTCACGGATGTACAAGGCGTTAGTCGACGACCAGCAGAAGGCTCTGTTTGTCGGCAACTTTCCGTTGTCCCTCGAAGACCCGGGCGTGGCCATCGCCTTTGGGATCACCAACATGGGTGTCTCACCCGCTGATCTCGAACAGGCCATGGACGAGCAGGTGAAACTGGTCCAGCAGGAGGTGATCAGTGAGCGCGAGTTCCAGAAACTGCGCAACCAGATCGAGAATGAGTTTGTCAGCTCCAATTCACGGATGGCCGGGATTGCCGAGAGTCTGGCGACCTACCACATGTTTTATGGCGATGCCAACCTGATCAATACCGAGATCGATCGTTACATGCAGGTGACCCGGGAGGATATCCGCAATGCGGCCAGAAAGTACCTGGTGCCGTCCAACCGCGTGGTCCTGTATTATTTGCCAAAACCAAACGAGAAATCATAAACCGCCAAACAAGACAAATATGAAAACGAGATATATCATTGCCGCGCTGATCCTGAGTCTGTTCATGACTGATTGCGCCCCGAAGGTGGGGCAGTCCGTCGGCGACAAGGGAGCTTCCGAGATGTCCTTCCGCTCGGAAGCACCGGCACCTGGCCCGGCCAGGAAAATCGAGATCGGCACCTCAGAGACCTTCACACTGGTCAATGGGCTACGGGTCATTGTCGTGGAGAATCGCAAGCGGCCGGTCATTTCGTACCGCATGTATATCGACCGCGATCCACTGGTGGAAGGAGAGATCGCCGGGATGACCGGCATGGTCGGCGATCTCATGAGCCGCGGCACCAAGACGCGGACCAAGGCCGAGATCGACGAGCAGGTCGATTTTGTGGGAGGTTCACTGAGCACCAACGCCCGCGGCGGGTTTGCCAGCTCGCTGACGCGACACTCGGACACCGTCCTGGAGATCTTTGCCGATGTATTGCTCAACCCGACCTTCCCCGAAGACGAGTTTGAGAAGATCAAGACCCAAACCATCTCTGCGCTTCAGCAAAACAAGGATAATCCCGATGCGATCGCAGCCAATGTGTCCAACGCACTGGTCTTCGGCAAGGAACATCCGTATGGGGAGATCACGAATGAAACCACGGTGCAAAACGTGTCGATCGACGATTGTAAGGCATACTACAGCACCTATTTCAAGCCCAATGCGGCGTACATGGTCGTGGTCGGAGACATTTCCCCGGAAGAGGCCAGAAAGAAGATCAGCAAGTACTTTGGGCAGTGGAAACAAGGGGATGTTCCGGTCCATACCTACCCCTTGCCGCCCGAAGTAGAAAAGACACGTGTGAATTTTGTTGACAAGGCTGGCGCAGTCCAGTCAGTGATCCGCATCACGTATCCCGTGGTACTCCAACCCGGATCAGAGGACGTCATCAAAGCACGGGTCATGAACACCATCCTCGGGTCCGGCTTCAGCGGACGGTTGTTCCGTAATCTGCGGGAGGATAAAGGCTTTACCTACGGGGCGTACAGCTCGTTGGGTAGCGATGAGCTGGTGGGCTCCTTCACAGCATCTGCATCAGTGCGGAATGAGGTAACTGACAGCGCCGTCACGGAGTTCCTGTATGAGCTGGACAAACTGCGTAGCGAACCAGTCACTGACAGCGAACTCGAACTCGCCAAAAACTACATCGCCGGGTCCTTTGCACGCAGTCTGGAGAGTCCTCAGACGGTGGCCAACTTTGCCCTGAACACCTTTCTCTATAACCTGCCCGAAGACTACTACGCCACCTATCTTGAAAAGCTTGAGGCGGTAACCAAGGAGGATGTGATGGCCATGGCGCGGAAATACATCCGTCCCGAAAACGCCAATATCATTATTGTTGGCAACCAGGACGAGGTCAGTGAGAAGCTGGTGCGGTTTGATCTGGATGATGGCAAGATCGCATTCTACGATATCTACGCCAATGAAAAGGCAGATGCCCAGGACGCAGGTGACGTGACAGCGGAGGATATCATCAACGCCTACATCGAAGCCATCGGTGGCGAAGAGGCGCTCGGCAAGGTGCAGTCACTGCGGCAGGAAAGCTCCATGTCCATGATGGGGCAGACGATTACAGTCGTTGTACAGCACGCCGCCCCTAACAAATTCTCGATGGAGATGAGTATGCCCGGCATGACGGTGATGAAACAGGTGTTTGACGGTCAGGCGGGGTATGTCGAGCAAATGGGACAGAAGACACCGGTGGAAGGTGATGATCTGGTCAAAATGGCACTGCAAGCGCGGATGACCCCCGAACTGGAGTATTTCGGTGAGGAGTTTACGTTGGAAGTCGCCGGGATCGAGGATCTGGAAGGGGAGAAGGCATACAAAGTCATCGTCAACGGACCGGCCGGCAAGTCGACCGAATACTACAGTGTCGATACCGGCTACAAGCTCAAATCCATTGAAGTGCAGGAAGCACAGGGTCAGAGTGTGACGGTGACCACTGAATACAGCGACTATCAGGAGGTCGACGGGATCATGCTGCCCCACATCATAAAGATCAGCGGCATGGGTCCGATGCCCTTTGAGATGAAGACGGAAAAAGTCGAACTCAACGTGACGATCGAGCCATCTGTGTTCGAAGTGAACGAATAAAAGACGAACAGGTTTACGACAGGAAAGCCATCTGCATGCGCGGGTGGCTTTCTTTTTTTTGCGGAATTGTGCAGCCAGCACACCAGTGTTGAAAGTGGTCGCATTTCCACGGAATCACCGAATCGGTCGAAAAACGGCTGGATCACAAGTTGTGTTTCTCATCTTGGATGAGAACAAAGCACCAGCTATGAAATGGACCATGACTTTCTTTTGCCTCGCGCTCAGCCTTGGAGTGCACGCTCAAATGGACGCCTACAGCGCCAGTGATACCAGGCCATTTGGCGCCCTCAATCCGGCAGCACCACCGGAAGTGGCTGACTTTGCACCCATGATCGGCATCTGTGATTGCCGGTCAGTGCAGCGCAATCAGGACGGCACCTGGCAGGACACCACAGATTTGGTCTGGAAGTTCAAGTACATCCTGAACGGAACGGCGATCCAGGATGAGACCTGGCGCGAAGGGACCTGGGCGACGAGCATTCGCCAGTATCATGCCGATAGCAGCCGCTGGGTCGTGTCGTACAATGCCTACCCGGGCGTCTCACTGGCGCCGGGAGCCTGGACTGGCGGCAAGGAGGGCGACGACATTGTGTTGCGCCAACCCTTCACCGCGCCAAACGGAATGGAAGGGCGATCCACTTTGCGGTTTTACGATATCACCGATACCGGTTTCAACTGGAAGGGCGAATGGATCAAAAACGATGGCACTGTGACCTATCCCTTCTGGCACATCTGGTGCAGGAAAAGGTTCTGAGTGTTCAGGTGTTCACGTGTTCATGTGTTCCGTGTTCCAAGGACGCATGGGCTGCGCGTCGTAATCCGGTCGTTTGATCCCGGTCCCAGCCTGACCACTTTCTTGGAACAATGAGTGCTGCATCGGAGCCTCCCGGTTCTCATCAGGATTCCGCACATTTGCTGCATGCATTCAGAAGACATGATCCAGGTATTTGTGACGGGTGGTACGTTCGACAAAGACTATGACTACATCACCGGTGAGCTCTATTTCAAGGACACGCATCTCAAGCAGATGTTCGAACGCGGACGCTGCACCCTCGATATCGATATCAAGACCCTGATGATGATCGATAGTCTGGAGATGACCGATGCGGATCGCGAGATCATCCTGCACAATTGTCGTCGTACACCGACCGACCGCATCATCATCACCCACGGTACCGACACCATGGTGACCACAGCCCAACATCTGCGCGATGCCGATCTCGACAAGACGATCGTGCTGACCGGCGCGATGGTGCCCTATGCATTTGGTACTTCGTCTGACGGGTTTTTCAACCTTGGCAGCGCGCTGGCCTTTGTCCAATGCCTGCCCCGCGGCGTGTACGTGGTGATGAACGGACGATATTTTGAAGCAGACGCCGTCAGCAAGAATCGTGATACCGGATATTTCGAGGCGATTCCATAACTTGAGCCGGTACCTCCGCCTCACTGCCTTGTATAAGATAGATTGCTTATTTTTAGCGCACTATAAATCAGGGTTTTGCCCGTCACGATACGCATGAAAATACGGACACGCTTGCTTTCCCTTTGCGGAATACTCTTCCTGGCGCTCCTTACCGGTGGCACCATCCAGGCTCAGTCTGATTCGCTCGCGACAGCGTCTCCGGGCAGTTTTGGAGGCGTGACGTTCAAGCGGTTGTTCATGGATTATCAAACCCTGCACAACGGTGACTTTGGTGCATTTCGGGAATACACCGACGGTCTGGAGTTCTCTTACCTGCTGCCGTTGTCTGAACGGTTTTTCCTGGATATCCCGGTCAAGATCGGCTTGTCCAACAACCGCGAGGTGGCAAACAACAACCTGATCGGCGCTGACGTACATGCCAATTACTATCTGCGTGATTGGAGCAAGATCCTCAGACCATATCTCCTGGCCGGGGTAGGCGCGGTGATCGAAAATATGGACTCAGTGGATGTGCAGGTTCCGCTGGGTGGGGGTATCGACATCCGGATGGCAGACAATGCCTATCTCACCTGGCAATCCGAGTTGCGGCTTTCCAGCGATGAGAACAAACACAACCTGCATCACAGTATCGGCTTCAAGTACTTTTTCGGCAGCAAGAAGGACATGCCTCCACCGGTACCGGCGGATCGCGACATGGACGGCATCGTGGATTCTCTTGACCGATGTCCCGACGTGCCCGGCTTAGCTGCGTTTGATGGGTGCCCGGATACGGACAACGACGGGATCCAGGATTCGGAAGACCGGTGTCCCGAGTATCCCGGATTGCGCAATCTGCAAGGCTGTCCGGATACCGACGGGGATGGCGTTGCCGATACCGATGACGAGTGCCCGAACGAGCCCGGGCCGGCGGCCAATAACGGCTGCCCGGTGCGTGACAGGGATGGAGACGGAATCCCCGATGACAACGATGACTGCCCGGACGAGGCAGGATTGGCGGCGCTCAATGGCTGTCCGGACCGTGATGATGACGGGATCGCGGACAAGGATGACGACTGTCCGGACGATGCCGGATTGCGGCGCTTTGGAGGTTGTCCCGACAGCGACGGTGATGGTGTGCGTGATCCGGATGATGCCTGCCCGGGCACGGCCGGACCGGCGTCCAACAACGGGTGCCCGGTGATTGAGGCGGAAGATCAGGAGACGCTCGAGTTTGCCATGCAAGCCGTGCAATTCGAACACGGCAGTGCGCGCCTGACACGCGCTTCGTATGCCATCCTTGACGACATTGTCGATATCCTCAACAAGTACAATGAATACCGGCTGGAGATCAGCGGGCACACGGATGACACCGGTGCTGCTGATTTCAACCAGCGCTTGTCGGAGCGCCGCGCCAAAGCCTGTTTCGACTACCTTGTTTCGCGGAATATCTCTGTGCGCAGGCTCAGCTATGTCGGCTTTGGAGAGGAACGGCCGATTGCGGACAACACTTCTCGTTCGGGTCGTCAGCTCAACCGTCGGGTTGAGTTCAATATGATCCCGGGCCTGAATTAGGAGGTTTCGCCGCGTTCCATGGCGCGCGCCTTGGCCTCCACGATCTCGCGCAGTTCTGTTTTATAGACCTGAATACGCTGGCGAATGGTGTCATCCGACGCCCCCAGGATCTGGGCAGCGAGGATGCCGGCATTCTTGGCGGCGTTGAGAGCGACCGTCGCCACGGGCACGCCGTTGGGCATCTGCAGGATCGAGAGGATACTGTCCCATCCATCCAGCGAGTTGCGCGATTTGACGGGTACACCGATTACGGGGAGTGGAGAAAGCGATGCCACCATGCCTGGTAGATGCGCTGCACCTCCGGCACCGGCGATGATCACCTGCACGCCCCGCTCGTGGGCGGATTTGGCAAAGGAGACCATGCGCTCGGGGGTGCGGTGCGCCGAGACGACCGATATCTCATACGGGATTGCAAACTCCTTCAGGATATCGGCTGCCGCTTGCATCACTGGCAGGTCCGAATCGGATCCCATGATGATACTTACCCTTGCTGTACTCATGCCGTGACTGAAATCGTGGATCGAACGAATTTAGCGGTTTCAATGGCCTGCTCCAAACGCGGTGCTACGATGGTCGCATGCCCCATCTTGCGGAAGGGCTTGGTGGTCGACTTGCCATACAGATGCAGGGAAACGCCGACAATACCAATGCATTGCTCAAGGCCGTTGTATCGCGCCGGCCCTTCGTGCCCCGGCGACCCCAGAATGTTGATCATGACTGCCGGAGATCGCAAGGTCACATCGGCCAGCGGGAGGTCGAGGATTGCGCGGAGGTGTTGCTCAAATTGTGACACCGAACAGGCCTCGATCGTGTGGTGTCCGCTATTGTGCGGCCGGGGAGCCACCTCATTGATCAAAAGTTGACCATCGGTTGTCACAAACATTTCTACCGCCAGCAAGCCGCACATGTCCAGGCTTTCGGCCGTCGCCTGCGCGATCTGAATGGCTTCTTGTGCGATGGATGAGCCAATGCCGGCGGGGCAATAGAGATATTCCACCAGATTGGCCGTTGGATGAAACTCCATGCCAACCGGCGGGAACGACTTGATCTCTCCGCGCTGGTTGCGCGCCACGATCACCGAGACTTCACGCTCGAGTTCCAGTAGCGGTTCGACCAGGCAGGCCGCATCAAAACATTCAGCCAGATCTTGCTCTGTACGCACGATATGCACGCCTCGTCCGTCATAGCCATCTTTACGCGCCTTTACGACAAACGGCAATTTCAACGATCCTGCGCCTACCGCATTTTCAATCTCGTTCTTGCCGGCGAACAGCTGGTGTGGCGTGGTGGGCAAGCCCTGGTGGTCATAAAACTGCTTCTGCAGGCCTTTGTCCTTGATGATGTCGAGCGCCCCGGGGTCAGGATGGACAATCGTGCCTTGCTGTTTCAGGGTATTAAGCGCGGCACTGTTGACACGTTCTATCTCGATCGTGACCACGTCCATTTGTTTGCCAAACTCAACCACGTCGTTGTAGTCGGTGAAGTCGCCTTCTACAAACTCGGAGCATACCTGGCCCGCCGGAAAATCCCGCGATGTGTCGAGGACTGCCGTGTGCAACGCCCAACGGCTGGTCACCTGGCAGAGCATTTTGCCCAGCTGACCTCCCCCCAGGATACCCAGCTTGAATGTTGGATCGAAAAAAGCGCGTTTATTCATGGTGTGTATCGGTCCGCGAAGATAACCGATTTCCCTTCATGGCATCGGGACCTCTCGGAACCACGGCAAGTCAATCTAAATGGTGAACTTCACCCACCGAAACGCAACGCACCATTCCTCTATGCAGTATCTCCTCAAGAACGGAACAATCATTCAACGCGGCCGGCGTGTCGCCGGTGATCTGCTCATCCGGAATGACCGGATCGCCCGGGTCGGAGGTATCATTGAGGTGGAGGGTGCCGTCCATGAGATCGACGCTACGGGCAAGTGGATCGTGCCAGGACTGATCGACGATCAGGTGCATTTTCGTGAACCGGGTCTGACGCATAAGGCGACGATCTTTACCGAGTCGCGTGCTGCTGTTGCCGGCGGGGTCACTGCATTTATGGAAATGCCCAATACCAAACCTCCCGCCTTTACCCAGGAACTGCTGCAGGCCAAATATGACGTTGCCGCACGAGATGCCGCAGCAAATTACTCGTTCTACATGGGGACCAGCAATGACAACATCGAGGAGGTGCTGAAAACCGATCCCCGGACCGTTTGCGGAGTGAAGATCTTTATGGGATCGAGCACCGGCAACCTGTTGGTTGACGATGAGGCCGTATTGTCCCGGCTCTTTGCCCAGGTACCATTGCTGATAGCCACGCATTGCGAAGATGAACAGACCGTCCAGGCCAATCTGCAACGGGCGATAGACAAATATGGCACGGCGATCCCGGCCTCAGCCCATCCGCGGATCAGGACACGGGAAGCATGTTTCAAGTCGTCGAGTCTGGCAGTAGAACTCGCGCGCAAACACGGCACACGACTGCACATCCTGCACATCACCACGCGCGAAGAACTGACTTTGTTCAGCGATGACGACCTGCTGGACAAACAGATCACAGCGG
>JAWWBX010000143.1:0-10389 GCA_033720735.1 Saprospiraceae bacterium
AAGATCGAACTTCGTCTTGCGCAGAATATAGTAGTCACAGATCATGATGCCGGCCAAAGCACCAAGTAACGCCGAGTAGGCGATGAGCCATTTAAAGATGTATCCGGTCGGATCAGCCAGCAGCTTCCATGGGAAGATCAGGATGCCGATGATCCCGGTAATGTAGCCGCCCATTTTGAAACTGATCTTGCTCGGGTTGATGTTGGCGATACTGTTGGCCGGGGCGACCACATTGGCAGCGATATTGGTGGAGAGCGTTGCAATGGTCAAGGCAAACATGGAAATGATCACCACACCTGCTGAATCGAAGCGGCCGAGCAACTCCACCGGATCCCAGATCGCCTCTCCAAAGATCAACAGGGTGGCGCTGGTGACGGCGATCCCGATAAACGAATAGAGCACCATGGTGCCGGGTAACCCGATCGCCTGGCCCATGATCTGGTCCCGCTGCGAATGTGCGTAGCGGGTAAAGTCCGGGATGTTGAGCGAAAGCGTCGCCCAGAACCCGACCATGGCAGTGAGACCCGGCCAGAAGATGGCCCAGAAGTTCACATTCTTGCTGGCAGAGAGTGTATAGCTGGCCTCCAGGATCTCGCCAAGGGAGCCCACCCGCGACCACGCCCATACGAGCAACGCGATCCCGATCAACAGCAGGAAGGGTGCCGCCCAGGTCTCGAGTTTCTTGATCGATTCGATGCCCCGGTAAATGATGTACATGTTGATCGCCCAGAACAACAGGAAGCAAAACAACTGTGCCAGGTTGAGACCGACAAAGTCACCGAGGTACGGGCTCTCCGCCAGGCCCGGCATCATCACCAGCAGGAGCTGATAGATCGCGGCACCTCCGATCCAGGTCTGGATCCCGAACCACCCGCACGCGACCAGTCCGCGCAACAAGGAGGCCAGGATCGAACCGCTGATGCCGAAATTGAGCCTAAGGAATACCGGGAGGGGGATTCCGTATTTCGTCCCAACATGCGCGTTGAGCACCATGGGGATCAGGACGATCACATTACCCAGCAGGATGGTGACGAGTGCCTGCCACCAGTTCATGCCCTGGTCGATCAGGCTGCTGGCCAGCATGTAGGTCGGGATACAGACAGCCATGCCCACCCAGATGGCGGCGAGATTCCACATGTTCCAGGTACGCTGGTTGGCCGGTACCGGGTGGAAGTCTTCGCTCCAAAGGGGGGATGATGACAGGTCTTCGTGGAGTTCGACGATCTCGGTGTTCATGGAACTGAAGTTAGCGAGACTTTAGACTTTCGAAGTCTTGAAGACTTCGAAAGTCTGATCCTGAGAAGCAGGGAATTAATTTGCGACAAATGTCGTTATATTTACGACAGATGTTTGAAGATGGCAAAGCGATACACATTTGAAGATCTGGTCGCATCCTTCCGGGTGGAGGACGACGGGGGTGCGTATGCCCTGGTCGATCGTGCCCGCCAGGGTGTGACCTTTGCTGACTTTGATCTTGTCTTTGGCAAGGCCTTCTTCACCCTGGAGGAGTGGGCGCACATGCTCCACATCTCCCGCCGCACGCTCGAGCGCTACCGCAGTCATGCACAGACCTTTGACACCCCGCAGTCCGAGCGGATCATGCAGATCGCACTGCTCCTGCAGCGCGGTGCCAGTGTTTTCGGCTCCTACGCAGCCTTTCATGCCTGGCTCGCCGCTGAGAATGTCGCGATGGGCGGAGTAAAGCCGCAGTTCCTTCTTGACAACGTGTTTGGTATCGAGCTGGTCAAGGACGCCCTGTTGCGGATCGAGCACGGCGTCCTGGCGTGATCACGTACCGACTGACCAAGGCGAAGTACGCCAGTGACTTGTCCGGCACTGGTGCCATGCTGGCTGGCGGCCGATGGAACAGCCGGGGCATCCCCGTGGTATACACATCGTCGTCACGTGCACTCTGCGTGGTGGAGGTTGCCGTACATCTACCCCTGGGGCTCGTTCCGGAAGACTATGTTTTAGTGACGCTGATCTTGCAGGATCTGGACCTGCTTGAGGTTGATCCTCGCACATTGCCCGACGACTGGAATGCGATCCCGCATCAGGATGCGACCCAGGAGATCGGTGATGCATGGGTGAAAGAAGGCAGGTATCCGGTGATGCAGGTCCCTTCGGCAGTGGTGCAGGGTGAGTTCAACTACCTGATCAATCCTGCCCATCCCGAAGCACGCGGAGTGCAGATTGTATCGGTGGAGCCTTTTGGTTTTGACCGGCGCTTGTTTGTGTAGGATGATAGTGGCTCGCACCTGGTCGCTCAGAGGTTGACTAGTCGCAATACTCATCCGCAATTCTAATCGCCTCAGAGAGCATGCCGATCCCCTCATCGATCTGATCTTTGGTACTGATCAATGGCGGCGCCACAAAAATATAATTCCACTTGACGAAGGTGAACATGCCCAGCTCCCGGAGCTTGGCAGCGACCGGAGCCATCTGCTGCATCTCGTGTGGCTTGGCGTTAAAGGGTGCCATGGGCTCCCTGGTCTCACGGTTCCTGACCAGTTCGATACAGCCGAGCATACCCGTGTTGCGGAAATCACCGATGGATGGGTGACGATCCATAAGAATTTCCATCTGTTGGTCAATATAGGCACCCGTTTCACGAGCCTGGGTGATCAGGTCGTCCTGTTCGTAAATGTCGATGACGGCCAGGGCAGCCGCACAGGAAACGGCGTGAGCGGAATAGGTGAGGCCGAGGGGCAGCACCTGCTCGTCGAAATGGGCGGCGATCGTGTCGCTGGCGATCATGGCTCCGAGCGGCAGGTAGCCGGCAGTGAGGCCTTTAGCCATACAGAGGATATCCGGCTCAACGCCGTGGTAGTCGACACCAAACCATTCGCCGGTTCGCCCAAAGCCGCTCATCACCTCGTCCGCAATGGTCAGGATGCCGTATTTGTCGGCCAGTGCCTTGACACCCGGCCAGTAATTGGAAGGGTACTTGATGCAACCGGATGTCCCGGATTCACCCTCCAGTAAGATGGCAGCAATGTTGTCTGGGTGTTCGTAAAGGATGATCTGTTCGAGGTTGCGCAGCGCCATGTTTGCGCAGTCTTCGGGCGTGTCCGTCCCCCAGGGGCAGCGATAGGAGTACGGGTTTTCAAAATGGACCACGTTCGGCATCTGCTGGCTGTCGACTGGCAGACGGCGCGGGTCGCCACTGGCAGACATCGCGCCATACGTCGCGCCATGATAGGACCGGTATTGGGCCAGGATCTTGTGCTTCCCGGAGTAGATGCGCGCCAACTTGATGGCGTTCTCGATGGCCTCGGCGCCCCCGAGTGTGAAGAGGGTTTTGGACAATTTACCGGGAGTGATCTCCGCCAGTTTTTCTGCAAGTTGTCCACGCGCATCGGTCACCAAGCTGGGAGCGACATAGCTGAGCTTCTCCATCTGTGCTGCAACTGCGGCAGTGACACGCTGGTCTCCATGCCCGATGTTGACGTTCATCAACTGGGAGGAGAAATCGAGAATACGCTGACCCTCTGTGGTGTACAAGTAAACGCCTTCGGCCCGGTCGATGTGCCAGGGATTAAGCCCGCCTTGTTTGGACCATGAAAAAAAGGAATGATCCAGGGCGCTTTGTAAGATGTGCTGTGCTTCCGTTTGTGTGTTGAGCATGATTGAGTTTCTCGCGGATTCCGCGGATTACGCTAATTGTGTTTAGATTTCTCCACTCTCCTCCACTTCGCTCCGGATCGGTCGAAATCGATCCTTGGTTCAAATGCCTGCCATTCCTCGACTCCTCGCTTGGCTCGTCACTCGGAATGACAATCTCTCTTCGACTCCTCGCCTCTAAAGGGCGAGCCCACTCTACTGACTCCTCAAATCCTCGAATCCTCGACTCCTCAAATCCCTACGTCGTCCAGTCCACCCGCGCCCCATCCCTAAAGGGCGAGCCGCGCCGCCCCTCGATTCCCTCAAATCCCGACCACCCGTACCTCGTCTCTAAAGGGCGAGCCCACTCTACTGAATCCTCAAATCCTCGAATCCTCGACTCCTCAAATCCCTACGTCGTCCAGTCCACCCACGCTTCCGGGTTCCACTTGGTGGTGCGTTTCTTCAGCTTGGTCCAGAACTGGATGGAGCTTTTACCCGTGATGTCATTGACGCCGAAGCGCGATTCATTCCACCCGCCGAAGGAGAAAGGTTCGCGAGGTACAGGCACGCCGATATTCACACCCACCATGCCTGCGCTCACGCGCTCCATGACGTAATCGGCTAGTCCACCGTTTTGCGTAAAGACCGATGACGCATTGCCGTATTCCGAGCGGTTCTCGATGGCGATGGCCTCATCGAGATCGTTGGTACGCATGATGGATAATACCGGCCCGAACACCTCCTCTTTGGCGATGGCCATTTCCGGTCGCACATAATCAATGACGGTAGGTCCGACATAGAAGCCACCTTCCTGTCCTTCCACGACAGTGTTGCGTCCGTCAACCAGGACTTTGGCGCCGGCCGCCTCGGCCTCGTCGATATAGCGTTCGATGCGTTCTTTGGCAGCCTCGGAAATGACAGAGCCAAGGTTCTTGCCCGGCACGATCTTGCGGGCCTCGGTGCAGATCTGTTCGACGATATGATCGACCTTGCCAACACCGACCATGGCCGAAGCAGCCATACAACGTTGGCCGGCACACCCGGACATAGACGCTGCAATATTGGCGGCCGACATTTCCACATTGGCATCGGGCAGTACGATCAGGTGATTCTTGGCGCCACCGAGGGCCACGCAACGTTTAAGGTTTGAGGTAGCCCGCCGGTATACGATTTTTGCCACACGGGTCGATCCGACAAACGAGACGGCCTCGATCTGCGGATGATCGCAAATGGCTTCGACAATTTCCCGGTCTCCGTGCACCACGTTCAATACACCATCCGGCAGCCCGGCTTCTTTCAGCAACTCACCGATGAGCACGGCGCTGATCGGTGTTTGTTCCGACGGTTTGACGATCATGCAGTTGCCCAGCACCAGTGCATTGGGGATGGTCCACAGGGGTACCATGTGCGGAAAATTGAAGGGTGTGATCGACGCCACAACCCCCAGCGGAACATGCGTCGTCCGGCACTCCACGCCCTTGCTGACCTCCTGGATCTCGTCATTGACCAACTGGGGCAGACTGCAGGCAAACTCACTCAGTTCGATGCCTTTCAGCACTTCCGCCCGCGCTTCCTCTCCTGTCTTACCATTTTCCAGTCGCACCACGCCAGCCAGTCGATCGATGTGCTGCTCGAGCAATGTCCGAAACCGATAGAAAACCTGAGTACGTTCTTTGATCGTCATCCCGGACCAGGCAGGGAACGCACGCCGTGCGGCGTCAACTGCCTTGTCGAGGTCCCTGGTATTGGACAGCGGGACCGTTGAGATCACCGATCCGTCGATCGGGCTCAGCACATCAAGGACCGGCCCTCCATTTGAAGAGGGCTGACCACCGATGTAATTCTGGACTGGCGGGTATGTTTGCGTCGCTGATTCCATCACACTGAGATTTGAGCCTTGAAAGTTAGCGGTTCACCCGTCAAAACGCAATTTGCGACCTGAAAACAAGTTAGATATTTGAACGAACCAAATTGCCATACATCATGCTCCGCACATCGGTACTCCTTGTTTTCCTGTTCTTGATATGCTCCGTCACAGCACAAGTTGAATCTGTCGCATGGTACTGCCCTCCTTGCAACAGTTCGTGTGATGACATTGTCTTCGAAAAAGCCGGCCACTGTCCGCATTGCAATATGGAGTTACTCAGGCAAACGGCGGAGCAACGTGCCATGTCGCTCCAGATGCGCGATATGACGATTGGGTTTTTCCTGCAGGACGGGGTGGAGGTCCTCGATTTTGCCGGGCCCATGGAGGTGTTTTCCTACGCGGGTTTCAATGTGATCACCATCGCCAGGACCAGGGAGCCGATCAAATCGCAGGGCATCCTGACCATTGTTCCCGACTACAGCATTGCCGAGGCTCCGTCCGTTGATGTCCTGGCATTCTTCGGGGGTGGGGGTGCCGGCCGCGTATCGCGTGATGCGGAGATCATTGACTGGATCAAGGGTCAGAAGGACGTGCAGTATCATTTCTCGGTGTGCACTGGTGCGTTCTTCCTGGGTGAGGCGGGCCTGCTGGACGGGCATCAGGCCACGACGTTTCACAGCGCGATCGATGATCTGCGCAGGCGCTTCCCCAAAGCCACGGTGCTCTCGGACGTGCGCTATGTGGACAACGGTAAAGTGATCACCACGGCCGGCATCTCAGCGGGTATTGATGGAGCGTTGCATTTTGTCCAGAAGTTTGCCGGGGAAGATGCCGCCAGCCGGATCGCGGAGAATATGGAGTACGACAAGTGGCGGCCGAATGAGGGGTTGGTAGTGAAGAGTGAAAAGTGAGTGGTTCAGAGCCGGTCAGGTCTTGGGCGGCACAGATGCTCAAGGGAAAGGATTTTGAGCTGCCGGGGTTAAAAATGCCTGAATGATGGGTCACGTTTTGGATGGTCAGGACACTGGTTATAGCAATAGGCAAAGTTTTATTGAAATTAATTTGTAAAATATTTGGAAATATTATTTCTGATCCCTTACATTTGCGCACCAAAATAATTATCGAAATGAGCTTTTACACAAGACATATCGCCATCACACTCTGGACGGATCGCCTCCCCGGCACCGTGGAAGGTGTGGTATGTCAGAGGCTCAGCACGCTTACCTGATCGCTGCAAAAACCGCAGTGGTCAGACGGCAACTGCGGGTGATTCCAACGGGTATTTCCTACAGTTTGTGTTGATTTTGAAGAGGTTATGATGGTCAAGTGACATGCCTGGCATGTGTCAGGATGTGAAATTGATCCATAACCAACTCTGGATGGAGGTGGCCAGTTGCTGCCAACATCCGATCATGTATGCCTATGGAGCAGACAGGGATCCTGCCTTTCTGATCGGTCTTTTTTGACGCCGATAAGATCGGCACCACATTACTGGAGAAATTGAAATGCAATAATAATTGTACTGGCGGAGCTATGTGTGATATGAATAGAGGAAATATTGTCATTTCGAGATTGAAAGCTGACAACGCAGTTCGTCAGCAGAGTCGAGAAACGTTCTTTGAAATATCAAGATCTACGGGCGGCCTTCGCGCCCGGTGGGCTTGTGCCCACGAAGGATAAACAGGTAACTGCATAAACGGCGATGCCCCGCCCGGGCGCGCCGGTGGTCCCGGCTCAGCCGGGACCATTCACTGAAAGGTGCTCAAGTAACATGTGTAGTGGCAGCAGCAGAGGCATTCGCTGAGCTGTGAGCGCACATCCGGCCGGAAACGTCGTGACCCGGCCGGTGAGAGGGACGACCTCAACAGGGAAAGAGTCGTGCATGGTGCGAACCCGGTACAGGGGGTAGTGCTGTGTGAAAGAAGCATACGATCCGTACCAGAAACGGCGGGGAGTGTATGTGTGTAGTGAGTAGGGAGGACAACCGAAAGCAGGTGGGCGATGGTACCTGAACTTTCCAAAAGGAAGCACGGTATACAACATCCAGCCTCGTCCATCAGGGCAACTAGCGATTAGCTCATGTAGAGCATCAGTTTAAGGAGCTGAGGGTTTGGGTTAGATTCCCAAATCGCGAATCAAAAGCAGAAGGCTGGATGGCGCAGGACGCACAATCGTCTTATCCCTCTGGAATATGAGGGCGGTCAAGGCCCGCAAAGGCCCTGCCCGGAGGAAGCAAGTACGATCAAGGGTGAGGAGGCATCCTCTTTAGTCCGCAAGACACCTGGTCGAAACGTGAAATCATATGGTCCTGCGCAGTGTGGGCCCCGCCATCGCGGGGTGACGATGCTGCCTACCGGTACGTAAGTGTCGGTGTGTACTGAGAGGGAAACCTCAACCACAATGGCAGTGTGGTGCTTCACGTACTCAGAGTGCCTTTTTTAGATACCAACATGAGATTCCAGATTCCAGAGGGGACATTGAATGATCGTAGCGGTAGTCACGCGAAAAAGGGCTAACAGTAGCGAATGCCAGACCTGTAACCCCGCAAAACACACTAGCAGGAGGCCCCCCGGACCGCCTGAAGGAGACCAGTTAGGGCATTCACTACCGCTCGCATCAAATCACAGGTTCCAGTCTCCAAATGCCCGACAATATCCCTTTGGAAATTGTGGGTTGGAAATGGACATTGGTCAACCTGCTGAGCATGTTCAGTATCTTTCACATTTGTAGCTAAAGAATATAGGATCATGGCACAAGCGCGCCGTCTGGCAGTCATCATGTTTACCGACATTGTCGGGTATACGGCGCTGATGGCCAAGGATGAGACCACGGCCCTCGAAGTGCTCACCCGCAACCGGCAAATCCAGAAACTTCTGATCGAGCAGTACCGAGGAACATGGCTCAAAGAAATGGGAGATGGGGTGCTGGCATCTTTTGACAGTACTACGGATGCGCTCCGCTGCGCTGCCGGCATCATTCCTGCAGCCCGTGAAGAGGACATTGAACTCCGCATCGGCGTACATCTCGGAGAGGTTGTCTTCAGCGATGGTGATGTCTTTGGAGACGGCGTCAATATTGCTGCTCGTTTGGAAACCCTCGCTGTGCCGGGTAGCGTGCTCTTTACTGATCAGGTGCTTCAGGACATTCGCAACAAGCCAGATCTAGCATCCGTATCCCTGGGCAAAGTCACCCTGAGGAATGTTGGAGAGCCGATCGGCATCCACGCACTGGTAGCCCCGGACCTACATGTCCCGGATGCCCTTCCATCGTCTGTCACTGAAGACGGCCAGAACAAGCAGTTACTCACAAAGCCTTCCATTTTCCTCATTGCGGGTGCGGTGTTGATCGTGCTGATCGCGTTGCTTGTGATAACACGAGACCAACCGGTCCAGGGTTTCGAGCGAGAATCAAGTGAACTACCGCGTGATTCGCCACCGGCAGTGGCGACGATCCCATTTTCGAACATCTCTGGTGAGGAAACGACGGATTTTCTCGGTTTTGCCCTTGCAGACCAGGTCATCAACGCCTTATCCTATTTACAGGGCATCATCGTGCGTCCCTCCAGCTCAGTGCGCCGGTACGAGAATACGCGTGTCGATCCAACCACTGTGCGCGATGAACTCGCAGTGGACTACGTGCTGATGGGGCATTATCTGAAATCTCAAGACAGTCTCCGGCTCAATCTCGAACTTGTCGATGTGGTTGGGAATGATATTGTGTGGAGCGAAACGATGACAGCCAGTGCAACCAACACTTTTGAACTTCAGGATCTGGTGGCGCAGAGGGTCAGTGACGGCCTGTCGATCCGGTTTGCCAATGACCTGCAGGATCCGGTGGCAACGGATATTCCGGAAGATCCGCTGGCATATGAGTATTACCTCAGAAGTCTGGCGTGCGGAGCGTCGATCGAAGAGGACCGTCGGGCCGTGGCTCTGCTGAGACAGGCCATTCAAAGAGATACCTCGTTTGCGCCAGCCTATGGGGCATTGGGGTTTCGTCTGCATCAACTCGCAACGTACGATGATCGCTCTTCACGCAAAGTGGCCATCCAGGAAGTCCTTGACATTTACAACAAGGCGTTGGAACTCAATCCGAATTCCTTGAGAGTTCTGTCCAATTTGTCTTTCCTGAAAACCGAGCTCAATCAAAAGGAAGAAGCGATTGAACTCGCGCACCGCATGATTCGCATCAACCCGAATTTTGCCCAGGGCCATTTTGTACTTGCGTATGCATTCCGATATGCCGGGATGCTGGAAGCTGCCATGGATGCCACCAGGCGCAGTCTTGCCCTGGATCCCCGTGACTTTCGTCTTCGATCCGGCGGGGTAGCATTCACGCTAGCCGGTCGTTATGAAGAAGCACTGGAGTATTTCTGGGCCCGGGATGGCAGTGGGTATACAGAGAGTTGGCGGGGATCTGTGTATCTGCGCATGGGAGAAGATGATGAGGCCCGTAAAGAACTCATGAAAGCTGCAGAGCTGGCATCTAACGGGATCATCGGTCTGTTCACCGATGCCATGCTGGCAGTCCTGGATGGCACCGAACAGCGTGTGGTCGCCGACGTCCGTACGGCCGGTGAGTCGATGGAAGACCCGGAGTCCATGTATTTCTATGGCGAGCTGTGTGTGCTGTTGGGTGATCATGCCGGAGGACTTGCACTGATCGACAGGGCGATTGAGAATGGCTATGCGCCGTATCCTGCGATGAAGGTTTCGCCTTTTTTCAGGGAGGTCCGCGAAACAACGGGCTATCAAGAAGTGCTTCAGAAAGCGCGTTCGGCACAGGAGACGTTTCGGCAGAGGCATCAACTGGCAGACTAGCCAGATTGTACTGCCGAACTCACTTTTTTCCGTGCCTTCAGTGTGTGGTCAAGTCTGGTACGCAAAGCACCTGACCCTTTCCAAGGTGCCGCATGC
>JAWWBX010000144.1:0-10351 GCA_033720735.1 Saprospiraceae bacterium
CGGCAGGTACGCTGCAAACGGAGGCACGCACATGAACCCTGCACGACTCCGCTGCGCTCCGCATACAGGGCAAGCACATGAACCCTGCACGACTCCGCTGCGCTCCGCATACAGGGCAAGCACATGAACCCTGCACGACTCCGCTGCACTCCGCATACAGGGCAAGCACATGAACACATGAACACGAAAACACAGAGCACTACTTTGTGTGTTTCCACCGCCGGTGTGTCCACAACCAATCAGCCGGCGTCAGCCGAATGTCCTTCTCGAGTTGCGCGGCATACATCCGCATGATCTCCTCTGGAGAATAGTGTGATCCGTTCTCGCAGAGATGGGCAAAACGGACCTCATACCGGCCCCGCCGCACCCGATGCACGCTCGCATAGACGACAGGCAGTCCATGGGCATGCGCCATTCGACCGGGCCCGGAAAAAAAGGCCGTCTCCCGATTGAGGAACGGAAGCCACACCAGGTTCTTGCTGGCGGGTGCCTGGTCGGCAATGAGTACGATCACGCCCGGCGTGTCTTGCATGCTGCTCATGATCTGCGAGGCTTCACGCATCCGGTACATGCGGTTGCCAAAACTGGTGCGCATCCGATAGATCAGGCGCTCGAAGTAGGGATTGTGCAACGGATGGTACACCACATGGAGTTGATGGAGCGGGGCCAGGCCCATTCGCGCACCGCCCAGTTCCCAATTGCCCAGATGCCCCATCAGGGCGACCACGTGCTGCCCTGCATCATAGTAGCCCTGCAGGACGCCGGCATCGGGGATGGTCACCATCCTGCAGAGCGTCGAACGGCGAATGGTCAGCAATTTGACCGTCTCCACAATGAGGTCACAGAACTGTCGGTAAAACTGCCATTCGATCCGGTTCCGTTCGCCCGGAGTCTTGTCGGGAAACGCCTTGATGAGATTGTCCTGCACGACGTTTCTCCGGTAGCCGGCAATGCGGAACAGCAAAAAACGTAGTCCGTCAGACATCGCGTAGAGCACCGGCATCGGCAGGATCGACAGCAAGTAGAGAAAGGGAAGTGCCGCGACGTAGGCGATCAGGTGCATGAATACAATGATACGGTTCCGTGTCGAATGCCACGCGGTGAAGTCTGTTTGATCATGACCAGCGGAGCGTTACTTTCGCCACATGCACGTCATCAGTATCGGCGGGGGAGCGGCTTCCTTCTTTTTTGCGGCGGAACTTGTCTCCCGCCGTCAGGATTGTCATGTGACCATTTTGGAGCAAGGCACTGAAGTACTCAACAAGGTGCGGATCTCGGGAGGCGGACGGTGCAACGTCACGCACCACTGCTTCGATCCCGCAGCGCTCATCGACCACTATCCCAGGGGCGGCGAGGAGCTTCTCGCGCCATTTACACAGTTCGGACCCCGGGAAACGGTGGCATGGTTTGAACAAAGGGGTGTACAACTCAAGGCCGAAGCAGACGGACGCATGTTTCCAGTGACCGACAGTTCGACGACGATCATTGATTGCCTGACCAGGAGTTGCGGCGGAGGCAAGGTCAAAGTTTGCACAAGATCAAAAGTGGTCAATATCCGGCCAGTGCGCGACGGCATGGGAGGCTTCGCCGTCCACCTGCTGAAGGGCACCCCGGTACATGCTGACCGGTTGTTTGTCGCGCCGGGAGGCAGCAAGCAGATCTGGCAAGTATTGGGTCACCTGGGGATGCGGATCGTCGACCCGGTGCCCTCGCTGTTCACCTTCCAGATACGCGATGAACGGATCGCCGGACTGGCGGGGGTCTCGGTGCCGGATGTGAGACTTGCTGTGGAAGGGATGGACCTGGAGTCGCGTGGCCCGCTACTGATCACGCACCGCGGAATGAGCGGCCCTGCCATCCTGAAGATGAGCGCCTGGGGCGCTCGTGCGCTACAGGCAGTCCGGTATCAGTGCAGTCTGATCATAGATTTTCTACCCGAACTGGACTACTCTGCGATCAGGAACTGGCGCGATGAGCACGCCAAACGACTGTTGGGCAATCACCAGGTCACAGGCTTGCCTAAGCGCCTCAATACACGGCTCCTGGAGTGTGCCGGGCTGGACGGTACCAAAAAATTTGCGACCCTTTCCAATCGCGAAATGGATCTCCTGTGTGAAACACTCAAGTCAGCCCGATTTACCGTGCATGGGCAAAATCGCTTTAAGGAAGAATTTGTGACCGCGGGAGGCGTGGACCTGGAAGAAATAAACCTGGCGTCGTTTGGCAGCCGGCGGTTTCCCAGGATGTATCTCGCAGGAGAAGTTCTGAATATTGATGGTGTCACGGGAGGATTCAACTTTCAAGCGGCCTGGACCGGCGCATGGCTGGCGGCGCAATCGCTGGGGAGTGAGGAACAGGACGTCGCGTGAGCAGTTCCACCGGCAGTATCTTCAGGCTTGGCGAATGGATATTCGCCGGCTGTCGGGAGGTACCCATACAGGTCACGCCCCGAAGTACTTCACGAGGTTGCGACTTCGGGGCAGGCACATGAACACGTGAAAACCTCATGGTATGTGAACACCGTGTGCCATATGCAGTCTGGGCGAATGGATATTCGCCTGCTGTCGGCAGGTACGCAGACAGGGCAAGCCCCGAAGTACTTCACGAGGTTGCGACTTCGGGGCAGGCACATGAACACGTGAACACGAATCTCTATTTTTACCATCCTCAATGACAAAGATCAGACTATGAAATCCTGTTCCTCTCTGCTGGTGATGATCATGCTCGTCATCTGTGCAGGCCGCATGGCGGCACAACATGCGCCGCAGCCCAATTATGCGCTCGCAGACCGATTTTCACCCGACAAGGTTGAGAAGATGGTCTTTTCCACCTCGGTCGATGCGCACTGGTTGAAGCATTCAGATCGGTTCTGGTATATGTACGAGACCTCGGATGGTAAGAAGTGGTACCTCGTGGATCCGGTGCGCGGCACCAAATCGGAGTTGTTTGACCGGGTCAGGATCGCGGCCGACATGTCGCGCCTGACGGGTGATCCATTTGATGCGAAGCATCTGGACATCCAGCGACTGCGGTTTGTGGACAAAGAGAAGGCGTTGCGCTGGCAGGTGACGAGTAAGCTCCTGAAAGTTGATGAGGAGGAAGAGGACGAAGAAGACGAGGAAGACGATATGGAGCAAGAGGAGGATTCGGAAGACAAGAAAAAGAAGAAGCCCAAGAAGGTGGCCAAAGTCTGGCACTTCTACTATGACCTCGCGACCCGCACGCTGACACTCGACGAGGAATACGAGAAGAAGAAAGACGACAAGGACTGGGCCTCGATTGCGCCCGACTCCTCATACGTGCTCTTCTCCCGTGACTATAACCTGTGGTGGATGGACTGGGAAAACTATCTCAAGGCACAAAAAGATGAAGAGGACACGACCATTGTTGAACACCAATGGACAACCGACGGCGAGGAGCACTACCAGTTTGGTGGCTCCAACCGCGGCGTCGACAATGTGGAGCGTGAAAAGAACAAGGACAAACGCAAATCGGTCCGGGTGACCTGGGCACCTGGCGGCCAGAAATTTGCCATGATCCGTTCAGATCAGCGCAATGTGAAAGACCTGTGGGTGTTGAAGAATACTGCCAATCCGCGCCCGACCCTCGAGACCTACAAGTATCACATGGCAGGTGAGAAGGAGGCGCCATCTTCCGAGATGTTTGTGTTTGACTTCCCGACCAAGGACCGGCTGCAGATCGAGGTCGATACCTTCAAGGACCAAAGCATCTCGATCCTCAGCGCTCCCTGGAAGAAAACCGACCGCGACAACGAAATGAACTGGCGCTACTGGCTGGCGCCCGACGACAGCCGGCTTTACTTCACGCGGACCAGCCGCGATCTCAAACGGATCGACATCTGCTACGCTGATACCCGCACGGGAGAGGTGACCGTGCTCATTGAGGAACGGCTCAATACCTATATCGAAACCCGCACGCTCGGCCTGGTCAATGGCGGGCAGGAATATATTCACTGGTCTGAGCGCGATGGGTGGGCGCATTTCTACCTGTATGATAGTGAAGGCAATTTGAAAAATCAGATCACTTCCGGCCCCTGGCACTGCGAACGGATTGAAGGCATCGATGCCACCAACCGCGTCCTTTACTTTACCGCCAACGGACGGGAACAGGGCGAGGATCCCTACTACTACCATCTTTACCGGATCAACTTTGACGGCAGTGGTCTCCAGTTGCTCAACCCCGGCAATTACACGCACAGCACCAGCCTCAACGACAAGAGTACCTTTTTTGTCAACAATTACAGCCGGGTCAACACCACACCTGCGTCCGCTCTCCATGATGCGCGCGGACGCAAGGTCATGGACCTCGAAACGGCAGACCTGAACAAGCTGTTTGAGGCGGGATACCAGTTCCCCGAACCATTTACGGTCAAGGCCGATGACGGGATTACCGATCTGTACGGGGTCATGTACAAACCGTTCGACTTCGACCCCAACCTGAAGTACCCGCTGATCGAATACGTTTATCCGGGACCGCAAACGGAGGCCGTCAACAAGTCCTTCTCCTCGCGCATGGGTCGCACCGACCGGATGGCCCAACTGGGCTTTATCGTGATCACCGTGGGCAACAGGGGAGGGCATCCCGCCCGCTCAAAGCGCTACCACAACTACGGTTACGGCAATCTGCGTGACTATGGGCTGGCCGACAAGAAGTATGCAGCCGAACAGATCGCCGACCGCCACGATTACGTGGATATTGACAAGGTGGGCATTTTCGGCCATTCCGGGGGCGGCTTTATGTCGACTGCCGCGATGCTCGTCTATCCTGATTTCTTCAAGGTGGCGGTGTCATCGGCGGGGAATCACGACAACAGTATCTACAACCGTTGGTGGAGTGAGAAACACCACGGCGTCACTGAGGAGGAAAATGAGAAGGGCGAGATCGTGTTCAAATACGCGATCGACAAGAATCCGGATATCGCCAAAAACCTGAAAGGGAAGCTGCTGCTCGCCACGGGTGACATTGACAACAACGTACACCCGGCAGCTACGATCCGCATGGCCGAGGCGCTGATCAAGGCCAACAAGCGGTTTGATTTCTTCCTGTTTCCCGGCCAGCGGCACGGTTTCGGGAATATGAACGAGTACTTCTTCTGGCTGCGCGCCGACTACTTCTGCGAACACCTGCTTGGCAAAGCAGAGACCGATACGGACATTAAGTGGCTCAACAATGCGAAGCAGATGAAGAAATAGTGTTCACGTGCCGCCCTGTATGCGGAGCGTAGCGGAGTCGTGCAGGTTTACGTGTTCACGGGTTCTGGTGTTTGTTGACCGCGGGCGCAGATCCTTTCGCCCAAGCGGGGTCGTCACTGGCTCAGGCGGTCGGGGTCATACTCCGTAAAATTGCTGTTGAAGAAATCCTCAAACGCATCCTGCAGGCGCAGGTATGCGAGCATGTCGTGGTTGAGGATCATTTCGGGGTCCTGGAGCCGGTGCTTGACCGCGAGGCGCAGATGCTCGAATCCCTCGCGCGGGCGTTCCAGCACCGAGTAGGCACATGCCAGATAGAAGTAGATCTCCGGATCGTCCGGGTCGACATCACGCGCCCTGATCAGTTCCTCAATGGCGCCTTCCAGATCGTACTCGTTGAGCTTGATGAGACCGGTTTTTTTGGCAGTGTTCCTTGGTTTGCGGATCCCAAAGCGTGTCGGAACCACCACGTCTTCCTGGATCAGTTGACCGTTGCGTCTGAGATCAAGGAGCACCTGGAAGCCGGAGCTCACCTTTGTCGTGAGAACATAGCGCACGTGGTGCCCGTCTTCGAGCACGTTGAAATGGTGGTGCGTGCCCATGATCGACGACTTCTTCGAAACGACCTGACCATTGACAATGACGGTTTCCTCGCCGAGCCAGTTGTTGTGAAATTCGATGACGGTATCCCCGACCTTGAGTTTTTTGTATTGCATCGTGCCAACGGACTTCGCTGTACCGAATTCCTTAACAATCTTTGAAATGCTCTGGTTCGCCGAAGGTCAAATGCCAGCCTGGGTATGGCCGGAAAACTCAAATCCCCTGAAACCCGCCACGCTTATTCCTTGTCACTCATCGCCACATCATGGGCCTCATCGGGGCAGCTGAAGAGCAGTGAGAAGTCTACCTCCGACATACTCGCGAAGCGCTCCAGGGTGATCAGGTCGACATCCTCGGGAGTCGCTGCCGAGGCAAACATCCCGGGGGTGACCGCTACCGTCCGGTTACCATTGAGGAAATAGCGCAGATGTTGTGCAGCATGACTATGGCGGTTGATGTCGGAAGCGATAAACAGGATGCGCGTACCGTTCGATTTGAGCGTGTTGCACTTGCTGACCAGGCTTTCAAACTGTGCACTGAACGAAGTAGGACCCTGATCGCTCCAGTTGCTCCAGCCGTCTGTAATAAAGATGAAGAGATCCGGTTTGCGGCGGATGGCTTCATCGAACACGGCAGACCAGTTGGTCCAGCTGGTGAACTTCTTGTTGTGATGCCGGCATTTCTTGTATTCCTTCACAGCCCCGATCAGGGTGCGGCGTTCCATGGATTCAGTCATGGCGTGGATGTCCGTCCCGAACTCCACGATGCCCAGGGTATTTGAATCCCGCGTAAACCCCGACCGGCGCACAAATCGCAGAAGATTGCTGCTGATCAGGTTGCGTTCCTTTTTATCGATCGAGGAGGACCCATCGATGCCGATCATGACGGTCTGTTCCTGGCACAGCGGAATGGCCGGGTTGGGAACGAGGTCGATCGCCGGTACAATGCGCAGATCGCGGATACCCAGATATTGATTGACGTGGAGTTGATGAGAATTCGAAAAGCGCATGTTGATCGAATCGACAGCCTGGTCAAACCAGACCGGGAGTGATCCGTTGATCCATTTGAAAATGAGCCGGTTGTTCTCGATCCGGATGTCCTGGTTGATCTCATCGATGCTGAAAGTGGGGTACACCACATGGTCCCCGTCATATCCCGTGATCTCGACGCCAAATTGCAGGTTGGAGACACGGGCGGTTGAGGTGTACCCGATCCCTGAGAGGGCGAAAATGACCTTTCCCTCTTTGTTGGGCTCCAGCTTGATGAAATACGCGCAGCTGTCCGAGCGCAGTTGCATGGAGGTCTCCGTGAGATCGCGGATCTCTACATTCTCCATCGTGACAGTAAACGACTCCAGAATGTTAGCTGCCGCGGGTGCGGGTTTCAAGAAATGGATGAGAAGGGCAATGAAAAGTGCCAATTTCCTCATTGTCATGGATTGATACATTAATAATTAATTTAATGTATCAATGATCATGCCAACTTCGGCCCTGATTTGGGGAGGGTTCAGGAGGGGTTTCTAAGTAAAAATGGGAAGGGCCGCCCGCCCCAGCGACCCTTCCCGGGATACAAAGAATGGATTTAGAAAATTGGTGTATAATATATCCCCCAGAAGGGGATCGCTTGCCTATTGCAGGTGGAAGCCGGTTGCTCCCAGGAACCCATTGTCAGCGTAGACCAGCAGATTGTAGGTGCCCGGTTCGAGGTCGGTCTCCGGTGCGATTTTCATCTCGATCTCCTGTGGACCTGCGATCTGCACTTTTTCCATTTCTGCCGCGTCGATCGGCCAGTGTCCGTCGCCGGTACGCACTGTCGCACGCATGGTCGGCATGTCGGCGATGGGCAGTCCCTGAAAATCGGTCAGCACCAGATAGATCTCATGTTCTTTCCGGTATGACTCCGGCACATGCTTGATGTCGAACGAGACGTTGATCAATTCGGTGCGGCGCGCCTTTGCCGTGAGCTTGTTGTTTTTGCGATGCGCAGTGATCACAAAGTTGTCGGCCGTGAAGCCCGCAGGTGCGATGCTGGCGATGCGCTGCTCCAGTTGCTTGTTTGTCGCTGTCAGTTCGGCGACGTAGGTGTTGAGCTTGTCGATCTCCATTTCGGAGGCGACCACGAGCTGCTGCAACTGCTGGTTGGTTTGCTCGAGCATGGCCTTCTCTTCGGTCAGGGCCAGCATGTCGGCTTCCAGCGTGGCTTTGAGTTCTTCGAGCTGGGCCAGGCGCTCCTTGATCTCTTCAGCGTTCTTTTTGCTCGCCTTGAGTTGGCGCTCGGCTGAGGCGACATTCTTTTTCAAGGTGCCGATCTCCTCAAGTTTCTGAGCCACTTCCTGTTGCAGTGCTTCGTTCTCGCTGATGCGCTCTGTGTAGTCCTCTTCAAGCGTAGCAAGATGGTCTTGCAATTCCGCTTTTTCCGTTTCCTTGTTTTCGAGCGTGGTTTGCCAGTTCGCTTCGGCAATCCGTGTAGACTTCTGGTTGGACGTGATGACAAAGACCAGTCCGACCGCCGTCAGGACAAACAAAATGGTGCTCACAATGGCACCAGTGCGCCACGACGTGGGCGTGCTGCTTTCTTTCCAGCCTTTCATGGTTGTTCAGTTTTTAGTGAAGTACCAGTCTTGCGATCGACACACAATTTTTGTGATCAATAACCATTTGACGTATACAACGTCCGAGCAGGGGTGAAGGGAAATTTCAGGGGTGGCTTAAAACAGATCTCCGGAACCGGAGTGAATTGGAGTGAGGGTGTTTCTTGCTTTTGTGGTGATAAAACGTGGATTGAATACGCGCTATTGTGTGACAGAGGATACTTTTTTCAAAAAATCGCGACCATGGCATAGGGTTTAGCGCACCAGGGTCAGTGCACCCGAATATGTTTCGGTTCCGCCATCGGAGAATCCGACAACGGCATACCAGGTGTATACGCCCGCCGGCATGGGCTCTCCTTTAAAGGTACCGTCCCATCCTGACCCGACTGCTGATGGTAGCAGACCTGCACCCTGGTAAATGTGTTCGCCCCACCGCGAAAAAATATTCAATTCGATGATGGACACGCACCGTTCGTCGCCATACAGGCTAAAGAAGTCATTGACGCCATCCCCGTTGGGACTGAATACATTGGGGATATAGATCTTCCGCTCCTTGTCGACAACCACAATGATGCTGGCAGTACTGAGACAGCCGTCTGCTGAATAGACCGAAACGGTATACACAGTCGTGCCGGGCGGCCAGGCCTGCGGTGCGGGGCAACCCTGACAGGACAGGTGTTCGGCGGGAGACCAGACCAGGCTGTCGGTCGGAGACAAACCCAGAACATTGAGATGGGTCGTGTCACCCGGTGTGATGGTAATATCCGGTCCCACCGTGATGTCAGGAACGGCAATGCTGTCTAGGGTGAATGTGCTGTCTTGCGTACATCCATTGAGGTCCAAAACGCTCACGGTGTAAGTTCCGCCTGCGAGCCCTGTCAGCGTGGTGCCGGCCAGGGTATCCAGATCGTTCAGGACAAACCGATAGCCGCCGGTGCCCCCTTCCGCACCCAGCACGACACTTCCGACCGGTGTGGTGCAATCAGGATTGGAAACAATGAGCGTCAGTACAAGTGGTGGCGGATCGGCGATCGTGACGGTTCGTTCGACAGTACATCCGGCCTGGTCAGTCACTGTGACTACATAGCTGCCACTTCCGAGATCGGTGATTGATTCAGACGTCGCACCGGTATTCCAGAGGAAAGATGGCTGTCCGGTCCCTCCGCTGACAAGCACTGTAGCCGTACCATCGGAGGCTCCATGACATGAGATCGCTGATCCGTTGTAGCTGGACGTTTCTATTTGAGCAGTAAGTGCGGGAGGTTCGGACAGCGCGACCTCCAGGACCAGCTCCTGACCGTTGGCATCAGTGATCGTCACCCGATAGGTGCCTGAGGGCAGTCCGGGAATACTGATGGTGTCACCAGGCGCGTTGATCACGCCGGTTCCGTCCAGGCTTCCGTCGGTGGAGGCCCAACTGTATGAGAACTGTGGCGTCCCGTCTTGCAGCGCAAACATGATCGCGCCGGTGTTGTCATCAAAGCACAGCGGTGGCTGGCCTGAGATGCTCCCCATTATTTCCGGGACTGTATCACAGACACAGATCGTGGTATCCTGTACAGACAGGCCTTGCAGGCTGCGCGGAACAAGGCTGTGGTCAAATACCCCGGTATATTCCTCGAGATCGTAGGATGCATTGGCAGGGTTAACGATGTCCGTGACGGTATGCGCCAGATCGTCGAACGCGGTACAGGCCTCCGACGGTGTGCTCAGCAGTGGGTGGCGGGAAAGCATCAAGCTGCGCTGGCTCCCTGGCCCGGAGGTACAATACACATAGTAAAACTCTTCTCTGGCCAACGCAAACTGGTGGGTGTAGCGCAATAATCCGGGGTCGTCGGCCTGACCGAGAATACCGGAAGACAGGACCTCACCATCCTCATCGTTATGGACAAACCCCCGACACTGGTTGGTTTGCCAACCACGGCAGCTGATCAGCAATCCGTGATTGGTC
>JAWWBX010000145.1:0-10281 GCA_033720735.1 Saprospiraceae bacterium
ATGCCATTGATCCGGCGACGCTGGATGACGACCTGAATGCGATGCAACAGTGGATGGTCGGCAACACTGCCGCCGCGGAGATCGACTATGGCACCTACGTGTTCATGGCCAACCGGCTGTACCAGCAACTGGTCAGGCCGTACCTCACCACTGATACGGAACGGCTGATCCTGTCTCCCGACGGCCCTCTGGCCTTCCTGCCGTTTGAAACCCTGACGACCGGTGACGACGGCGAAGACTTCAAAACAGCGCCCTACCTGTTCCGGGACGTGGAAATGCAATATGCGTACAGCGCCAACGTGCTGTTCAGGCAAGCGACGCAGGTCAGCAACCGCCGGCCCGACGTGCTGGCCATGTCCTACATGGATGTGGATGATTTGCAAAAGCTGGTTGCACAAGAATTGCAATTGGACCACTCCCCGTTGCCCTTCTCCGATGAAGAAGTTGAAGGCATCGCCAAGGCTCTGGGGCGCAAGCGGGTCATGCGGTTGAAAGGCCCCCGGGCCTCGGAATCGGCCTTCAAGGCGCATGTTGCCGACCATGATATTGTGCACCTGGCCATCCACGGACTGGGTGATACCATTTCGGGACTCAATTCGCACCTCGTCTTTCGCACCGACCAGGACACACTCAACGACGGGCTGCTCTACGCGGAGGACGTGTACGGTCTGCAGATCGATCATCTTCGCATGGCCGTGCTGAGTGCCTGCGAAACCGGGGTGGGCAAAGCCTTCCCGGGAGAGGGCATCTTCAGCATCGCGCGCGGATTTGCCTATGCACAGACACCTACTACCGTCATGAGCCTGTGGAAGGTGCAGGACCGCGTCACGGCGCAGATCATGCAAGACTTCTACCGACATCTTGCGCAAGGCAAACGCGTGAGTGCAGCGCTCCGTGAGGCCAAACTCGCCTACCTCGAGCGGACCAGCGATCGCCAGTCGCCGCCCATGTACTGGGCGCCCCTGGTCGCGTACGGCGAGATGTCACCGGTCGTACCCACGCGGAACCGCCTGCTGTGGTGGTCCGGCGGGGTGTTGCTCATGGTGCTGATCGTCGGGCTCTGGCGGAAGTCACGCGACTTCAGCCGTGGCTAGTGCCTCACTGCGCCCACCGTCCTTCCCTGGTCGGTACCTCTTTTTTGGTTGCCATCGGATGCCGGCCCTCGCGGGCGATTTGTGCATCAATCCTCTTTGAATCGGAGGCGTCAACGATTTCGGCGCCGTCGACTTCTGCATCAAATTTTGCCGCATCCCAGACGCGCACCGCATCGACTTTGCAGTTTGGCTCGCCCTTCAGGTTGATGCGCAGGGGCTCCTCCAGGTTGTATTTGTCGAGCATGCTCAGGAGTTGCAGGACATCTTCGACACCATTCTTTTCCAGATCACCGATGAACCGGTAGAACGGGGCGAGGATAAACTTGCGCCGGAGTTTGACGACGTCGGTCGCGACATATTTGAATTGCCATTTATCCCATTCTTCCTCGCCCATTTTCTCCTGCCACTGCGACGGGATCTTTGTTTTCAGCTCTTTCATGCGTTCGGCATATTTGTCGACTTTCTTGCGCTTGACAAATTCTTCCCAGCGCTCAAAGGAGCGGAGATCGAATTTGACGGCATCGCCGTAATCGAAACGGCAACCCTTTTGCGGCAGATACGCAATGAACCGTTCATGCGCTGCTGCGGCTGCCGCTGCTTTCTCGGACTTGAAATCGCCTTCCGGTTTTCTGAAAATGAGCTCTTTCTTGCCAGGGGCGTTCGCAATAGGCCTGACAAAATACCCTGTGGTTACAACGCGGATCATTCCGGGAGATCCATCCCCTTCATTCGTTTGGCCAGTGTGAGACATAATGGAATTGGTTTTTTGGAGTTAATGATTTGTTTTTGATTGCGTACCAGGACAGTGGCCGACACCAAAATGCAAGATAGAGTGATGCCGGTGCTGGGTTGATTTGTAGATGATCAGGCTTACCACCGCCCAACCCGGACCGGTATCTCCTCTGGCTTCGACCTTGGATGCTCCTTGTTGGCGCCATTGATGTCCGCAGCGACGTCCTGCGAGTTCGCCCAATCCTTGTTCTCGTCCTTGATGTTGCTCAACGCCTCCTCGTGGTCGAACTTCTTGGCATTCCACACACGGACAACCTGGACCTGGCGCTGGTCATTCCCCTTGAATTTGACTTTCAGGGCGTTCTGCAGGGGGTATTCGTCGAGCATGCTGAATTGTTTCAGAACGGTTTCGACACCGTCCTTGCGCAGGTCAGCGATGAAGTTGTAGAATGGGCTGAGGACAAATTTGGCGTCCAGTTTTTCCACCTCGGTGGCAATGTACTTGAACTGCCAGTTGTTCCAGACGGCCGCTCCCATGTTGTCCCGCCATTGCTGCGGGATCAGGGTTTTCAACTCGTTAAATCGCTGCTGGTAGTCATACTCGTCTTTCGGCTTTACCAGCTGCTTCCAGTCCTTGAACAGTTTCATGTTGAAACTGACGGCATCTCCGTATTCGAAGCGCTTGCCCTGGCCTTGCGGCAGGTAGGGAATGAATCGTTCGTGTGCTGCTTCGGCCGCTTCCTGACCATAGGATTCCAGGCTGCCCTCTGGCTTCCTGAATATCAGTTCACCGTTCCGGAAGAAGCACCCGGTAGTGACAATGCGGATCATTCCGGGAGATCCGTCCCCTTCGTTCGTTTGACCGGTGTGTGACATAGCTGGTGGTTTTTTGGAAGTGAATAATCATTTACGCCCTGCGTGGCTCTGTTGCACGGCAGATGCGGAAGATTTGCTGATGAAAGGTTGGATGGGCCTCGGGTGTTTTTTATTTGGGTTCACTGTGTTCGGAATTGGGTATGTGCTAATACATCCGTTCGAGCTGATCGGTCATTTCCCTGGTCAGTACGTCCCGGTGCGAGGCAAAGAGCTGACGGGCTGTCCGGTCGTCTCCCAGAGCCGCATGACTCAGGATCAGGTAGTACAGGGCCATGGTGTCATCTTGCGTCGTCCAGGATTGCTCCAACAACGGAATCGCCTGGTTGAATTCCTTCAATGCGAACATGTCGTAAAGAACCGTTTCTGCAGTCCTTTCGGGTTCACGCTGTCTGTTGCGCCACCCTTCGTGGAGCAGAAACTCCTCAAAGTGTTCTGCGAGGTAGGGGTTCTGGGGCTCTGCGACAGCATGGCCTCCTCCCGGCAGGAAAAAGACCAGTGCCAGCACGGCGGCTGCTACGGCGGGCAATGCAAAGAGGAATCTCCGGCGTGACCGGCGGCCTCCGTGATTCTGCGCAGCGAGTGCGGCACGGTGCCGGTCGAGAAACTGCTTGTTCTTTTTGTACTGATCAAGTTGCAAGGCGGATTGCAGGAGACGGATGTCCCGCCGGGCTGCTGTCAGCGCCTCGTCTTCCGGTGTGCTGTGGTGGTGGCCATGTCCGTTTTGCTGATGGCCGTGCATCTCTTTGTCGATGCGGTCGATATGCTTTTTACTCCAACTCATCCTGATACTTTCAAAAGGTGACTGCGCAGTTGATAGAATTTTGCCCTCCACTTCTCCAGACATTTGTATTTCTGCGTGCTGGCAGATCCTTTATCGGTGTAGTCCATCAGACGACAGATCGTCTCATAGGTCAGTTGCTGTACATAGAACAGGCCAAGGAGAATCCTGCACCGCGTGCCCAGTCGCCGTAGCGCCTTGTGGGCCAGTTGCACTTCCAGTTCGAATTGCTCCTTCTCCTCTACCCCCGAGGTGGCCGCAAGATATTCAGTGAGCAGAAGCGAAGGGTCTGCCGTGTATTTCCTGCGGTCGGCCACATACTTCGGGGCCAGGAGCCGGCCGATCCCATAGCAATACTCTTCCATCCCTTTCTCCAAATCGGGTAGTTTGTCATCATGCATCTTTTCACAAAGGATGGCGATACAGCAGCTGAAGATCTCTTCCGCCTCCAGTTCATCCAGCTTGTATTGCCTTCCGATCGTCCGGATGAAGTCGTTGCGGTACTGTCCGTACAGCGCTACGAGCTGGGCCTCGATATGTTTCCGGATATCTTCTGACATGGCTTCACCGCTCGGTTGAATAGGGGGCGTGCATTGGTCGGCTCTCATAATTTACGAACTTTCGTGCTACCATGCCAATCGCCTCCTTGCCTGGCCAGATCTGTTGGCCAGTGCCTGCAACCCCCTTCTGTTTTCAATAACTTTCATCTGTATCTGTACGCATGATCTCTGATTGTCAAGTGATGTCAATAACAACTTGCATGGCCGAGGCCAGCAGCGCCCAGATCGCGCTGATCCGCCATTTCCGCTTGCGGCGCTGGACACCTGCCCTCTCGAGGTGTTTGCTGCAGGGAACGGGGAGGATGCCATCGTCTACCGCATAGACCGTGACCGGCTCTTTCACATTTTTCAGGGCCAGCCTGCCCAGGGGGTCCAGCTTGTAGCGGGGCTTGTTCTTCAGCTCCTCTTTGACCTTTTGTGTGAGGAGAACGGATCCCGGGACCCCGATTGCTTCCAGCCGGGCTGAGACATTGATTGCATTGCCGTATGCATTGCTGTCGGTCAGCAGGATCTCGCCCGAGTCGATGCCAATGCGCACCGGTACCTGTGCGTCCGCCAGGAAGGACCTCTGCAGGTGCACACTGCAGTCAATCGCATCCACGGCGCTTTCAAAAATGGCCAGACAGCCATCCCCCCAGAACTGGATAATATGGCCATCGAATTGCGCAACCGACGCCTTCACCGCGCTGACGAATCGTTGCAGTGTCCTGAAAGCCCGTTGTTCATGCGCCTCCATCATCGCGGTGTATCCCGTGATGTCGGCAAAAACAATGGCTGCGAGTTTGTGATCAGTGTTCATTTTGGGTGAATGTCTTGCCGGTCTTTATCTAACAGTGTCAAATCTGTCGGGAGATCACCCCCCTGGGCCGAAAAAATCCCTGGGAATTCCAAAGCGCTCGCAAAAAAAACGACCCGGCTCACCAGCCAGGTCGTCATGATCAAAACCTATGACACGGAAAGTCATCTCAGCGTGTGCGCTTGCCCTTCGCTTTGCAGTAGATCGACGTGGTGGTCTGCCCGGTGCGGCCGTCAATGAACCAGATCTGGTAGTAATACCAGTTGATCGCATCTGGTGCCACTTCAGCAAATCCTGCCACATACATGACCTCGCCCCCGGCTGCTTGTTTTTGAACGGGGACCGTCAGGAAACGGGATTGCACGGCGGCGCTGGCCATCAGACCGGGGATGTTGCCCAGGTTTTCGATGAGCACCAGCCCGGCGTCACGTCCACCGATCAGCGAAATGGTATAGCCGTCGCCGGTGCAGTCGTCCTCGATGATCGTGTAGCGCTCAACCTTGCTGTCGGTAAACGCGACACGGGTTGCAACGCCTGTGCTTCCGTCGAGCAGGGGAATGTCCGGGACTTCGGAAGGGGCATGCTCAAAGGTGTGTGGTGCCTGATCGGGGAAGGGCTGGTAAACAGGCACATCGTCGATGATCGACTGTTCTGGCAAGTCATCCCCGCAAGCGGTCATTGCGGCGACAAGCGTGAGCAGGATCGCAACCTTCAGGATGCCTGGAGCGGTTGCAAACAACTTGGTGGATTTCATGATATGTTGGTTTTGGGTGAATGAATCGTGCTGGTTGTTACCGGACCGGCGGGATGTGCCGGCCCGGCAACCTGACTGATTGGGTGACATGAAGTGGCTAGATGGTGTCACGCCCGTCGGTCACATGAGACCGAAACAGAGGCGAGACGTATTGTTTTTCTTATCGCTGGGGCTGGTTGGCTGAGTAGGCAAACAGCTGGCTCGCTCCCAACTCCCGACCACTGAGGTGACATTCGTGGACGTAGTCGATCTGCGAGGGCTTGTAGCTGAAGAAGATGTCGATGGCTTCACCAGACCGGAAGCCGCCGCCGGTGATCATCACTTCCTGGCCCTTCACGGGCAGGGCCTGGGTCGGGATGTGGAGTGTGCCGGCCATGATCTTGCAAAAGACCCGGACGGTGTCGGCGCCATTGAAGTTGCTGATCCAGTACCAATCCGGGGTGCCCATGGGGGCAATCTCGATCACATGCATCGTGTCTGAGCAGTATGGACTGAAGATCTCGTATAGCCCGGTGAAATCGACCTCCGGGGTCGTGGAAACCATGATTGCTCCGGACCGGTCTGACGAAGGGTTCCACCATGTCATCGTGCTGCCGGCGAGCAGGGCCAGGATCAGCACGAGATTGAGGAGTCGCTGGTTTGAGGGGGACTTGGTTTTCATGATCAGGTGTTTGATGTGATTTGTGAATTGGTTGATGCCAGGTGGCCTTTGCGTTGTCAGAGCTGATTTTTACTGGTCTTCTACCCTTCAGTAGGAAAATCGGCCGGAGATCACCCCCCCTGCTGGAAAATTTTCGGTAATGCGTTTCAGGGCCTTGCCTGGCGGCAGATGCGGCACTTTGTACAAACGGCATAGTGAGGCTGGTTTGCAGGGCATGAAATGGCAGTTACCAGGACGCCGATGAACGGGGTGGTGTTTGGGGTTCTGTCGCAGAGAACATCTGGCCGATCTCAACAACCTTGAACCGACAGGACAAAAGACACAACTCTGTATCTTCCCTGCAGATCGTCATGTAATCCATGCCATCCAAGCGCAAACTGGCCGTCATCATGTTTACCGATATCGTCGGTTATTCAGCGATGATGTCGCATGATGAACGCAAGGCGCTGGACTCCCTCAATGCGAACCGGGCCGTTCATGGACCATTGATCAAGCAGCATGGCGGCACGCTCCTTAAGGAGATGGGCGATGGGATTCTCGCAGCATTCGATAGCCCGACCGATGCTGTGCTCTGCGCAGGGGCGATCCATGCAGCAATTGATCAACAAGGCTTCACGCTGCGTATCGGGATCCATCAGGGTGAGGTGCTCTTCGAGGACGGCGATGTCTTTGGAGATGGAGTCAACATTGCGGCGCGAATTCAGGGCCTGACGGAGCCAGGACAGACGCTGGTTTCCGCCGATGTGTACCGCAATGTCAAGAACAAGCCAGGCATCCGCACGACATCCGTGGGAGAGCACCCGATTAAGGGGTTCAGCGAACCGGTTAGCTTGTACGATGTTGTGTCGGATTCTGAACGATTGCCAGGTAGTGACCCCGTCAGCCTGACAGAGCCAAAGCACGTACGCCCCATCAAGAACTCCCGCCGCAGGTGGATGACGGGAGTCATTCTCCTGCTCGTCATGGCCGGATTGGCGCTGTACAAGGCACTCGATCGCGGCAAGGAAGGACCATCGGACACATCCCTGACAATGGCAGTCCTGCGGTTGATCAATCTCAGTGAAGAAGGTGCCGAACTGCAGTATTTGGCTGACGGGATTACACAAGAATTGATTGAACAACTGGCCAAGGTCAATTCACTGACCGTGCGTCCGTTTAGTTTGATCTACCCGTACGAACCCGGAAGGTTGCCCCTGGTGCAGATTGCCAACGAGCTGGATGTACAATATCTGATTACCGGGAGCATGGGCGTCTTTCATGACAGTGTCAGGCTTTCTATTGAATTGGTCAATCCGCATTCAAACGATGTCCTGTGGAATGGAAGCTACCACCTGCCCATGATGAATGCCCCATCGTTGCAAGTGCAGGTTGCCACGATGGTTAACCGGCATCTCAATATTTCACTCTCGCCGGGGGAGGCAAAAGCCATTGCGGAAGTCGGCACAACCAACGGTGTGGCATTCGATCTCTTTTGGAGAGCCTGGAATGAGATCTCGAAAGTAACAGGAGAAGGGTTCCTGAACGCCAGGCGGTATCTGGACGATGCTCTCAAGCTGGATGCGGAGTACGCGCAAGCTCATACCCTGATGGCATGGAGCTATGCACTGGAACAACATCCAATGTTCAGCCCCAATCCACTCCCGTCGGATGAGATTGTGTCCCTGGCCATGCCGCATATTGAGCGATCAATTGCCCTGGACCCTGAAAGCTCGGATATCTATCTCGTCCGTGGGAATGTGCATAAGAACTACACGCTCAGACTTGATCAGGCCAAAAGGGATATTGATCGCGCAATTGCCATGAATTCCTGGCCCAAGGTTCCTACCAGTTACTGCACGTGTACAATTCTCTCCACCTACATTGCCAATGGCAGGTACCAGGAAGCCATGCGGCTGGCCGGCATTGCCGCCGGGGTCGAACCGGACAACTTTGTGATCTACTCTGATCAGGGGATCATTCTCACGATGCTCAGGCAATTTAGCCAGGCCCAGCAGAAACTGGATACGGCGGCCGGGATGATGGATATTCCCTACGTCAATTTCTACCTGGGCAGTGCGTACTACCACGACAAGCAGTATCTGAAAGCCATCGAACACTATGAGAAGGCCCGTTTTGCATCAGACAGTTCAATCCTGAGCTTCGCTGCTGCATATCTGACGGGTGCCTATCTGATGGTTGATGATCAGCTTCGTAGTGATCAGTATCGCCGGGAACTGGAAGCGCAGGTCAGCGCGGGCCTCCATCACCGCAACCATGCGATGGCCTTGCTCCACGCGTTACTCGGTGAAGAAGAGGAGATGCTGATCTGGCTTGAACGCGCGCATGAGCAGAAAGATGGAGATCTGGGTTCCATTATGTCTGAGCTTGCATTTGAGCCGTACCGGGACAATCCCGGATTCCAGGCGATTCTGCAGAGAATGAGGGGGCGAGTCGACTGATGCGACGGCAGAGCAGCGCGACGGGTTCGACAGTTAGAGAATTGTCTTTGATCACTCCTTCACTTCTTCCAGCTTCACCTCCACACGCTGGTTCCTGCGCTGTTTCTGCGGGTCGTAGGTATCATCCGGATACAATGGTTGCTGCTTGCCCATCCCGATGGTGGTGATCACTTCTTCCGGCACACCCATGGTGACCAGGTACGCTTTCACGGCCTCTGCCCGGGCCGCTGAGAGGGCATCACAATAAGCGTGCTGTGGCTTGGTATTGGTGTGACCTGTGATCGTGATCCGCAGACGCGGGTGCTGCAGCAGATAAACCGACAGATCGTCGAGTATCCACAAATGCTCTTCAGTCAGCTGCGCGGAGTCGGCGACAAAGGTGAGCTGGTCAAGGATGACCGTTTCCCCGGTCCGCACCTTGTCCCAGCTGATGACCTCGCTGAAGAACACCGGGTCAGTCTCTTGGGCGTCGACGAGCGATGGGCTGACAAGTACGACCATTGAAAGGATCAGCGTCCTTGACGGCATGTGTATTGACTTGG
This sequence comes from Saprospiraceae bacterium, assembly GCA_033720735.1. Lineage (GTDB taxonomy): Bacteria > Bacteroidota > Bacteroidia > Chitinophagales > Saprospiraceae > B8-G4. The sequence goes on from JAWWBX010000145.1 coordinate 9,232, forward strand.
TTGGTCTTGATTGGTCTGACATTACAACGTTAGTATCGGAACAGGTGTTGTGAGCCAGCGCACAGGTGGGGAAATCGCCCATTCGAGGTGCGGTGATGGCGGTGAGTCACTACCCCAGGGCATAAAAAAGGGAAGGCTGTGCGCCTTCCCGTGTAGCCGCAATGGATGCGGCTAACCCACATAAACCGCTTGAAGGTAACATCTTTGGGCGTTTTCCGGTAGTGTGCCGCACAGCATCGCAACAATCAGAGATATGATTGCGAGCTGCAAGTTCGGCTTGGTATCAACGGCCGTGTGGTCAACGCAGCTGCCGGGTGCGGTCGCTGCTATCTTGCCCCCATTTGATGCCACGAATCGCTATCTTCAACTGATCACCATCATCCCTGAAAACGTGACTTCCAGCTCTTCGCAGATGTTGCAGGCTATACCGCACTCATGGGCCGTGACGAGGACCAGGCTCTGGAGCTCATCCAGCGGTTCAAGGAGCTTGCCATGCCCTGGGTGCAACTGAGGCTCGATTAACAGCACGATCTGTTTTGCTGTATCGCACTGCAGCATCTTGGATTGATTGCCTTAGGCAAATTGACGAAAGAGACTCAGGCGTCTAGCACCATTTTTTGCCGGCATGCGAGGTCGGGAGATATTCATATATTTAAACTGCTTGTTCAGGTCAATACAACTGGACTGATTTTTACCTATGAGTATCGAGCAAAGCACGTCCTCCGGTCGTACCCTCATTGACGTCAGAGAGTCACGAAACCTGCTCATCTTTTTTATTCTGGTAGTACCCGCAGCACTTCTTGCCTTCTGGAAAACCTATGTCTCGATCCTTGGAAGTTTACCGGAACGGATGAATGTCATTTATCACATCCATGCCATCACCATGACCATGTGGTTATGCATGCTCGTGGCCCAGACATATTTCATCCGAACGCGACGCATCAGGTTACATAAGAGGACCGGTCGTTTATCCTATCTCCTGGCACCTGTTATAGTGTTTTGGGCACTCGCGACCACACAATCACTCTTGAACCAAACCCCGGCTGATGC
>JAWWBX010000146.1:0-10255 GCA_033720735.1 Saprospiraceae bacterium
ATTCGCCGAGAGGTGATAGCTGAGGACGGAGTAGTCGCCAGACGTGATGCGCGTTTCCTCGCGCGACCCGACATCAAATCTCCAGAGGTGGCGTTGTTGGTAGTTCTCATCAAGCGCATAGACGTCGTCCTTGGCCTTCCTGGCGGCCTCCTGTTCCGAGGTCAATGTATCGGACGCCAGAAAATACAGGGTATTGCCGTCGGGCGACCAGCTCACCGAAGAGACGGAGGTCGCGTGGTCGGTCAGGCGCTGCGCTTCACCTCCGTCGGCGCGCATGAGATACACCTGGTTGTCCGCGTCATCGCCCCGCCTGGTAATAAAGGAGATGTGACGGCCGTCAGGTGACCACTGTGGATTGCGCTCGCCATTCTCACCAAACGTGATCTGCCGGGCATCACTGCCATCATTGTTGACCATCCACAGATGCGGGACCTGGCGGTTGGCGTCCCAGTCGCTCTCCGAAAGGACGTACACGAGCTTTCCGCCATCAGGTGACAATGCCGGGTTTGATACCGCGGGGATGTTGAGAAAATCGACGGCAGACATGACCTTGCGATCATCCTGCGCCGTGATCAGATGGGACAGGCAAATCAGGTAAACAAGAACGGTGGATCGCATGACTTTGAGTTGGAAGTGGTAGATTAATACGTTGTGAATGAAGTAACTCGGCCAATTAATATTACGAAATTCCACGTGGCATGCAGAGCTCATGCATTCGCTTGGTTTGCCAGATTTCTCCACTACGGTCGAAATCCCGCGGCGTTTTTACCAGAACATTCCTCGACGCCCCTGCGCGTTGCTACGGGCCGCTCGGAATGACAACCCCCATCCCCTGAAGGGGCGACCCCCGTGCCCATTACACGAATCAACTGACAGGGAGGGTTCACAACGCAACCGAAAAACAGATAAACAGACCAACGGCAACCGCCACCCCCCCGACCCTGAGGGGCGACCCCGCGCGCCGTTGACACAATTGAGTTGACGTTGAGGTTTACACGCAACGGAAAAACAGACTAACGGAGGAACAGACCAACGGCAACCGCCACAGCAACCCCGACCCCTGAAGGGGCGACCCCCGCGCGCTCTACGCGATTCAACTGACAGGCTGTTTCACGACATAACTGAAAACAGATATACGGACGCGCCGAGTCACTGAGTCACCGAGTCACCGGGTTGCTGAGGCACTGACGCAGGGGCAACGCGCGCGCACATTCATTGTGGCCTGCAAGGTCAGCAGGCACTAATTGGCATTCCAGGTATTCAGCCTGCACTTCCAGGTACTATCAGGTTGCCTTTCCCAGACTTTAACCCACTTGCTGGAAACTGTTTCGACTTTTTCATCGGCGCCTGTCAACTTCGCCTCACAATAGCCGCGGCTCCATGCCAGGTCCTCCGATTCGGACACCTGAACATAAACCTGCTCGCAGGCAATTTCAAAATTCGGATCCTGAAACAACTCCAGGTAATAATTCCTGATCTCAGTGATGGATTGGAGCGGCTGGCTCTCCGGCGGCAGGAATACGGCATCGGCCGCCAGAAACTCCGACCACTTGTCAATATCCTTCTGGCTCGTTGTTTTCACCCACGCATCATATCCTTCCTTGATTGCGATCCGGTGTTGCTCAAGTGTCAGCTGCGGTTGGTTTCCGCAAGCGCCAACGGCCAGTAGGGCGATGATGAAGAAAGGATGGTGCATGGCGTTCGGCTTTAGATCATCAGCGAAAGAGTGAACAATACCAAGATACAGCCGCCAAAGCACTAACAAGACCGAAAACGGACGAACGGCAACCGCCACATACACCCAGGCGATCCACGCACCCTACACGCATCAGCTGACATGCGGTTCACGACGCAACCGAAAAAACGGATAAACGGACGCACTGAGTCACCTACGCACCGACGCACCTATTTGCACCACTCCCATCCCATCCTGGTAAACAACTGATGTGCCAAACGGAGCGGATAATCGCCTCAGATCCTCGATGATCTTCTTCCCCAGTTCCTCATCTGCCAGCATCGGACGACCGCGCACTGCCGGTGGCTCACCATGCTGCAGGGAGATCGGATGGAGTTCCAGGCTGGTCAATGTCTCGCCGTCAAACTCCGGCATTGCGATCACGCCTTCCCACACTTCCGGCCGGGTGGGAAACCCACGGGTATCGTTTCGGTATCGTGCCGCATTGAAGTCAGCAAGCCCCTGGTCCGGGCCGAGTTCATACCGCTCATAGTTCTCGGATGGCAAGCGGTGCAGCGTCTCGTTCTGGAACATGAAATCGCCGAGGCTGTACAGGATCGGCTTGCCCTGGTAGATCTCGATCCCACGCAGGACATGCGGACCATGCCCGGCAATGATATCGGCACCGGCATCCACCATCGCCCGGGAAAACGTGACCAGGAACTCCGCCGGAATTGAGAGATCTCCGTCGCGTTCGTGGGCGTGCACCGAAACGATCACAACATCAGCGAGCCGGGCGGCATTGCGCACCACCCCGGCAATGGCTTCGAGGTCTTCCTGATTCGGCTCGGTGCGGATGTCGGCACTGTCGCCCAACTCAAAATTTTGCCGGAAGAGGCGGAAACTGCCTGTTTCCCTGACCGTGTCCAGCAACCCGAGTGACACCCCGGCCATCTGCATCCTGGTGAAATGATCCGGAGGAAGGATATAGGTTGTGCGAAAGCGAATGGGGTTCAAACCCGGCCGGGGAGGAATGGCACCTCTGGTCTTGCCGGCCCGAGAATGGTCGGGAAACGTCGAAGCACACGAGATGAGCGCGATCCGCCCATTGGCGGTCTCCATAAAATGGGCTTCCCGTGCCGCGGTCAGGCTTTCGCCGGCACCGGCGTACAGGAATCCTGCCGCTTCAACATGCCTGATGGTGGTCCGCATGCCTCCTGGCCCGTAGTCGCCGGTGTGATTGTTGGCCAGGGACACCATGTCGAAGCCGGCCCACTTCAACTCCGCGGCCATCTCCGGATCGGCACGCATGTAGGTGCCGCCGCTCTGGTGCATCGGGAAGTGCTCGTAGTCGTGCAGCAGCACTTCCAGGTTGACAAAGGCGGCATCAGCCGAGCGGATCACGTCGATCATGCCCAGGAACTCAGGCTCCTTGTACACGGACAATTTGCGGGTGATGATGGCGTCTCCGGCGAGGGCGATCCGGATCGGCTCCTGAGCCGCCATCGACAGCGAGCTGAGCAGAAAGAACAGACAAAAAATGGTGCGTGGCATAACGGTTCGGATTGCGTCCATAAAAGATACACAATCAGCCAGGGCCGGCCCCTGGTCATCGCGTCATTACAATCCGGGAGCTTGTGGTTGGGGACCGGATCAGTGAACAATTATGCCTGTTTTTGTTTCATGTTTAGACAAAATAATCCAACACTATGCGCAAATACCTGAGTAGAACAGACGTGATCGTCCTGGTTCTGGCTTTTGCCTGTCTCATTTTTTCCGAGGTCCTCTGGTTCAATGGTGACCGTCAGGACGCCCTGTTTGTCGGGCTCTGGGTCCCTTCGATCCTGGGTTTCGGTGTCTATCTCAAAGTCATGAAAATCGCACGCAAATGACCACCCTCGTACCCTATATCGCAGGTGCCGTGACATTGCTCTTCGGTGCTGCCTTTTACTTTGGCTTGCAGGAACTCAAGGACCACGTTGATACGATTGAAGAAAATCGTCCTTTCGACCAGTGACCCGCTGATTTGCGCAAGGTGATCGTGCGTGTCCCGGTACATTGCATTATTTTAAGCGGGAACACTGCACGTTAGCCTGTTGACTATTCTTTCTGTCTTCCTGATCCTGGCGCTCCTGATCCCGTTCCTGCCGTTCAAGCACTGGTTCTTTGCGGCCTTCGAATTTGGTCGTGTGCTGTTTCTCTGTCTGGGCGTGCTTGCCGTGATCCTCTATGTTGCCGACCTGCCAGCAGAACCATTACAGATGATCCTGTTTGGGCTGGTGGTCCTGAGTACGGCCTGGCAAGCCCGGGTGATCTTTCCCTATACCCCACTCGCACCGGTGCAATCGGCGGGTTGCAGCGACCCGCCTGACCTATGCATCCTCTGGGCCAATGTCCTGCAGACAAATGAAAACAAAGCCGGGTTTGTGCGTTTGCTGGACGTCAATCAGCCGGATGTATTCATCACCCTTGAATCGGACCACAAGTGGGAAGCAGTTTTGGACGCCTTTGCCAAGGCTTATCCCTTCCGCGTCAAAGTTCCGCAGGACAATCTCTACGGTATGCATCTGTATTCGCGGCTGAAGATCGTCGAAGAGCAGGTCATGTACCTGGTCGATGACCGCTACCCCTCTATCCGTGCCCGGCTGCAGTTGGAAAACGGCAGGCATGTCCAGCTGATCTGTATCCACCCGCCCCCGCCGGCGCCCATGGAGCGGTCGACCAGTGTCGCCCGGGATGGCGAGCTAATGGTGGCGGCCAGGATGATCTGTAACCTGGAGGGTCCCGTGATCGTTTGTGGAGATCTCAATGATGTCGCGTGGTCAGATATCGGCCGGCTTTTCCAGCGCGTGGCGGGACTGCTGGACCCCCGCAAGGGTCGTGGTTTGTTCAACACCTTCCATGCGTGGTATCCGTTGCTCCGCGCGCCGATCGATCATGTTTTCCATTCGCATCATTTCAAATTGCATGCGATCCGCCGGTTACCTAAGTTTGGTTCCGATCACTTTGCAATGTACTGCAGCCTGTGTTTGGACAGGCAGTCAGCACCGGATGCTGATGCGGAAGAGGAACATTTGATGGAGGCCGAGGAGAAGATCAGCGCCGCGCAGGAAGCAGCCGGATAGGCTGAGCGCCGTTTCCGCGTGTCATGACAAAAACTTCGTATCTTGATGAGACCCGTGACCCTCTCGCCCAGTAACGCAAATACCTTCACCTGATCCAACAACATGCAAACCCTGAGATCCATGAAATCACTGACCTTTTTGACCAAATGCGCTTGTGCAGTTCTTCTGACCGCCCTTCTCGCTTCAGCTTGCGGAGATGGATCGGTTACGATGGGGTATGACGAGAGCGTCAACGATCCGATCCTTGAGGCCGACCTCCAGAAATCCCCTCGTGCCAATGTCGAGGCGTTCCTGGCTGACGCCGGCGTGACCGCCCTGGACATCGGCATTCACTCCAGTCCGGCCAAGGACTGTGCCTGCGGCAAGGACGGCTCCGACTGTCTGTGCATGCTCAGGAATACGGGTGGATACGGACAGAGTTGCGCGGACGCTACGGCCATGTGCAAAGTGACCAAGTACATCGAGGTGCAGGTCTACCCTGAGGATGCTGACGCATTGACCGCGGTCGGGTTTGTGGCGGTGCAGTAGTCCTCAACTCCCGGCGTTCCTGTCCCGCGAGCTGGTGTGCATTCGGGCGGATATCCCTACATTCCCGTATGAAGCGACGGGATGCCATCCGTAATCTTGCCCTGGCCGCCACGGCAACGATGTTCCTGCCCGGCTGCTCGGACCGGCCGGTGACCGGGATGCTCGTCAACGGAAGACTGGCTTTGGACCGGCGGCACCGCAACTACCTGGCCGCGATCAGTCAGGCCATCCTGCCTATCCCAGAACTGCCCACTCCACCCGGCTCCCCTGTCGACTTGATCCTGACCATGGTCAACGACGGAATGCCGCATGAGGAAGTCGTTTCCTTTGCGGAAGGCTTTGATCAATTCAAATTCTTCGTGGAACAAAACCAGGTCCGCCTGCGCAAGGCAACGCCCGAAGAGATCCTGGCCATGGTGGAAAATGCCCTGGAAGATCAGGCGGCTGCAGAACCAACCGTACTGTTCATTGACGCCGTGCGCGACAAGTCAATCCGGTTTCTGATGACCTCTGAGCACTATTTGACCCAGTATCTCGAATTCGAAATGGTCCCTGCCGTGTATGATCCGTGCCGTCAGGTTGAAAACGTACGCCGATGAGCGACATGGTGTACGACGCCATCGTGATCGGGGCGGGCATGAGCGGGAGCTGGTCGGCCAAGGTGCTTTGTGAACGCGGCCTGAAGACGTTGTTGCTTGAGCGCGGGCGCAACGTCACCCACATCAAGGACTATCCCACGGCCAACCTGCGCCCATGGGAGCTGCCGCACCGCGGGGAGATCCCCTTGAAGGTCCGTGAAGAAAACCCCTCCATCGCCCGTTGCTATGCCTATCGAGAGGACAACGCGCATTTCTTTGTCAAGGACAAAGACCATCCCTATGTCCAGGACCAGCCGTTCGACTGGATCCGCGGCTACCAGGTGGGCGGGCGCTCGCTGATGTGGGCCCGGCAGACGCAACGCTGGAGTGACTACGACTTCAACGGGCCCGCACGTGATGGCTTTGCCGTGGACTGGCCGATCCGGTATGATGACCTTGCCCCCTGGTACAGTGCAGTGGAAACCTTTGTCGGTATCGCCGGCAATCGTGACGGGCTCGACACGGTGCCTGACGGAGAGTTCCTCCCGGCGTGGCCGCTCAATTGTGTCGAGGAGTATTTTCAATCAGTCGTCGCCGAAGCATATCAGGGCCGCTATGTGATCTTCGCCCGCTGCGCCCATCTCAGTGAACCCCGGGAGATCCATTTGCAACAGGGTCGCAGCACCTGCCTCAAGCGCACGGAATGTGAGCGCGGCTGTCCGCTCGGCGGGTACTTTAGTGCCAATTCCTCGACGATCCCGTGGGCCATGAAGACGGGTAACTTGACGCTGCGCCCCGACTCGGTCGTCCATTCCATTCTTTATGACGACAACCTGGGCAAAGCCACCGGCGTACGGGTGATCGACGCGCACACAAAAGAGGTGACTGTGTACCGCGCCTCACTCATTTTTGTCAATGCCGGTTCGATCAATTCATGCGCGGTGTTATTGAATTCAAGGTCAGATCGCTTTCCGAACGGCCTGGGTAATGACAGCGGGCTACTGGGTAAGTATGTCGCGTTCCACAACTACCGCGGCATTGTCAATGCGACCTGGCACGGGCACGCCGACAAGGCCATCAAGGGCCGCATCCCGACCGGTGGGTATATCCCGCGCTTCCGCAACGTCTACCGTCAGGAGACCGACTTCCTGCGCGGGTATGCGATTTCATTTGGTGCCTGGCGAGGGCTCACTCCACAGCCCCCCGCGGGCCTGGGACCTGCGCTCACACAGTCCATCCTCGGTGAGAAGCCACAATTCGGTCCCTGGCGCATTGCTTCGCGCATGATGGGCGAGACCATCCCGAAAGCGGAGAATCGGATCCGGCTCGATCCTGCGGAGACGGATGACTGGGGGATCCCACTGGTGAGGTTTAATGTTGAATACGACGAGAATGACGAGAAGATGCTCCAGGATTACTTCGCCACCACCACCGAGATGTTTGAGAAGGCAGGCTTTGAGGACATCGAGCAGATCGACACTGGTCAGGCGCCCGGCCTTGACATCCACGAAATGGGTGGCGCACGCATGGGGCGTGACCCGTCAACCTCCGTACTGAACGGTTGGAATCAACTGCACGCCTGCCCCAACGTGATCGTTTCGGATGGTGCCTGTATGACCTCCACCTCTACCCAGAACCCGTCACTCACCTACATGGCCCTGGCTGCCAGGGCAGCAAACCATGCAGCGGACCTTCTCCAGCGCGGGGAGATCTAGATATGCGACATTGTCATTCCGAGTGCAGCACCCATTGGGTGTGGAATCGAGGAATGGCCTTAGCCGCCAGGGCGGCGAACCATGCAGTCGACCTTCTCCAGCGCGGAGAGATCTAGATATTCAGCTGCAGGAGAGCTTTTGCGTCGGCAATGGGTTTGGTGAAACTGGTCGGTCATATTATATTTCAACGACTCAAGAACGCTGACCCCAGGCAAGAGCTCGTATATCCGCAAGACGTTACGAAAAGTATTTACGCTACAAAATAAATTCTGGCCTATGAGAATTCCTGTCCAAATTCTGTGTATGGTCCTGTGGTGCCTGATTAGCACAACCCTGGTTACCGCACAAGTAGGCATTGGTGTATCAACTCCTGTTGATGTATTGCATATCAAAGCAGCCGGTGGTGCCGGTCAGGGCATTTTGCTGGAGACCACGAGTGGGCTCGATGGCGCCGACTTGACCTGGTTAAATACTTCTGGTGCCCAATGGTCAATCGACCAGCTGGACAAAACACTCCGATTTAATCTTAGCAATCCTGGATTCGGTACGCGTATGTACATGAATGAATTCGGAGATATTGGGATTGGCACTGACCCCTCCTCTGGAATTGGCAAGTTGCAGGTCAATGGATTTACGCGAACCAAAGCCGTGACCGCGTTCGATAATTCTGGGCTGGCTTTTCGCACGGATGAGAACCTCAACAGGATGCGCATTTTGGACGATGGCCGGATATCTGTTGGTGCTACAGCACCTCATCCGAGTGCTCAGTTTGAAGTTGCCAGTACGACCGGCGGAATGCTTCTCCCCAGAATGACCGGAACACAACGTGAAGCGATCCTCAATCCGGTTGGCGGTTTACAGGTGTTTGATAATACATCGGGCAGTGGCTGGATCTATCAGAGTGAGTGGAACGAGATCGTAGCTGCCACACCTGGCACTGAGGAAGGCTTCATTCTCAGATTGAATGACGCACTTAAGCCGGAATGGGGATCTTTGATCTCGCCCTCGCAAATTACGAGCGAAGTTCCGGTAGTTCTGGCAGACAGCATCGTTCCGATTATCGGTGATCCAAGTCAGCTTATGGTCGCTGACGACAATTTCGTCTACTACTTTGTTGATGCTACCAATCAAATCCTTGTTGTAGAGCACCATCCGCAATCTGGTTTAAACGTCAAGAGCAGTATGGGATTTGGGGCATTAGGGCCCTCGCCCACTGCGGCAGCGATTTCCGGCAACTATATCTTTTATTGCGACGACCATCACAATAAAGTGCTTGCAGTAGATATCAACTTCCCGACGACCCTGCAAATTGTTTCAGAGGTCTTTGTCGGTTCATCGCCAAAGTCCATTGCCATCAGCGGCTCATATGCGTACGTGGCAAATACCGGGAATGATGCTCTCGAGGTCATAGATATTTCGAATCCACATTCCATTAATATTGTTGATACCCTGGCACTGGGAGGAGATCCGGTATTGGTTGTTACAGAAGGTAACTATGCATTTGTGGCCGACGACGGAACAAACACATTGAAAGTCATAGATATTTCCAACCCCAATAATATTTTCCTTGCGCATAGCACGCCGATTGGTGCTCAACCTGTGAGTATGGCTGCTGAAAATGATGTCCTGTGCATCGCAGATGCGAATTCGTTCAATCTGGAAATGGTAGACATCACAAATCCGTTGTCCTGCAGCGTGGTGGCTACGCATCCTGACATATCCACTCCGATTTCCGTCCATATCCTGAACGGTGTGGCCTATAAGACCAACTCTGGACAGCTGGAATTAATCAATGTGCATAATTCGTTTTCGCCAGAATCTTTGCAGACGATTCAGGTGAACGGGGCAGGCTACGAAGTACTGTCCAGTACCATTAATCGTCATTCTATCTATATTTCTTTCAATACTCTGGACTTTCTGAAGGCCTATGAGATCCCTGGATTGCGGCAGTATATTCAGTCTTCCAACGCCGACGGATCCATCGCGGTATCGGAAACCAATACGCTCGGAAATCACTCGGCGACTCAAAATCTGGCCATGAACGGCAATTGGATGAGCTTTAGCGGTAAGGATCGGGGGATCTTTGTGAATTGTAATGACTGGGTCGGAATTGACACCCAATTCCCTTCGTCAAAATTTGACGTCAACGGCAAAGCCCGCCTGGACGGCCTTGGATTCCCGGGAGAATTTGGCCCAGACACCAATTTTGTTGGCACGGATGGCAATTACATTGCTTTCGGACACATCGGTGTGAGCGAAGATTTTATCGGGTATGGAAGTAATAGTTTCTACCTCCTTGACTCCCCGGGCGGTGGCGACACCGCTGATCCCAACCTGTACGTAGGTGGCAAACTGGGTGTCGGGCTCACCTCGAGTACCCACCCGCTGGAAATGGCCAGCGGCGCGCACGTCACGGCCGGCGGGGTGTGGACCAACGCCTCGGACATTGCAAGAAAATCAGACATCCGGCCACTCTCCTACGGGCTGTCCGACGTCATGCAACTGCGTCCGGTCACCTATCGCTACCTCGCCGACGGCAGCCCCAGCCTCGGGTTTGTTGCCCAGGACATGGAGCAGATCATCCCGGAAGTGGTGAGCGGTACTGAGGGAAACAAGGGTATCGCCTACGGGTTG
>JAWWBX010000147.1:0-10242 GCA_033720735.1 Saprospiraceae bacterium
ATTACAAAGGCAAGCCGTTTGGACCGATGCCGGCACTCCTGGCCATCGCCGAGTACATCACCAAGCTGCACGCCATCTGTCCGCATTGCGGAAACCTGGCCACCCATTCCTATCGTCTCTCCGACGAGACCGATACCGTGGTCGTGGGTGAAAAGGACAAGTACGAGCCCCGCTGCCGGATTTGCTATCAGATGGGCAATATCCTCGACTTCAAGCGGCCGACAGCGCAGAGTGCGCTTTTCGGGGATGGTGAGTGAAGCTCCAGACACCAGACTCCAAGAAATGAGTCACTGGAGTACTGGAGCACTGAAGCACTGAGTCACCGAGTCACTGTCGCACAGTATCACTAGACCTTAATGAATATCCTGCGCCGGAACAACCACCAGGCAATGAGCCAATGGATGAAGACGTAGGTCAGGGCAAAGAGCAGCGATCCGTTGAGATTACCGGCTAGTGGAACGAACACGGCCTCATACGCCCAGCCGAAAGCATTGACGGTCTCTCCATCCGACTCCCACCGGATCCGGGTCAGGATCTTCACAAACAGGACCGAAAGCGCGTAGATGAACAACGGATTCATTCCAAACACCACAAACGGCTGGGCCCATCGCTTCCAGCCTTTCACATCGATCAGCCAGAGGAAGATGGCCAGGAGCACGGCGGCGATGCCGGCGGTGTAGACAACGTAGCTGCTCGTCCAGAGCCCTTTGATGATGGGGAAGGACTGGTGCCATACAAGACCCAGGGCGACTCCGATCACACCGAAAACGCAGATCGTGGGCAGGGCGGCTCCCTGCAACTTTGAGCGATCGATATACGACCCGAGCATGAACCCGAGGACCACGGTGGCTACAGCCGGGAGTGAACTCATCAGGCCTTCCGGGTCAAACGGGATACCGAAGCCCCGCCAGACATGTGCCTCCCCGAGCACGGCCAGGTCGACCTGCCGCGCGATGTTGGTCTCAAGATCATAGGCGCCCTCTCCGCCCAGGAATCTGAGCAATGCCCAGTAGCCCAGCAGGATGGTGGCCACCACCCAGTGCAGCCGCTTGCGCGGGACGGTGATACAGATCGCGGCACCAAACAGGAAGGCCACGGAGATCCTCTGCAGCACGCCCATGATGCGCAAGGTGCTCAGGCTGTGATCATAAAACGGGAAGGCGTTGAGGCCAAGCCCGATCAGGAAGATCAGCGCCGCGCGCTTCAGGATCTTGCGCCACGCCTCTGGTGACGGGCGGTGGTCGAATTTCTTGAAGGAATACCACATGGCCACCCCGACGATGAACAGGAAAAACGGGAACACCAGGTCGGTGGGTGTACAACCCTCCCATTCTGCATGCCGCAACGGAGGGTAGACGTATGACCAGCTGCCAGGGGTGTTGACCAGGATCATCCCGGCGATCGTGAGCCCCCGGAATGCGTCGAGTGCGGTGAGACGGGCAGGCAGCGTGCGCATGGGCCGTGCTTTGCGACAAGATAGAGAAAATGCATGTCGCGCTTGGGGATTTGTGTGATCTGCATCTCAGATGTTGGGATGCTTTTGGCTACCTTTGCAGCCTCATTAAAAACAGCAAATATCTCCCAATGAATCGTGTCAAAATCCGGTCGGCGCTGGTGTCGGTCTTCAACAAATCGGGCCTTGACCCCATCGTGCGTGCGCTCGACCACCTCGGTGTCGAAATCTATTCCACTGGCGGAACTCTGCGCTACATCGAGCAGCTCGGTGTGCCTGTGCATGCCGTGGAATCCCTGACCGCTTACCCCTCCATTCTCGACGGTCGCGTCAAGACCCTGCATCCCAAGGTGTTTGGCGGTATCCTGGCCCGGCGGGAGGAAGGGCATATCGCCGAGCTCGAGACCTACGAGATCCCGGCCATCGATTTGGTCATTGTAGACCTGTACCCCTTCGAACAGACCGTGCGCGAGACCTCCGATGAGCAGACCATTATCGAGAAGATCGATATCGGCGGCATCTCCCTGATCAGGGCGGCGGCAAAGAACTACAAAGACGTGGTCGTGGTTCCCTCAAGGGAAGAATATCCATATCTCCTCGACCTGTTGCGCGAAAAAGCGGGGGAGACCGACCTCGCAGACAGGCAATTCCTGGCTACCTGCGCATTCAAGGTCTCATCCCACTATGATGCCCTGATCTACCACCATTTCAGCCAGGGGCGCAATGGCATGGTGTTTAAGCACAGCATGCATGATGCCATGTCTTTACGTTATGGCGAGAACCCCCATCAGAGCGCGATCTATTTCGGTCAGCTTGAGAAAGTGTTCAGCAAGCTGAGCGGCAAGGATCTCTCATTCAACAACCTCGTCGATATCGACGCGGCCATGCACTTGATGCGTGAGTTCCAGGATGATGCACCCACCTTCGCGATCCTCAAGCATACCAATGCATGTGGTGTGGCAACGCGCGACAGCATTCTGGAAGCCTGGCACGCTGCCCTGGCCGGCGACAATGTGTCGGCGTTCGGCGGGATCCTGATCAGCAACGCGGAGATCGATCTGCCGACGGCAGAGGAGATCGACAAGATCTTCTACGAGGTGCTCCTGGCACCGGCATTTACGGATGAGGCCCGCGCCTTGCTCGAAAAGAAGAAGAAGCGCGTGCTGCTGCAGATCGTGGACTTCCCGGCCCCGCAGCATGCCTTCAAATCGATCCTGAACGGAGTGATCCAGCAGGATACCGACCTGCACACCGAAGAGGCAGCTGCCCTGCAGGTCGTGACCCGGCGTCAGCCGGCCCCGGAGGAGATCGCTGATCTGCTGTTTGCCAACAAATGTGTCAAACACCTCAAGTCAAACGCGATCGTTCTGGCCCGGGATCGACAGCTGGTTGGCATGGGGTGTGGCCAGACTTCGCGCGTAGACGCATTGAGGCAGGCCATTGACAAGGCGATCCGCTTCGGGTTTGACCTGGCTGGTGCCGTCATGGCATCGGATGCCTTCTTTCCGTTTAGCGACTGCGTGGAGATCGCGCATGAGGCAGGCATTACTTCAGTGATACAGCCGGGTGGATCCATCAGGGATCAGGACAGCATTGACTTTTGCGACCAGCACCAAATGGCAATGGTGGTGACCGGGCATCGACATTTCAAGCATTGATACGTTTTGAATTTAGCCATTGACATCGGCAATACCCGGACGAAGGTTGGCGTTTTCGATGGCAGAACGCTCGTTGAAAAACAGTCCTTCACAACGCTGGATATTCCGGAGTTTATCAGGAGCACGCCGCACCAGATCCATCACGTGATTGTTTCATCGGTGCGCGACCAGGTGGACGTCAGTGCATTGGGTGTGAGTGGGGTGGCGGTGCAGTTGGAAGCTTGGACGGCCGTGCCGATCCAGAGCAGGTACCAGACCCCGGAAACCCTGGGCAAGGACAGGCTGGCAGCGGTGGTAGGTGCGCATTTCCTGTTCCCGAACGACCATGCTTGTGTGATCGATGCCGGTACGTGTATCACCTACGATGTCGTGACCGCAGACGGCGTCTATATCGGGGGGAATATCTCACCCGGACTCGACATGCGGTACCGGGCGATGCACCAATTTACCTCCCGGCTGCCATCTGTAGAGAGGAATGACCTGCACGACCTGTTTGGGACGTCAACCGAAGAGGCCCTGCAGAACGGGGGATTGATTGGAGTGCTGATGGAGATTGCGGGCTACGTGGAGGTCTGTCGTGAGCAGTTCGGGACGGTGGTACCGGTTTTGACCGGTGGCGACGCGCCGTATTTTGCGGATAGATTGAAAACGGAGATATTTGTGCGCCCAAATCTGGTGCTGATCGGGCTGAATGAAATACTGATGATGCATGTCGCAGAATCTAACTAGAGGATGGTTGTTTGTTACGCTGCTCATGGCGGCCGTCATGGGCATGGCTCAGCCCAAGCTGAATGCGCCGCTTACCCGCTTCGGACTGGGTGATATCGTACAGGCTGATTTTGTCAGCTCCAGCGCCATGGGCGGCCTGGGGGCGGCCTGGCACCACATCTACCAGGCCAATCTCGTCAATCCCGCATCGCTCGGGCATCTGGAGGCAACGGCGTTTGAGCTGGGTCTGTTTGGTAAAGTGACGGGTCTGAAACAAGGAGAACAGACCAACAGTGTATGGAGCGGCAATGCCGACTATCTCTCACTCAGTATTCCCCTGATCAATCCCATCAACGAGCTGCTCGAACGGCGTGACCTTGACTTTTCGTGGGGGCTGAATATTTCAGTGACCCCGTATAGTGAAGTCGGCTATTCTGTGCGCAGTGCCGATTTCGTCGACTCGATCGGCGTGGTCAGTCGCAATTTCCAGGGCCTGGGCGGCACCAACAAGTTTAATGTGGTCAATGGCTGGAAGTACCGGTCACTTGCAGTCGGTCTCAAACTGAGCTATCTGTTTGGTGAGTCCGAATACCTCACCGAAACGGTCTTTGACGATCTGTTCAACAATTATGAGCATGTGGAGCGCAGCAATTTCTCCGTGCGCGGATGGTTGTGGTCGGTGGGTGCGCAGTACGACCTCGATCTCGGCTTGTCACCGCGGCAGAATGGTCGCCGGCTGACCCTCGGCGTACATTACAACGGGTCCAATTCATTTACCACTCGCGGCGACTACATCAATTATGTTCAGAATCCGTTTTTCCAGACCGCCGATACCGCAAGATATCAGGTTGACGCGCGCAGCGAAGGGACACTGCCGAGTGAATTGGGGGTGGGCGTACGCTTCGAGGAAACTACCAAGTGGAGTTTTGGCGTTAACTATACGACTACCAATTGGAGCGAGTATGTCAACGAAGCGAGGCCAGAGGACCTCAGTGACAGTTGGCGTATGAGCGGAGGCATCAGCTATACCCCTGATTTCTCCTCGATCTCGTCTTTTTTTGACCGGGTTGAATATCGCGCAGGATTCTTCTATCAAACGGATCCCCGCAGTCTCGCAGACGAGCAGGTGGATCATTTTGGTATTACTGCAGGTATGGGCATGCCCTTTGTGTTCCAGCGCTATTTCTCGTTTGTCAATCTGGGCCTGGAATACGGAAGGCGTGGATCGGAGGATTCACTCAAAGAGAATTATCTTAGAGTGCGCGTCGGCATAACCCTGAATGACAATCAGTGGTTCCTGAAGCGACAATTCAACTAAACTTAGATCGTGAAATATAAAATCATGGCTCAATGAGACTCTTGACGACCATCATCTGCTCTCTGGTACTGGCATGGGGCCTGCAAGCGCAGTGCGAAACGTGGTTGGGTTCGCCCCAACAGGAAGATGCGGAAAATGCGCATGTCGTATATCGCCAGTTTGTGAAGAACAAGGACTACGCCGGCGCGTATGCCCAGTGGAAGATCGCATTTGATTTGGCGCCAGCCGCCGATGGCAAACGGGATTCCCATTTTCGCGACGGGATTGAGATCTACAAGCACTTTTTGAAAGAAGAAACGGATAAGGCCAAACAGGATGAGTACAAGGCCAAGATCATGGATCTGTACGAAACGCTGGCAGAATGTATCAGGAACCAAACGATTGCCTACCGCAATTGCGCTGACCAGGTCTGTATCGATCAGCGGGTGGGACTCCTGATGGGGAGGCAGGCATTCGATATGTACTACCACTTGCAACCACCCCGTGCCGAAACGTACAAGGTGATCAAGGAAGCCGTCAGACTTGCGGATAATGCATCGGAGTATATCGTGCTCAAGCCTTATGCCGATCTGCTGGTCTACCTCTACTCCAATGAAAGGATCACGGCTGAGGAAGTCCGTGCCGCGCACGCCAAGCTCATCGAGATCGCCGACTACAACATCGACAACGATGAGACCTACGGCCCTTATTACGAGCAGGCCAAAGCCTCGATGCAAGGCTCGATCGCCAAGATCGAAAGTCGCGTTTACGACTGCGCCTACTTTGTAGACAAGCTGCGCCCGGAATACGAGGAGGCACCCACCGACGTGGAGAATGTAAAGCGCATCATTGCCACCCTCAAGCGTCAGGGGTGTCAGCCCGATCAGCCCTTCCTGGCCAAGCTGGAGGCAGAGTATGCTGTCTTTGCTGCTGCCTACAACGACTCGATCCAACGCGTCTTTGAGCAAAACAACCCGGCCATCGTTGCCAAGCGCCTGTATGATGAGGGTGACTGGAAGGGAGCGATTGAAAAATATCAGGCGGCCATCGAAAAGGAAACCGATCCCGAGAAGAAAGCATCCTACTACTTCTCCATTGCCTCCATTCAGTTTCGCAAGCTGGATCAGTACAGTGCTGCGCGTAACAATGCGCGCGAAGCGGCCAAGTTGCGGGATGGCTGGGGACGCCCCTACATGCTGATCGGTGATATGTATGCCAAGTCGAGCAGCTCGTGCGGTAACGATGCCTACACGCGTGGCCTGGCGGTGCTGGCGGCACTGGACAAATGGAGTCACGCCAAGTCGATCGATGAGTCAGTGGCTGCCGAGGCCAATCGCAACATTGCCCGGTTTAGCCAGTATATGCCACCGGAAGAGGATGCGTTTATGATGGGAAAGAAAGCAGGTCAGACCGAGACTGTAGGGTGTTGGATCGGCGAACCCGTCAGATTGCGCTTTAACTAGGGCGTAAGAAAAGACTAACCGAAAATTCACGAAGGGTTTCGTCATACACATGGAAGACGAAACCCTTTTTTGTTTAAAACATTTGCAATGCGTGCTCTTCACTTGTTGTCGATCTCTACTCTCGCTCTTCTGTTGGCTTGCACACCCAAAGTGACGGAGGAGACCACCGCCACCACGCAAAAACCAGGGAAGCCCGCTGTGAGTGCCGACCCGTGCGCCAAGTTCTCCGATTCGCGGGCGGGAGAGGCGGCCCTCGATGCGCATGTCATTTATCGCGATTATATCCGGGCCAAGCGGTATGCTGAGGCCATCCCGTACTGGCGGCAGGCGTTCACCGCAGCACCGGCAGCCGATGGCAAGCGCCAGACCCATTTCGAGGACGGGATCGAGATTTACGACCACCTGCTCAACCAGGCAACAAGCGCCAGTCAGAAGCAGACCTATCTCGATTCGATCTTTTACATGTACGACCGGATGGGGCAGTGCTATAACGAATACGGCCCCGGATATATCGATGGGCGCAAAGCCTTTGACCTCTATTACAAATACCGGGATCTGACAGACAATCAGACGATCTTCAACCATTTCAGGCGCATCCTGGATGCCCAGGGCCTCGACGCCCCTGCGTTTGTCATCAACCCGTTTACCGCTTTGCTGGTCGAGATGTTTACCAAGGAGGAGATCCGGCGGGACGTGGCCGTGCGGTACGCCAAGCTGATCCTGGACATTTGCGAAGCACATCAGGATGACCAGGAGGAGGGCTGGCCGATCGTCGTCAACTATGCCCCCCAGCGGATGGATGTCTTCGAAACCGTACGCGGCTTTTTTGAGTGTGATTATTACGTGCACAAGTATTTTGAAGGGGTTGACCTCGAGACGACGGACTGTGAGGAGCTGTTCTCCATCCGCACCAGGCTCTTGTGGGGTGGCTGCGACCCCGAAGGTGAGGAGATCGCAGCGCTTGAACGCGCGTATCAGCGCAAATGCGTGGTGACGCCAACCGGCAACCCACTGCTCACCCAGGCCCGGGACGCCCTTGAAGAGGGGCGCTACCAGGATGCGATCGATCACTACGTCGAGTACGTGGAGAAACAATCGGATCCCGATCGACTGGCCAAGTACAACCTGCGCGTAGGCAAGATCTATTATGCCCACCTCAAGAATTTCACCAGGGCCCGTGAATATGCCCTGAAGGCTCTTGAGCACAAGCCGGATTGGGGAGAACCCTACATCATGATCGGCAAACTGTATGCCTCCAGCGGCCCCCTTTGTGGCCCCGGGCGGGGTTGGGACAGTCAGATCGTGACGTGGCCGGCGATCGACAAATTTATGCAGGCAAAACGCGTAGACCCCTCGGTCTCGGCAGAAGCCAACAAGTGGATCAACTACTACAGCAGGTATATGCCATCCATCGAGGACATATTCCAGCGTCAGCTGGCTGAGGGTGATACCTTCAGGGTGGGATGCTGGATACAGGAGAATACCACGATCCGGGCGGCTCCACGCAGCTGATCACAACCCGCGGTGCAGATCGGCCTCGGCGGCGATATAACCGAAGGCCGGCCAATAATTCGTCTTCAGGATTGCCTGGAAGATGGTGCGTGCTTCGTCGACGCGACCTCTGCTGAGCAAATAGTTGCCGACACCGTACCCTTGCGTCACCACCTGCAGTTCATTCTCGGGGGTGATATGGTCAAAATCGAGGAGGCTGTCCGGAAGGATCTCACCCTTGTACATCAGGAGCCGCTGGTGGTACCCGTCGTTTTCGATGGTCTCCATATCGGCATGGATCGGTGCCAGCAGCGCCCGGGCCCGGGCCGTGTCACCCAGTCGTACGGCGGTCATGTAAAACCAGTCGGTCGTCGCACACAACAGGTCCGGGTTGACAGAATAGACCATGCAGGAATCGTAGGCGGTGGCTGCTTGAGCATAGCTGCCCTGCAGGTAATACGCCAGCCCCAGGTGATACCAGATGTTGAACTGTAGTGACGACAGCGGGATGTTCAGTCGATTGGGCAGTCCGTCTGGCTCAATTTCCAGCGGTCGCCCTTGTGCCTGTTCGGCTGCCTTGTGCAGATCGCTGATGGCCTCGTCAAACTTGCGCATGGAAATGTAGCGATGTCCACGATGGCGATACAATTCAGGGCTTTCCGGAAAGAAGTGCAATCCACGCGTGTACACCTGCATGGCTTGCGGATATTCGGTCAGGTAGGCCAGCCGCCTGCCGTACCAGATGATGTGATCGAGATTGCGTGGATCCGCGTCGTAGTTGGCTTTGGCGATTTGCAGCAGGCTGTCCTTGCGGTGGTAGCTCGCGGCAGTTTCCGGCACCGGAGTGAGCGGGCTGCCATCGAGGGCATATGCCACAGTATCTGCACGGATCACGGGGCTGTCCGCGCCCTGTGCCTCCTGATCGTTGCGGCATCCGGCCAGCATTGCGATCACTACAAGAAATCCGAAAGGAAGGGATCTGGTCATAACGATCGATTGCATACAAATTAGGTAATCTGTCCAGCAATGTGTCAGAATGGTGTATTTTCACTGTCCCTGAAAAACACCCTGACGTGCGGATCGGCTACGACGCAAAACGCTTGTTTACCAATTTTAGCGGCCTGGGCAACTACAGCCGGACTCTCGTAGCAAATCTTGCAGCGCACTATCCCGATGTCCAGATCCAGCTGTTTACCCCCAAGGTGATCCAGCGTCCCCGCACACAGGAGTTTATCGACAATCCCCGATATGAAGTGTTTGAAGGTGGAGGTGCCGCCTGGCGGACCTGGTCGATCTCCCGGGACATCAACGAACACCGCCTCGATATTTACCACGGTCTGTCCCATGAGATCCCCTTTAGCAGTCAGCGGGTTCAGTGCAAGATGGTCGTCACCATGCACGACGTGATCCATAAGACACGCGCCCGGGACTACAGTGCGATCGACCGGCTGATCTACGAGCGCAAATGCAAGTACGCCTGTGCCCATGCCGACGCGATCATTGCCATCAGCGAGCATACGCGGCAGGATATTATGAAGTATTACAAAGTGCCCGGGGAAAAGATCAGGGTGATCTATCAGTCCTGCGATCCGCAGTTTGGCGCGGCGATCGCTCCTGAAAAGGTGTCCCAGGCCCGTCAGCTCTTCAGCCTGCCGGATACTTATTTTCTCTACGTGGGGAGTGTGATACCGCGCAAGAACCTCATGGGGATCATCCATGCGATCAAGAGCACCCCCAAGCGTCAGCGCCGGCCGCTCGTCGTCATTGGAGGCGGCCGCAGCTATTTCGGCAAGGTGGTCAAGAAGATCGAAAAGGCCGGATTGCAGGACATGGTGCATTTCCTGGGCGACGTGCCGTTTGAGCTATTCCCGGCCATCTACAGCCAGGCCATCGCACTTATTTATCCATCGCATTATGAAGGGTTTGGCATTCCCGTGATCGAGGCCCTTTCCGTGGGGCTGCCCGTCATTACGTCTGAGGTGACATCCCTACCGGAAGCGGGTGGAGATGCTGCCCTGCTCGTTGATCCCAAATCAACTGAAGCGATCCGCGACGCCATGCTGACCCTGTGTGACCCCGCCTTCGACCGGGCAGGTGCAATTGCCGCCGGCACGGACCACGTCAGAAAGTTTGCGGCCGACAAGGTGACCGGTGATCTGATGGCATTGTATC
>JAWWBX010000148.1:0-10161 GCA_033720735.1 Saprospiraceae bacterium
CGGCATCCAGTCGGCACCACTGTTCTCTAACCCTGCAGTGCTCAAGGGATCTTCCCGCTGAAACATGTTGATGTTGTGCATGAGCACTTCAAGGGCACCCTGGAACTCCCACTTGTGATCGTGGGGGTAGTAATAGTGCGGCGAGATGAACACGAGTTTGCCGTATTTGTCGGCTGCACTGAACAAACGGTCAATATTGTTGACCGTGTTGTTGGCCTCGACGCTCTTTCCCACCACACCCCAGGTCACTCCGTCCGGGCTCAGGAAGTCGATCTGCGGATCGGTAATGACAATCGCCGTGCGATCGTCGATGGTAAAACCGGGTTCCGGAAGCTGGGCCCAACACGCAATGGTGGCAAAGAGCAACATTCCGGCAGAAATAAATTGTTTCATAACATATGATTTTCTGTGATTAGAATTGTGTTTCAATTTGACTCCGGGCTGGCCATTCATACAAACTCACCAAATGGCATCATGCTGTACAGGTGCAATGAGATCGCCGGTGTTTGGTGAGGATTCCTGATCTGATGCCAGGCCAATGCATCATGGATAAATCCAATACTTCCCACGTCCATCAGCCAGGTATCCATCTCCTCACTTCCCTCCTCGGGAGCATAACGCGTCTCGATCAACTGCCCGCACATCACCTTGACAAGTCCTCCCCCTCCTGGGTGTCCGTGCACGGAACTGCTTTGTCCGCCTTTCCAGCAGATCAGACGCAATCTCAATTTTTCCGAGGCATATAGATCTGCGCTTTCCCATGTTCGATTGTGCCCATCCTCAGTCAAGTCGGGCCATCCTGACACGTCCAGGCTTTCCATTTCTGGAAGCAGATCCAGCACATCCCCGATCACCTCCTGTGCTTCTCTTCTTTTCAGCTGGTCAATGAGTTGGTTCAGTACTTTCGGGGTGGTCATTGCATCTTGCCTTGCACTGCAGGAGGCAGTAATGATTATTGATTTTCATTCAAGTTCGCCAGACATGAACTCAGATGAATCACATGAAAATGTGGTTTTGACATCCGGCGATGTCCTCACCCGGACATTTCACGCCCGTACAGATACCGCTGCCGGCTCGAGGAGGATACTGGAGGCGTGTCCCTTGCCTTCCCGCAGGAGGTCCTGACAGTAGTCATTGAGTTTGGCAAGGGAGGCACTGAAGAATTGGAATTGCTTTTTCCGACCACGCAGGAGATACATGATCCTGCTGAACAAGGTGTGCGTGGCAAGTACCGTGATCTTCATACGGGTCATCTGGCTTCCGATGCGTCGAAAGGTGATCACCAGGCTCATTTTCGCAACGGGATCTGTATCTGTCCAGGTGATCAGATCCTTGGAGATCTTGAAGTCGTGTGACGTGAAAAACGGCCCGCTCCCATCTTCATTCATGATACAGCGGTGCTGCGTGCCATTGCGGACCACTTTATCGCTGATCTTGTCGCTCCCCTTGACCCCCACCATCCACAGATGTTTGGCATGTACGTCAGACACGACGTCGAAGACCATTTCTATCGGTGCATTGATCACTGATTCCAACTCGACATTACGCGTCGCGCGGGCCAGGGCGTAATCCTGCACACTCGGCTCAGGCACGTGGGATTGCAGCGCGTGCAGCGAGATGTAGCAATAATCGATGGCGCCGAAGTCGTACTCTTCCTTGCCCTGCCGGGGTGTATCCCAGGCCACCTGTTTGATCTCGACCCATGATGAGCAGGCATTCAATAATTGATGCGTGATCAGGACATATTCGGACTCGGGGATCATGTTCTTCATTAACCGGTGCGCAACGATCAGATCCTTCCCGAACAACTTGGAATAACTCTTGACCTGTTTGCGGGCCACATCACCATAATGAATAATGAATTTGATCGACAGATCGCCTGTGCTCCCGCAAGCACCGCACTGACAGATCCTCTGCGATTCGTACTTCCGGAGATGGGCGTGAAAACGTGTATACATCTTCTCAACCTGCGCCAGGATCTGGAGCGCCGACAGGGATTTGCCGGTCCGGTAAAACAGGATGGCATCACCTTCAATCTCCGAGATCTCGAGATCCATTTCATTGGCGTCAATGATGACCTCCAGCAACTCCTCGATAATATGGCGACTGTGACTTACCTCGGTACGATGTACGAAGTCGGTGAATCCGCTGATATCGGGAATAAACAGTAATGTGGGGACTGCCTCGGTATGATTGCGTGATTGCACGATCGGATGATTTGGTGAATATGCCCTAAAGATCACCCTCAGACCATCTCACTGCCTCCCATGATAATGTGGTTTTCAATACGAGGTGCGTCGTCAGTCAGATCTCGCCCTTGAGGTACTTGGTGACTGCGGCCACCTTGGTATTGACCTGCAGTTTGCTGTAAATGTTCTTGACGTGGTGACGTACCGTCTCGATAGAAATGAAATACTTTTCGCCCACCTGGGAATAGGTGAGGCCGTCAGCCAGCCCCTGGAGGATATCCGTCTCGCGCGCCGTGAGTGATTCCCGCAGCTTCTTGCGCGTCTTCGGAGGATTGAAAAAGTCAATCACCTTGCGTGCCACGGCAGGAGACATGGGCGCGCCCTTTTCCTGGATCTGCAGCATGCCTTCCATGATCCGGTCCATCGGGGTATTCTTCAGAAGGTAGCCGTCAGCTCCGGCTTTCAGGGCATCAAAGACGTGCTTCGTGTCGCTGTAGATGGTCAGCATGATCACTGCTGCGGCAGGCCACAAATGCTTGATCGGTCTGATGCCCTCGACGCCCGACATGCCCGGAAGGTTAATATCGAGGAGAATAATATCGGCCGGTTCAAGGCCGCCACAACTGTTCATGAACGATTCCACCGATTCTGCCGCCAGGATACAGGTAAACCCGGTATAACTGGAAATATACTCCTCGAGCCCTTGCCGGATCAACGGATCGTCCTCTATGATCGCAATGCGCATCACCTTTAATTTACGATCTAAATCAGCCAATCGATAAGTTCTACCGGCAAAGACCTTTCTGAATCACATGATCATGTGGTTTACCACCGGCGCTGATTCATTAACTTTAGAGAAATCGCGCCAGCATGTTCCAGCGCGCATTGCGTATCACCATCGGCACTCTTTCCCTGCTGTTGTCGTGTGCCGTACCATCACCGGGACAGGGTGACGATCCGGTCATTTATGAAGTCGATCTGCGGCCATTTGACGCCCACCCGATGATCAACCAGACAGTGCAGGATCCCCTGGGCTATATCTGGATCGCATCCGATCTCGGGTTCTACCGCTTCGACGGGGTGCACGTTCGGCATTATTCAACCCGCAATACTCCCGGATTACCGGGTGATGTCATCTACTCCCTTCTCCCTGACAGACACGGAGCATTATGGATCGCTACCAATCAGGGGTTGGTGATCATGGATATTGCAACCGAAGTTGTGAGGCCCTTTCCTCTTGTGGATAGTACGCGGACTGAACATCTCATACCCACCAAGCTCTACCTGGCATCCGACTCGATGATCTGGGTGGGCATGATGAACAATCGTATCGGGCGGATGCTCCCCGGCGGGACCCTCCAGATCGGTAAACTGGAGTTCGAGGACTTCCCCCTTGGCGAGTGCTTCAACGTGACCGCTTTGCTAGAAGACCAACATGGCCGTTTGTTCATTGAAGCAGACTGTGCTTACCGCACGGGTATCTTTCTGCTCGACCGGGACCAGTCATTTCTTTCGTTCAGGCTCATCTATTGGGGAACGGCGGACGTACTTCGTCTGTTTCTGGCCGCTGGAACTGCCTATGTGCTCGACCACACGTACCTGTATCCGTTTGATCCGGTGACCGGTACCTTTGCAAAAGACACCCTCGACCATCTGCCTGCATTCATACCCAGTGTCGTGACCCATGACGGTCATCACACGTTTCTCGCAGCCAGCAAGCAAGGCCAACTCTGGCGATGTATGATCAACTCCGGCAAAGTATCGATGCGGTATCTGGGCAAGTTCACGGATACCCGGATCCTGAATATCATGCAAGACCGGTCCGGATGTCTGTGGCTGGGCACCGATGATGGCGTCTACTTCTTTTCCGACCGGCAGCCACGGTTTACCGCGTTGATGTCCCGGCCCGTTCCCGGTCAGTCATATGGTTTGCGCACGCGCGGGATACTGGAGGCAGGTGACGGCAATATCTACATATCGACCTACGACGGCATTTTTCGCATCGATCCGCTGACCTTGTCCCATGAACTGGTCGCCGATGTATCCGACTTGCTATCGCTGCCCTACGCACTGGGTGAAAGCGGTGCCGATTATCTGTGGCTGACCAGCGACGGTTATGGTTTCGCCAAACTCGATCCTGTCAGTGGGGTGATCTATGATCGGGTGACCCCGTACGCAGACAAAGATCGGCAGTTTGGCAGATGGGCCGGGGAGATCATCAGAGATTCAGAGGGCAGGATCTGGGTCGGCAGCAATGACGGGGTACTTCGCAGCGTGCAAAATGAAGCGTTTAAACTTGTCAGGGATACAAATGGTGACCCGATCCTGTTAGAGACGTTCGTACACGACATCAAAGAGATTCGGACCGGGAAGTACTGGATCGGTACGAATCACGGGTTGTTTGAACTCCAGGTGGTCGGTGAAGAGGGCACCCGGTGCCGTCTCACAAAGCACTCAACGATCCCTTTCCGGATCCGTGAGATCAGCCTGACCAATGGTCCTCATATCTGGATCGCCACCGAGGATGCCGGCCTCGTCCACTATAACCCCGATCGACAATCATATACCAACTACACAGAAGCCAATGGTCTTCCCAGCAATGTCCTGTACTCCCTCTTGCCAGGACCCAATGGTGAACTCTGGATAGGGACGTATGAAGGTCTGTCCCGGTTTGATACCGCCACACAGCTCTTCAGCAACTTCTACGTATCCGACGGCTTGCCACACAACGAGTTCAATTCGCAATCCCAGTTGATTGCCAGTGACGGACACTTTTATATGGGCACCCAGGACGGGTATGTTCGTTTTCACCCTGATGACTTCACCGTGGATTCATCAGACTTGCCGATGATGATCAGTGAGGTACAAACGCACAATACGAAGCTGGACTCGGTAATGGTGATCCCGGGGCCGCAGCTGGTTGAATCGGGCATCCACCTGGGCCCCCACGACAATCTGGTCACTGTCAGATATTCAATCGCCGACTACAACAAACCGGATGGTAATCGCTTCCAATACCAACTCAGCGGGATCTCGACCAAATGGCACTATCTGGGTAGTAAAACGGAATTCGTATTGCCCCACCTGCGACCCGGCACATATACACTCTCCATACGCGGCGCGGGAAGCGATGGCAGGTGGAGTTCGCGGCAATTGTCGATTCCGATCACGGTGAGTGCTGCCTGGTACAGCACCTGGTGGTTCAGTGTATCAGTACTGGTGTTCCTTGCCGGCATCATGTGGATGATCCATCACTACCGGTTGCAGCAGGTCAAGAAACTGCATCGCATGCGCCTGCGCATCGCCGAGGACCTGCATGACGAACTGGGCAGCACCCTGACGGGAATCGGCATCCAGACGGAATTGCTTTCGGCATCCGAATCTGAAAACGTCAGAAAATCAAGGCTGACCGAGATCTCGGGGCATATCCAGAATGCCGTGTCGAGGTTGGGTGATATTGTCTGGTCGCTGCAACCCGAGACCAGCACACTTGGCGATTTGATGGATCGGGTCGAAGAACAGGCATACATGATGCTGAAACCCTCCAATATCGAATGTCAGTTGTCATTGCCCCGCGCCGACCGCGACCTGGTACTCGCGGATGTCGTCAAGCAGAACTGTTTCCTGATCTTCAAGGAAGCTGTGACCAACATTGTCAAACACAGCTCAGCCGACAAGGTCGAGATCATCATGCGTTGTCAAAATCCCGGACTGCTCCTGAGCATCACTGACAATGGTACGCCGGCACCATCGCCTTCTGCCAACGGCGGCGGACACGGCCTGAAAAATATGCGGCGGCGCGCGATGAAAATGTCCGGCGAGCTGACTATTTCAAATGACGATGGCTACCGGGTAGCGCTCTTCCTGCCCCGCGCATTTGTCAAATAGGATTGCCCTGAGGCTGACGCGTTGCAAGTCTGAGACACTCTCTCAGGAGTAGCCAATGGAACCAGAGACAGTGCTGTTGATCATTTTCTCGCTAACTTCCAACTCCCAAAAAGCAAAACGTGCCGCCAGGCCAAACAACCATCCGAACACTCGCCGCCGTCATGTTTGCCGACATCACGGGCTATACTGCCATGATGCAGGAAGACGAGGCACGTGCCAAGTCGCTCCGTGACCGCTATCGCGACGCAGTGGACCGGGCGATTGCCGAGTTCGATGGTGAGATCATCCAATATTACGGGGATGGCACCCTCAGTACGTTTGGTAGCGCCAAACAGGCCGTGCTGGGCGCCCGGGCCATCCAGCGCGCACTGCAGAGCCCTCCCGGGGTACCTGTCCGGATCGGCATCCACCTGGGCGATATCGTACGTGACGAAGGGGGCATCTACGGTGATTGTGTCAACGTGGCGGCGCGCATCGAAGGGCTGGCCATACCGGGCGCTGTCCTCTTTTCCGAAAAGGTGATGCGCGAACTGGAAAACCATCCGGAGATCCGGGCAATCGGACTCGGAGAATTTGCCCTGAAGAATGTACGGCGTCCTGTCGGCGTCTTTGCGCTCGATGATGCGCAGATCACGGTCCCCGGGCCAGGGGACATCGCGGAAGGCAAGCCGCAGAAACTGGCCCGAACCATCGCCGTTCTGCCGTTTGGCAGTGTTGGCAGTGATACCGACCAAGCCTTTGCGGAGGGGATCTCCGAGGAGATCATCAGCGGCATGTCGACGATCGATGGCGTGTCCGTTATCTCCAGGACCACCTGCCTGGCCTTGCACAAAAGCGGTGAGCAGCTCAATGCTGTGGCCCGTAAATCGGGAGTCTCGCATGTCCTGGAAGGGCGTGTCCGGACAGCAGGCAACAAGGTGCGCGTGTCAACCCAGCTTTCGAGCACGGCAGACGGCGTTCAGGTCTGGTCTGAAGTCTTTCAGCGGGACCTTGATGACATCTTTGCCGTACAGGATGAGATCGCACGCCACGTGGTCAGCGCGATGAAGGTCAACTTTGCAGCACCTACCCAGGATGCCCCGATCGTCCCGGCTCCAACACAAAATGTCGCGGCCCACAAGTTGTACCTCAAGGGCATGCATCATTGGCAGAAACGCAACCCGGAAAGCGTGCAAAAAGCCATGCAGATCTTCGAGGAAGCGTTGACGCTCGACCAGCACTACTCGGCAGCACGCTGCGGCCTCTCGCATTGCTACGCATTCCTCGGCTCGTGCGGGGTTCTCCCCCCCACCGAATCCTACGCGCAGGCGCTCAAACACGCCATGCAGGCGATCGAGGACAACCCGAAGAATGCGGAGGCACATCTGGCCATCGCCAACATCAAGTTCTACAACTACTGGGATTGGGAGGGGGCTCTGGAATCGCTGCGCAAAGCAGAGGAACTCGGACTGAACTCGGCACACCTCCACCAGTCGTTCGGTTTGTATTTCATGGCGACAGGCGACCCGGCCACCGGCGTCGAACGCATGCGCCAGGCACTCGAGCACGACCCCCTGTCTGTCCCCTTGCTCGACATGCTGGGCACACTATACCTTTTCAACCAGCAGTATCACGAGGCCATCGACACCTACACCGAGGTACTGGAACTCGACCCTGCCTTCCGCTCGGCGATCCAGTTTCGCGGGATCGCACGGGCCTGCCTGGGTGACTACGCGGCGGCGCTCAACGAATTTGAGGACTATCATGCACGGGTCAACAAGCCCCGCAAGGCCCTGACCGGTCTGATCATCTGTCACCACCAGCTCGGCAATCATGATCAGGTGCAGGAATATCTGCGCCGGTTGAATGAACGGCTGGAGGAGGATCCCAATGCCATGGTAGAGATTGATCTGGCACTTGCACACAGCGGCATTGGCAATTACGACGAGGCTTTGAGGTTTCTCAACCGTGTCTATGAAAAGCGCTTCAGTGTGGCTTGTATGGGTGTGATCTGGATCCTGCGCTGCCCGTACTTCAGCGACTTGTGGAAGGAGCCAGGGTATCATGCGTTGCTTGAGAAGATGGGGTTGGCACGGTGAGCTTGAGCGCCATGGAGTGGGAAATTTCTTCCAACGTCACTTGCCTCCTGCCCGACGAACAAACACCGGTGCCTGCTGCAGCCGAAAGGTCGTATCCGTCAGGATCTCATGTGACTTGTCCGGCCAATCCATCAGCGCAATGTGAAACTGTGTCTGCGCTGGATCAAAGACCTCGATCGCCAGCCACCGGCCGTCAGGGCTCCAGGCGTGCCAACCTTCGGCCATCTCCAGATCGGTGAGCTTCCATTCCCTGCTCCCATCGGTGGCAACCCCAAACAGGGAGTACTTGCCATCACGAAAACTCTGAAATGAAATGAAATCCTCGGTGGGATGGAAGCGTGGCGGTCCGGCCTGGTAAGCGTGCCATGGTGCCGTAGTATCCGAAGGAGGGTACTGCGAAAGCCGCTGCAACCCTGACCCATCGACATTGACGCGATAGATCGCCTCGTTGAAAGCGGAGTCGCGCTTGGAAGGAGCGCTGCCACCACGGAATGCCAGGTAGGTTCCGTCGGGTGAGAAGGCCGGGTCGCTCGCAAACGGCAGGTCAGGCAGGATGCTGGCGAGTATGCCACCGCGCAGGTCAATGATGGTGAATCCCGGCGGCCCGGGCTGCCGGTAGTTGACAACCAGCTCTTTGCCATTCCGGACACCCATCCAGCTGTCTTTGAGCAGGATCTCGCTGATCTTGCGCACATTGCTGCCCATGGCATCCATCTCAAAGAGTTGGTAGCAACGCTTGCAGGTGTCCCGATCACTGATAAAGAAGATCCGCTCACCGTCGGCC
Source organism: Saprospiraceae bacterium (assembly GCA_033720735.1). Classification (GTDB taxonomy): domain Bacteria; phylum Bacteroidota; class Bacteroidia; order Chitinophagales; family Saprospiraceae; genus B8-G4. The sequence continues at coordinate 8,940 of JAWWBX010000148.1, forward strand.
AGGTAAGTCCAGGCCACATCGGGGTGGTTGGTGATATTGCGTTGCTCCCGGGTCAGGGGATCGAGGGTCAGCACGTCGTAGTTGTCGGTGCTGTCGTCGACCAAAACGTTGTAGGCGATCAGATACTGATCCAGGGGCTCACCGGCGGCCACCTCCCCTTCTGAAGCAGATCGGCAAGCCATCATGAACATGGCGATGGTGTACATCAAGATGATACCCGTGGAAAATGTCCTTCTCGTTTTCATGCCATGAAGATGGAGATTGCAGGCCGGCCTGCATTGGAAAAATTTTACCCGGTGACGCGAAGCAGGTGCCTGGACCTTTCATCATCGGCCCGATTCGTCATCGATCTCAAAAGGTAGCTGCGTTGCTTCTCCCCAGATGAACTCGTTAAACCATTGCCAATTGTGCCAGGTAGCGGCCAGACGTTCTTTGGGCTTGTTGATCCCGTGCCCAAAGCCCTTGTACACGATCAGCTTGGCCGGCACATCGACATCCCGCAAGCCCTGCAGCAACTCGTAGGCGTTGGGGATCGGCACACGCCGGTCAAACTCACCGTGTTGGATGAGGGTGGGTGTCGTGGCCTGCCTGATATGTGTCATTGGCGAAGTCCGCGCGTAGATCTCAGGATCTTCCCATGGGTTGGCCTGGAGATACTGGATCGTGAACGGGTGGATATCGGTGTTGACGTAGTAGGTCATCCAATTCGAGATGCCAGCCCCGACAGACACTGCCTGGAACCTGTTGCTGGAGGTCGTGAGAAATGCAGAAATGTAGCCGCCCTGACTCCAGCCCATACAGCCCATCCTGGTCGTGTCGACCATCCCCTGTCCTGCGAGGTACTCGACACCGGACAGCACATCCCAGGCATCGCCGACTCCGAGGTTGCGGACGTTCAGTTTGCGAAAGGCGCTGCCATAGCCGGCCGAGCCCCGGTAATTTGGCTGGAGCACAAGGGCTCCCTTATCGAGCCATTGCAGGACGGGGTAAACATAGCCGGTCACTGCCGAAGGCGTTGAGATCCCCGTGGGACCGCCGTGGATCTGAACGAGCAGCGGGTAGCGCCGCGAAGGGTCGTAGTCCGTCGGCTTGTGGAGCACCCCCTCGATCTCGGCGCCGTCCTCGCTCGTCCACGTGACCAGCTCCCGGGTGCCCACCGCCCACCCATCGAGCTGGGCGGTCATGTCCGTGAGCTTCACGGGAGATGCGCCCCCGGGTCCCG
>JAWWBX010000149.1:0-10155 GCA_033720735.1 Saprospiraceae bacterium
ATCCCGAACTCGGCGTGTACTACAATGTGACCATCACGACGGAGGACGGGCTGTCCTGCTGGGGCAAGATTGTCATTGAGGACAAGCTCCCGCCGATGATCACTTGTACAGACGTGACGCTCGAATGTGGAGATGACACCGCCCCTGTATTTATTGATGTGGTCTCGGGAACGCTCAATTCGGCCGCATCGCCGGCGAGCCCGATCGGCCCCAATGCCGGCGAGGTCACCACGCAGGGTTTTGTGATCAACGCACCATCCGGCGCGGAGGTCACGGATGTGAATATTACGATCGATCTTGACCATACCTGGTCGGCAGACCTGGATGCCATCCTCATCGCACCCAACGGTGTGGAGGTGGAACTGGCAACGGATCTCTGTGGCTCGGCCAACGACTGGGAGAATGTCACCTTTGACGATGAAGCGGCGGTTGCCGCGGCAGATGCCTGTTCAGGCGCTACACCAGCACTGAGCGGTGTACTCCGTCCCGAAGGGATGCTTTCCGATTTTGATGGCATGGATCCCACAGGAACATGGACACTGCAGATCACCGATGATGCAGGTGGTGACGGCGGGACACTCAACTTCACCGCTCTGGAGATCGCTTATTTTGTACAACTGCCGTACGCCCCAACAGCGACGGACGGCTGTGGTGATGTCACACTGACCTACGAAGACAGTGAGTCAGGGGAAGCGTGTGAGGGTCTGACCATCGAGCGTCTTTGGACGGCGACCGACGGATCGGGTAACACTGCGACGTGCCTGCAAACGATCTCGATCGAGCCTCAAACCCTGGCTGGACTTGAGTTTCCGGATGCGTTCGTCGGAAACTGTGGCGAGTCCGAGCATCCGAACAATACCGGATGGCCTACCCTGAATGGCATGGAGATCGAAGAGTTCTTCTGCAACATTTTCGTAGGCTGGGAGGACACGGTGATTCCCGGTTGCGGTGGCGGATCAAAATTCCAGCGTACCTGGACGGTGCTTGACTGGTGTACCCTTGAACTGGTCACCGGCACACAGCTCATCAAACTCACTGACGATCAGCCGCCGGTGCTGGATTGTCCTGAAGATATCACCATCAGTCCCGATCCCTGGTTCTGCCTGGGTATCGTCAATCTGGAGGAACCAGCGGCATTTGATGCTTGTGGCACGCCATTTACCCTGACACCGTCCGTATCATCGGGTACCCTGATCCCGTTCGGAAGCTTCTACCGGGTCGAAGACCTCGCTCTGGGGACACACACGGTAACCTGGACGGCGGAAGATGACTGTGGCAACGTGTCGGAGTGTTCATACACGATCACCGTGGTGGATGATGTACCGCCGGTACCTCTTTGTGATGAGCATACCATCGTCAGCCTCACGGAAGATTACGCTATTGAGAATGGACTGACGAAGATACCGGCGACGGTGTTTGATGACGGCAGCTACGACAACTGTAGTGGCGTTACGTTCACTGCGCGGCGGATGTCAAGTTGTATTGATTTTGACTGGATCGGGCCAAACGGAGAGTACCCGGATTCCGATGGTATTGTCACTGCCCTTGATCGCGGGCAGACGTTCCGCGAGTTGGTGCCGTTTGCATGTTGTGATGTCGGAACACCAGTGATGGTTGAGTTGCGCGTGACGGATGCGGCCGGCAATGTCAACACCTGTATGGTGGAGGTGGAGGTGCAGGACAAGCTCTCACCGTTCCTTGAGTGCCCGCCCGACGTGGTCGTGAGCTGTGAGTTCTGGTTTGAGGCGCAGGCGACTGGCGGTTTCGTAGACCAGTCTGAGGACCCGCTGACGCAGGTCTTTGGCCGGGTGCTGGATGCGTATGAATATGATGAAAGCCAGCGGGCCCCGGTGATCATTAACGATCCTGGCCGCCCGACCAATCCGGGACATCCGGACTATCTGCCGCAGCCGTACCAGTGGGGCTACGATGGCTGGGCGGATGACAATTGCAACGTAGAAATTACCGTGCGCGTACGGATCTTTGACGATTGCTCAGGCGATCTGCCAGGAGCACCCCCGCATCCGTATGCCACACGCCTTGTTGAGCGGACCTTCCGCGCGCGGGACGCGTCGAACAACAGCCGGACCTGTGTCCAGCGGATCTGGGTAGCCGACTTTACGCCGTTCTATATCTCAGATCAGACATGTGTCAATGCCGATCCGAATGACGGTGTGATCTGGCCCTGCGATGTGGAGTATACCACCTGTCCAGAGGAGATCCCGGTCAACTACCCGACGGTCTTTGACGACAACTGCACCCAAATCGGCGTGACCTTCGACGATGAGACGTTCGAATTCGTGGACGGGGCATGCCTCAAGATCCTGCGGACCTGGACCGTCATCGACTGGTGCCAGTACGACGCAGAGACCGGGGCCGGCCTCTGGCAGCATGTGCAGGTGATCAAGGTGCTCGATAGTGACGGATCGGCCTTTGCCGATTGCCCGTCAGGACCGGTCACATTGTGCGTCGAGGACGAGGAGGTGTATCTCCCCGCCAACAACCAGGTCTTCCTGGGAGAGGGCAACCCGAATTCGTCGAGCTGCAGTGCGCACGTCAACCTGTCACATACGGTCACCGAGACTTGTAGTGACCACGTGATCTATGATGTCAAGCTCTTCCCGAACAACGGAAGTGCCTTTATTCAGGTGGTTTCAGCAACGCAGGCAGCGGTCGACAGCAACAATCAGGCGACGCTGACCTTCAGTTCAGAATTTGCCTCGTTGCCATCCAACCATCCGATCCGCAGGTTTGGCATTCCCTACAACGATCCGGTTTGTTCAAACTGGCCGTTGCCGGGAGGTGAGAAAGATTACCACCGGATCTTGTGGACGGTCGAGGACGGGTGTGGCAACATCAGCACCTGTGAATATCTCCTGCGCCTGGAGGACTGCAAGAAGCCGAGCCCCGTCTGCGTGGGACTCAGCAGTGTGGTCATGCCGAGCAGTGGCGAAGTGACGATCTGGGCAGCTGATTTCAACGCCAGCAGTTTCGACGACTGCACACCGGCCAGCGATCTGCTGTACAGCTTTAGTGGAACGCAGTATATGCCGAGCCGCACCTTCGATTGTGCCGCAATTGAAGAGAATGGCAGCCCCAGCTTCATTGTGGAGATCTGGGTGGCCGACGGTGGCAACGATCAGGATTGCGATGGCTTCCGCCAGCCACTGGGCATCGAGTGGGAGGAGCGCAACAAGGACTTCTGTACCACCTTTATCGTCATCGATGACAACGATGGGACCTGCGGTGGATCGGGTAGCGTGGGTGGTGTTATTCAGACGGAAGAATTCGAATCCGTGGAAGGTGTGCATGTGGATCTGACCGATCCAGCGGGTAATCCGGCACAGCTCTACACAACCGCCGATGACGGATGGTTCTACTTCTTCAACCCACTGCTGTTGATGGACCATACCATTATTCCGGAGCGGAATGATGACCACAAGAATGGCGTGAGCACCCTTGACCTGGTGCGTATTCAGCAGCACTTGCTGGGGATCAATCCGTTCCAGAGTCCGTACAAGTTGATTGCAGCTGATGCCAACAACAGTCAGAGTGTCAGCGCCATCGACCTGGTCGAGATCCGCAAATTGATCCTTGGCGTGTATCTCGAATTCCCCAATAACAAGAGTTGGAGATTCGTGGATGCCAGTTTCGACTTTGCGGATATCTACAATCCATGGCCGTTTGCAGAGCAGATTACGCTGGGCAATGATATGTCGATGGATGAAGATTTCGTGGGTATCAAGATCGGCGATGTCAACGGAACGGTGGCGGCCAATGCCCAGACCATCGAAACCCGTAACACGAGCGGAATGCTGGAGCTGATCACACCCGAACAGACGGTGACCGCAGGTGACCACCTGGTGGTACTGGTCACTGCTGAAGCGTTTGCTTCGATCCTCGGATATCAGTTCACCTTGCGTACCGACGGACTTGACTACCTGGCTGTTCGTCCGGGAGCCCTCGCAGTCAGCACGGAGCATGTAGGACAACACCAGGGTGCCCTGACCATGAGCTGGAGCAATGCCACTCCGGTCACAGCAGACAAGGACGCAGTGCTGTTCTACCTCGAATTTGCGGCGAACCGCAATGGTCAACTGAGTGAAATGCTGTCGATCGGTTCGCGGATTACACCAGCCGAAGCATACCAGCCAAATGCGTTGACAGATGAAGCGGTGATGGACGTGACCCTCAGCGTCAAGGGGGCAGGGGTGCAACCGGCGGTAGAACATGCATTTGCACTGTACCAGAACGAACCGAATCCATTCTCCGGAACAACCTCAATTCAGTTTGATCTTCCGGAAGAAACGGAGGTGGTCCTCACCGTGTTCGATGTAACCGGTCAGACCGTGCTGGAGCGCCAAGGGGTGTTTGCAGCTGGTCACAACGAGATGACTGTGGATCTTACCAACCATGCTGCAGGTGTCCTGTACTATCGGTTGGATGCTGGTGAGTTTTCCGCCACCAAGAAAATGATCAGAGTGGAATAAAGTGAGAGTACCTGTAAATAAAGGGGCATGGTTACCACCGTGCCCCTTTTTTTGTGCAGAGAATCCATCGTTCAGGATTGACAATCAGCGCCGAACTTCCTAAATTGAATGGATTGTGCTATTTTTATTTTAGCAATAACACCCAATTGCATGATGCCCAAGTGCAAATTTTGTATTTGGTGTGCGTATCCACGTACGCCACTCATCTTTGCTGCACGCAATATGCGTGACCGCAAAACCAGTTCCATCAGGTCTTTTGGGTTTATTGCTGATGCTGTTCTTCACAAGGAGATAACAGGCACTACCCCCCAATTTTTTGTAAACAAAAACATGAACATGTGACAAGGAAAGAAGCAGTCAGTTTTGGGAAAGACCAAAGGCCTGCTTCTGTTGACAGTTCGATGTAGCAGGCGCACAAGAACGTGCGTCTGAGCGTTTCACCCAGAATACGCATCGTGCCTTACACCAGCACGGTGTGCGCCGGTTGAAGGGACCTGGCAAAAAGAAAGAACTAGACACGATGGAACGAGAAGCGTTTCATCCTTTTGTCTGTCAAGGAAGGCCCCCAGGCTTTGCGCCTTATGGTGAATGCGCGTGTCGTGTGCTGTCCGACCGTGTCACTCGGTAGAGTCATTCACTCAAAGGGCGAAGCATGTATAACACCCCATATCAAACCATCATCGCCATGTGCCTGACCTTCAGCTTGTCTGCAGGCATCTGGAACGTGGCTGATGCTCAACCCGACCCGATTTGCGACGACTGCTTTGGCACCACCGGCGATTGCGCTTTGCCGCCTGTCGCCAGCAATCCGGATGTGACCGCTGAATGCCCGGTGCTCAAGATCATCTTTATCCTCGATGAATCCGGCTCCATCGCGGCCGCAGGTGCTCAGCCCGATGTGGAGGAGGGGGTCCTGGCCTTCCTCAGTGGATTGAGCAATACCGGGGCGGAGGTCGCCCTGGTTGAATTTGCCCACCAGGCGCATCTCGTTTCAGACTTTGTCGAGGTCGATCCCGACTTCATTGATGATGTGCAGGGGTATTTCGATGGCACCGCACTCAACGGACAGATCTATAATGCCGGCGGTAGTACCAACTGGCATAGTGCCATGGATACGGCTCTGGCGCTGGGCAGCGCCAATTTGATCCTCTTTTTTACGGACGGGGATCCCACCTCCTACATGACGGGGGCGGGGACCGTTTCCGTATGCATCAGCAGTGGTTCAACACAGCGACCTGAAATGGTAAATCCCATGAAGGTCGCCAACTACTTCAAGGACAGTCTCAGTACGCACATCTTTATGCTGGGTGTTGGCTCGGTCAACCTGGACACCCTGACCAACCTGTCGGGTCCGGTGGCCTGGCAGCCAGGTGTCAACGATGTGATGACCTCCGACTATGCACTCGAAAGCTTCACGACGCTGGCCCAGGGGCTTGCCGACTTCGCACACGACCTTTGCGGTACGGAAGTCGCCATGGACATGCTCGCACCGGCGAATCCGGTTTGCGCGGGTGAGGTGGTGTCACTCACCATCAAAGTGGTCAATACGGGTACCGAAAATGCGGCCGTTGACCTGCTCGTCAGGGATACCTTCCCGGCAGGGGTGACCGATATAACCTGCACGACCAACTGCGGCAGCGTCTGTATCGCCACCGCATGCGACCCTGACGTTCCGTCCAATACACTGGAGTGGTTTGTGGGCAACCTGCCACCGGGAGACTCTGCACAACTGACCGTAGAAGTCACGACCATGACACCCGGGATACATACCAACTTCGCCTGGGTGTTTGCCAACAATGTGGATACATCGAGTGCCATGGGCATGATCGAGGTACTCGATACACCGCTCGTTGATGTCGGCCTTGACGTCGAAATTTGTTCCGGTGGCACAGCGATGCTGACGGCCAATGGATCGGCGGGTACGGGCCCGTATTCCTACAATTGGAGCAACGGATCGGCAGGGGCGGAGAACGCCGTGAGCCCGGCTGTGTCAACCCAGTATACGGTCACAGTGACGGATGCCAATCTCTGCTCCGCGACGGCCGAGATTGTGGTCAACGTGGTCGACGATCCGCTGGTGATGTCGATGAGCGATGACACGACCATCTGTGACGGGGGATTCGCCTTGTTGACCTCCTCCGTGCTTGGCGGAACCGGCGCGACCGAGTTTCAATGGCAATTGTATGACAGCATTCAGGGATGGATGGATATCACGGGAGCCGACTCGTCTGTGCTCCAGACGCCCACGCTCACGCCCGGCGTTTACGCATATCGTCTGTCTGTTGAACAGGGGTCGGGATGCTCGGCAGTCAGCGGAATGATTGCCGTAACCGTCGTCGACGATCCCATCGTTGCATTGAGCGTGGACCATCCCGAGGTGTGCGTAGGAGGCTCGACCCGCATTACAGCTCAGGTCAATGGCGGCAGCAGCGAACTCGCGTATCAATGGCAGTTGAGTCATGACGGAGTGGCGTGGACCAATGTCGGAACCAACACCAGCATTCACGATGCCCCGGCCGACAGTGCCGGAACGTTCTGGTATCGTGTGATCCTCACAGACCTGGCCAATGGTTGTAATGACCCGGTCTCTGACAGCACAGCCGTGTCCGTCGTGGAGGATGCGACTGTGACCCTGACGGCTGATGAAGCAGAAGTCTGCGTTGATGGTGTGATCAACCTGACGACAATTATTACCGGTGGCTCGGCAGCACTGACCATACAATGGCAATCAAGTAATGATAGCATCAATGGCTGGACGAATATCCCGGGAGCCACCGACACGGTATATCAACCGCCAACGGGCACCTCTGGTGTCATCTATTATCGGACAGTGGTCACGGACAGTACCTCTGGCTGCTCGACACCGGACTTTGATATTTTTCCCGTGACCGTCTATGAGGATCCTGCAGTCCTGATCAGCGCTGACGTAGGGGAAGTGTGCATTGGAGGGGCTGCTCAGCTTTCAGCGGCATTGACCGGCGGATCAAGTCAACTCTCCTACCATTGGCAGGCCAGCGAGAATGGTGTCGGTGGTTGGGCGGATATCGGTGTCACCAACGTGCCTTTCAGTCCTCCTACAGATTCTGCCGGTACGTATTACTATCGCGTGCGGCTGGAGGACGTTTCCGCAGGTTGCAATGAAACGGAGTCTAACGCACTCGCCTTTGTCGTGCGGGATACTTCATCGGCCTCAGTGAGTGCCGATACCTACACCCCTTGCCAGGGGGACATGGTGACCTTGCAGGCAACCATCGCGGGGGGCTCGAGTGCGCTGTCCTACCACTGGCAAACCAGTCCCGACGGCATGGCACCATGGACAGATGTGGGGGTGGCGGACGCAAACTACAATCCGCCGACCACTACCCCGGGTCCTCATTATTTCAGGGTGCGTGTCGAGGACACCACCTCCGGGTGCAATGAGCCGGTCTCAGAGGCTTTGATACTCCAGGTCCTGGAGCCGCCGGTCGCTTCCGTGGATCATGACGATGCGTTTTGCTATCTGCCCAACGGAGTGATCAATGTGACGTTTGCAGATCATCCTGATCGCGACAGCATTGAATTCAGTCTGGACAACCAGGCATCCTACCAGCCGGCAGTGGCTGATGCAGCAGGCAGCCAGATTTTCGCCGGGCTTGCCCCGGGTACGTATGCTGTCTGGGGCCGCTGGTCGGAAGAAGAGTGTCCTGTCTTCCTGGATTCGGTGACAGTCGTCAACATCCCTTGCGGCACCATTTGCGGTAAAGTCCTGGATGATCAACTCAATCCGATCTCCAATGTCAAGATCTGGCTCTATCCGGACACCAATGGCGATGGCAATGCAGACGGCCAACCTATCGACTCAACCTATACCGAAGGTGATGCCGGCTCCTATTGCTTCGAAGATATTCCGATCGGCGACTATGTCGTCGTAGAAGAGCAACCGGCCAACTATGATGACGTCAGGGACTACGACCACCTGCGTGATTCGCTGGATACCGACGGGGTGGACACGCTCATTGTCGTCGGGATGGACACCATCGTCCAACTGGCCGACAATGATATTCCGGTCACCTTGCACGCGGATGAGTACGATGAAGGCAACTGGTTCATTGAGGATCCGCACACCGGCGAAATACAAGGCTGGGTGATTGATGATCAATACACGCCTTTGCCCGGGCTCAAGATGTACCTGCATGATGATGTCGATCAGGATGGCAATGCCGATCCTTTGATCGTCGACAGCACCACGACCAATGTGCTGGGACACTATCAGTTTACCGGTGTGGAACCGGGGTTTTACGTGCTGATTTCAGAGCAACCGGCTCAGTACAGCGACGTCAGTGATGTCGACACTTCCATCGTTCTGCTGCTCGATGAGGACGGAGATGATTCTGCCGACGGCCCCGACAACAACATTCCGGTGCGGGTGCTGCCGGGTGAACTGGACAAGGATAATCTGTTTGTCGACGGACGCCCGGGCTCCATTTGCGGCCAGGTGCGCATGGATACCGGCCAGCCGTTGGAATTGGTGACGATTGAACTTTATGCTGATACCGACGGTGACGGCAATCGCGACGGATCGCCCCTGGCCAGCATCCAGACCGATTCGACAGGACAATACTGCTTTGGCAATATCCAACCGGCCGACTATGTGCTTTATGAGATCCAGCCGGCCAACTACGACAGCCTGAGCGACTACGACCGCTCAATTACCGTTGATGATCCTGACGGGGTCGACACGACAGGCGTTGGCGCCGACAATGATATTCCGGTCACCCTCGCGCCAGGTGAAACGGATGCGGACAACGACTTTGTCGAGGATCCGCACCTGGGCAACATCACCGGTTTCGTCTATGACGATATCGAAGCCAAGTTGAGTGGCGTGACGATTGAATTGTACGCCGATGTGAATGCAGACGGGATCAAGGACTCACTGGTCGCGACGCGCGTCACGGACGGTTTTGGCAACTTCGATTTTACCGGCTATGAACCCGGCGTCTACATCCTGGAGCAGATCCAGCCATTCCTGTATGGCGATATCCTTGATCGCGACACCACCATTACCCTGGCAGACCCTGACGGCGACGATGGGGCAGAGGGACCGAACAATCAGATTCCGGTGGTGCTGAGTGCCGGTGAAACGGATGCGGATAATGCGTTCCAGGAAGGCAGGCCAGGCTCCATCTGCGGCACTGTCTACGATGATCAGCTCAATCCGATCTCCAATGTAGTGCTCTATCTGTACGCGGATACCACCGGCGATGGAAATCCGGATGGGGCCCCGCTCGATTCGACCGTTTCCGATGGCGACTCAGGCAACTATTGCTTTAGTGATCTGGAGGGAGGCAACTATGTCGTACAGGAAGTGCAACCTGAAAACTATGATGACTTGAGTGATATTGACCTGTCGATCACAGCTTCAGACCCTGACGGCGACGACGGACCAGTACCTGACAATGATATCCCGGTCACCCTTGACTGGGGCGAGGAGGATGTCAATAATGATTTTATCGAAGATCCGCATCCCGGTACGATCCAGGGATCAGTGCTGGATGACATTGGCCAACCAATCACCGGAGTGACCATCAAATTGTTTTCCGATACCGATGGAGATAGCAATGCCGATGGACCGGCGATCGATAGTACCGTATCCAACCTTTCCGGAGCGTTCGCCTTTACCGGAGTG
>JAWWBX010000150.1:0-10136 GCA_033720735.1 Saprospiraceae bacterium
TTCGTCACACTCACGGAAAATTTTGACCGCATTGCCATCATGCCCGGCTTCAAGAAAGCTGAGCAACTCCTCAAAGAGCTGCGCTTCGCAGCGGAAGACAAGTACAAGGAGACCTCCTGGGAAGATTACAATAGAGGATAGATATTAGAAATTAGACGACCTCGGCTACGACAAACGTGCTGCCTCCGACATAGATCAGATCATCAGGCCTTGCTGCGCGTCTGGCTGCCGCCAAAGCCCGTCTGACTGAGGCATACGCACGACCAGCAAGACCCAGCGAATCCGCGATCTTTTTTACTTCGCCAGAATCTGCACCGCGCGGCACATCCGGACGCGCGAAATAATAGCGTGCATTGGCCGGGAACATCTCCAGGAGCTTTCTGATATCCTTGTCCTGAACAAAGCCGAGCACGAAGTGGACGGTGCGATCGCCCTCCTTGCCTAGGCGGTCGAGTACCCTGCGGAGGCCGTCGATGTTGTGTGCGCTATCAGTCAGGACCAGGGGACGTTCTGAGAGCACCTGCCAGCGCCCCTGGTAGGCCGTCAATGTTCGGATGTGCCGCAAGCCAGCACGCACGGCGTGTGCCGGGATCCGGATTCCAGCCTCCCTGGCCACGACCCGGATCGTCTGCAGGGCGGTCAGCAGGTTCTCACGCTGATACGGGCCGCTGCAACCCAGCCACAGCCGCTTGAAGAGCATTTCATTCCGCGTCCGCACTGCGTATGTCTGATGATCCCATTGATCACTGACCAGGACCGCCGAAAGCGTCTTGTCGGCATAGGACAGGCGCGCCTTGCACTTTCCTGCCTTCTTGTGAAACACATCGGCGACCGTCGGTTGATACGTTCCGATCACAACCGGCGTGTCAGGCTTGATGATCCCGGCCTTTTCCCTGGCAATGGCCGGCAGCGTTTCCCCCAGCATCTGCATATGATCAAAGGAGATATTGGTGATCACCGAGACCAGGGGCTGCAGCACGTTGGTCGAATCAAGCCGTCCACCCAGGCCGGTCTCCACGATGGCCAGGTCGACTTCCTCGCGTGCGAAGGCGTCAAAGGCCAGGGCCACCGTGATCTCGAAAAACGAGGGCTTGATCTCTTCCAGACAGGGCCGGATCCGTTCCACAAAACGCACCACGTCACGTTTGCCGATCATCGCGCCATTGATCTTGACCCGCTCGCGGAAGTCCTGGTAGTGCGGCGAGGTGTACAGGCCCACTTTCATCCCGGCTGCCTGGTAGCAGGCGGCGAGCATGTGGGACACGGTGCCTTTGCCGTTGGTGCCGGCGATGTGGATCGACAGGAAATTCTTGTGCGGGTCACCGAGATATGTCAGCAACGCCCGGGTATTGCCCAGTCCTTTCTTCATCGCAGGCGGGCCTACCCGCTGGTACATGGGCAGCTGGCTGTACAGGAATTCGAGGGTGGCGGCGTAGGATGGCATGGGCGGTAAAGGTAAAGGACAGGTTGAAGGTTTAAAGTTTAAGGTTGGAGGTTTGGCGTTTTGTGTTCCGTGTTTCGCGTATCAGAGGAAAATTGCATGATGGTTGCTCGCAGATTACGCGGATTGCGCCAATCGCCAGCTCATTGCCGGAAATGACAGGTTGGAGGTTTAAAGTTTAAGGTTAGAGGTTTAGTGTTTTGCGTTTCGCGTTGTCCGAGGTACATGTTTTTGGTAGCGCATGAGTGAATCGGCAACTCGGCGAATTGGCCAATCAGCGCATTGGCGAATCAGCGCATCGGCGAATCGGCAATAACAGGGCAAGCTTGACTACTGAACCTTAAAATCAATGGTAATGGTCCCGCACTGCCGTTCGATCTCGCTCTCGCTGAATTTGAACTGGCGCGCGGACTGCTCTGCGAGGCGGCGGAGGTCGCTGTCGGTGGTGGTGGAGCCGCGCTGGGTGTACTGTGCGCTGATGACATTGCCGGCCTGATCGACACAGACCTGGACGACAACTTTCCCGATCTTCTGGGAGGTATCCTCGATCTGCGGTTCGTAGACCACACCTCGGCTGCCGAGCCCGCCTCCAACTTTGCCGGAGCCGGTGGAGATCCCTTCCAGTGCCGAGGCGTCAGGATCGCCGGTCGGGTTCCCCTGATTGCCCTGCGTATTGGTGTTGCCTTTGCCGCTGCCGGAGAGCAGGTCGCTGAACTGCTTCTTGTTTTTGTCAAATTCAGCCTGTTTGCGGGCTTCTTCTTCGGCCTTCTTGCGCTCGATCTCGAGCTGGCGCTGGCGCTCCAGTTCCTGCTCACGCTTGCGCAGGGCTTCGCGTTCCTGGGCCTTCTTGATCGCCAGGGCTTCCGCGTCATCGACGGTCTGGATATCCCGATCGGTGGCGGGTGCGGTCTCGGCGACCTGCCGGACCTCGGGCTGTGGTTGTTGCTGGGCCGCCGCCGGGGTCGGCTGCACCTGCTCCTCGTTCTGGGTGTCGGGCCGGTCATCGCCGGAACCCTCTTCCAGGCCGAGGCTCACCAGGATGCCCTGCTGGCCGGGTGGCGGGATCGGAAAATGAATGAAGGGAATGAGCAACAGGAGGATCAGCAGAGCATGGACCACTATGGAACTGACCAGCCCGCGTCGGCGGTTCTCCTGTTCATTGTTGATATGTAGATCCTCTGCAGACATTCCGGGGGATCTGATTTACTTCTCTGGCAGCAGTACTGCGTTGAGATTCAGTCTAAGTGCCAGGTCCATGACCAGCACCACACTCTCTACCGGCGATTGCTTGGCCGGTGAGATGGTAAAGGTACGTTGTGAGGCAGTACGTCGCGCGAGTTTCCGCATCTCTCCCTCCAGTTCGGCGGCGGAGACCGAGCGGTTGTTCCATGCATAGGTCCCGTTGGCACGAATGGTCACATCGTGCATTTGCTCAGTCTGCGGTGCCGCAGATTCGGAACGGCCCGGCAACTTCAGATTGAGCGCGTTGGGCGCAACCAGTGAGGACGTCAGCATGAAGAAGATCAGCAACAGGAAAATGATGTCCGTCAGCGAGGACATGTTAAACAGTGCGTTGACCTTGTTCTTTCTCTTGAGTCCCATCAGCCTCTCGGTTGTGTTGCCAGGATCGCCTTGACCTTGAGCCGGCTGGCGATGCCCATGATACGCGATACACGTTCGAATGGCACGCCGGTTTCGGCAACAATGGTGACCGTGGCATTGCTCTTGTTCTCTGATTCAGCAACGGCGGCACTGACCGATCCTTCCAGGCTTGCCGCACTGATCTCGGCGCCATTGAGAAAGTATTGCCCGGCCCGGTCGATGGTCACCGTGATCGAGGTCGACGCAATCGTCTTTGAGTCCGACTCCGGCAATTCGATATTGTGGATCTGGATGAAGTTGGCGGTCAGCATGAAGAAGATCAGCAACAGAAAGATGATATCTGTCAATGACGACATGCTGAACTCAGCACTCACCCTGTTCCTTCGCTGTAATGCCATACTATGCTACCGGCTTCCTGACCGGCTCCTGGAGCAGATCCATGAATTCCACCGTCGTTTGTTCCATGTTGTAGACCACCTTGTCAACCTTCGAAACCAGGAGGTTGTAGCCGACAAAGGCCATGATCCCGATCGCGAGCCCGAAGGCCGTGGTGATCAGCGCCTGGTAGATCCCGCCTGCGAGCACATCCGGGGTCACATTCTGCTCGGTCGCCATCTTGTAGAAGGCAATGATCATCCCGGTCACGGTCCCGAAGAACCCGATCATGGGGGCGGCACCCGCGATACTGGCGAGTGTCGACAGGTTCTTTTCCAGCTTGAAGATCTCGAGGTTGCCCACATTTTCGATGGCCGCATCGATCTCTTTGAGCGGTTTGCCGATCCGCATCAGTCCTTTCTCCACCATGCGCGCCACGGGCGAGTCGTTGTTGCGGCATAGCGCCTTGGCACCGTCGATGCTCCCGGCCTGCACACTCCCCCGGATGTTGTTGATGAAGTTCTGGTCGATCTTGGCCGCCCTCTGGATCGTCAGGTAACGCTCGATAAAGATGTACAGGGCAATGACTGACAGGACCAGCAGGATCGCCACGATGATGGCACCCAGCGGGCCACCCTGCATGATCAGGTCGATCAGCCCTTGTCTGCCACCCTCGGTGGCCTCCTCGGTCACCTCATTCTGAAAAAGAAGAAATGCACTCCAGGTCATTCGTTGAGATTTTGATCAAAGATTTCTTGATTAACGATACCGACTTTCTTAAGAGTATCCTAAGATGCGCTAAAATACGGTTAAGCTTTTAATATATAAACTTTTTCTAATCTGTTTGTGCTTGTGGATCAGAAGTATTGTTCAGATCATATGCACGATTTTTTTAACATGCAGAGGTGGGAGGTAGTGCCAGCAAATGGTGATGTGTGGTGGTGGGCCAATGGATATTTCGGTGTGTGATAGCGAGTTGCCGTGGTCTACTTCCAAAGTGGGTCGGGTCAACCCCGGCCGGGGTTGGGATGTCTGAGGTCATGACCGGCGGTAGCCCTGCCTTGCAGCCGGCACTACCGCCGGTTACGCTGTTGAACGCCTCCGGCGTACGGCGACCTAGCATTGATGAACGAAACTGCTGTGATTCGCATCAGATACATACACTCAACACATACGAAGGCTGGGGCGAGAAACGCAGTCACGATGAAAAACGCGGCTAAACATTACAAATGTTCAATAGTCGCCAGCGTTAATCAGCTTACGGGACCTGAGGACGCATCAAGCTGTCTCCGTGCACTGACGGCAACGTGCCGCCAGGTCAAAACGTAATTCCCTGAGGGCATACTGACTCCAATTCCCGGAATCTTTCAATCTCTGCCTTGCCCCAGGCAACGACCCGAGTTAAGCGGAAAGTGGTATTTGTCATTCCGAGGGACCCGAGCTTCAGCGAGGGGAGTCGAGGAATGACGATCTGATCATTCATGAAGATTTCGACCGGAGTGGAGAAATCTCCACTTGCTTGGGAATGTAGACACTGTCTATTATGTATCTTGCCTTCCCCTGACGACAACCACCAGATCCATGAGAAGAATCCGCAAAGCAGCCGTTCTGGGCTCCGGGGTGATGGGCAGTGCCATCGCCTGCCACTTCGCCAACATCGGCCTTGAGGTCCTGATGCTCGATATCGTCCCGCGCGACCTCCCGGAAGATGCCGGTCCCGATCAGCGCAACCGCATCGCATCTGACGCTCTCAAGACGGCCATCAAAAGCAAACCGGCTCCACTCTATAAAACCGCGTTCGCCGACCGCATCACCGTTGGCAATTTCGAGGATGACTTCGCGCGCATCGGTGACTGCGACTGGATCATCGAGGTCGTCGTTGAGCGTCTCGACATCAAACAGCAGATCCTGGAGCAGGTCGACCAGCACCGGCGGCCCGGGTCGATCGTTTCGTCCAATACCTCCGGCATTCCGATCCACCTGATGCTGGATGGCCGTTCCGATGACTTCAAACGGCACTTCCTCGGAACCCACTTCTTCAACCCGCCGCGGTACCTGCGGCTGCTCGAGATCATCCCTACCGCCGATACGGATCCCGATCTGGTGGACTTCATGATGCACTACGGCGACATCTACCTCGGCAAAGAAACCGTGCGCTGCAAGGACACGCCGGCCTTCATCGCCAACCGGGTGGGTGTCTATGCCATGTCGCTGATCTTCCAGCTCACCGGCGAACTGGGACTGACCATCCAGGACGTAGACAAATTGACGGGGCCAGCCATCGGACGGCCCAAGACGGGCACCTTCCGCCTCGGCGACCTGGTGGGACTCGACGTGGCCCACAAGGTGACGCAGGGGATGCGAGAGGCATGCCCCGACGATGAGCAGGTGCAGTCACTGGAAACGCCGCGCTTCATGCACCACCTGATCGACAACAGCTGGCTGGGGAACAAGTCCGGGCAGGGATTCTACAAGCGCACCAACGAAAAAGACGAAAAAGGCCGGACGGTGATCCTCGGGCTCAACCTCGAAACACTGGAGTACGAGCGCCCGCAGCGATCCACCCTGCCCAGCCTCACCCTTTCGAAGCAGATCGAGGACCTGCCGCGCCGCATCCAGGCCCTGTTTGACGCAGACGATGCGGGCGGTGCCCTGATCCGCAAGTCACGGGCCGGGCTCTTTGCCTACGTCTCCAAGCGCATCCCCGAGATCTCCGACCAGATCTATCCGGTCGATGCAGCTTTGAAGGCGGGCTTCGCCTGGGATCTCGGCCCGTTTGAATACTGGGATACGATCGGCATTGAAAAAGGGTTGAAAGCCGCCGAAGCAGAGGGGTACAGCGTTGCTCCCTGGGTGAACGAGATGCTGGCAGCGGGACATACCAGTTTTTACCGCATTGCAGACGGGCGCCGTCAGTATTATGATCCGCAAGCGCAGGCGTATCGCGATCTGCCCGGGGCCGGCGAGATCATCCATCTCGACAGCTTCCGCGCACAGAAACCGGTCTACGAGAACGACGAGGTCCTCGTCCACGATATCGGAGATCAGGTGCTGTGCCTGGAATTCCGTAGCAAAATGAATGCCATCGGCGAGGGGATCCTGCGCGGCATCGGCGACACTATCACCCTGGCGGAGGAACGCGACTGGCGCGGCCTGGTGATCGGCAACCACAGCAAGAATTTCTCAGTAGGTGCCAACCTCATGCTCCTCGCGATGCTGGCGTTTGAAGAGGAATGGGACGAGGTCGAGATGGCCGTTGCCCTGTTCCAGAATACAGCCATGCGCTGCCGCTACTCAGCGATCCCGGTGGTGATGGCCACGCAGGGCTACGTCTTCGGAGGCAGCTGCGAACTGGCGATGCATTGTGACGCCGTCTACGCCGCCGCAGAATCCTATCTCGGACAGGTGGAGGTCGGAGTCGGGCTGATCCCGGGTGGTGCCGGGACCAAGGAATTTGCCCTGCGTGCTTCTGACTCCTTCTTTGAGGGCGATGTCCAGATCCCTACCCTGGTCGAGCGGTTCAAGACGCTGGCCATGGGTACGGTAGGCACCTCGGCACACGAAGCCTTCGACCTCGGCCTGCTCGACGAGACCAGGGACCACATCGTGATGAACCAGCAGCGCAATATCACGGAAGCCAAGGAAGCGGTGATCCGCATGTCGGAAGGCTACGTCATGCCCATCGAACGCGACGATATTCACGTGCTCGGCCGCACTGGCCTGGGTGCCCTGTACACCGCCGCCAATGAACTGTACCGCGGCAACTGGGCCTCAGAACACGACATCAAGATCGCGAGGCATATCGCCTACGTACTTTGCGGTGGCGATCTCAGTGCACCGCAGAAAGTCACCGAACGCTATCTGCTCGACATAGAGCGGGAGCGCTTTCTGCAGCTGATGAGTGAACAGAAGACGCTGGAGAGGATTCAGTATATGTTGCAGAATGGGAAGCCTTTGAGGAACTAGAAATTAGACGTTAGAAATTAGACCCAAACCAGCGATTGATTTATTCATCATGTAAACCTCAATAATTATGCAAACACACAATTTTCGAGAACTGAATGTGTGGCAACGCGCTCGTCAATTTGTTAAAGAGATCTATCGAGTGTCTGGAGCATTTCCGAAAGAAGAGCTGTTCGGACTCACCAATCAAATCAGAAAAGCCGCAATCTCAATCCCGTCGAATATTGCTGAAGGATGTGGGCAAGGCAGCGATCGTCAAGTTATGCAATACTGTTCAGTCGCAATGGGAAGCGCTTTCGAATTGGAAACCCAGCTGATTTTGACTAATGATCTGGATTTTATTGACAACCAGGCGATGGAAACCCTCCTTGCAGAAGTTACAGAAATACAGAAAATGATACACGGCTTCATCAATCGATTTTCGGTCTAATTTCTAAATATCTAATTTCTAACATCTGATTGTCCATGCAAGAAGCATATATCATATCCGCCAAACGCACCGCCGTCGCCAAAGCCAACCGCGGCGGCTTCCGCTTTACCCGCTCCGATGATCTAGCTGTTGCGGTGATCAAGGACATCATGGCCTCCGTGCCGCAGCTCAGCGCCTCGCAGGTTGATGACGTGATCGTGGGTTGCGCGAACCCGGAAGGTGAACAGGGGCTCCAGATCGGCCGGCAGATCAGCCTGCGGGCGCTCGGTAAGGACGTACCCGGCATGACCGTCAACCGGTATTGTGCCAGCGGACTGGAGACCATCTCGATCGCCACGGCCAAGATCCGTGCGGGCATGGGGCATTGCTATCTCGCGGGCGGCGCGGAGTCGATGAGCATGATCCCGATGACGGGCTACAAACTCGCTCCCAACTATGAGGTCGCGAAAGACACGCCGGATTATGTGGTCAGCATGGGTATCACCGCCGAGGCGGTCGCGAAGAAATACGAGATCTCCCGGGATGACGCGGATGCTTTTGCTCTGCGCAGCCATACCAATGCCGCCGCAGCGATCGACAACGGCCATTTCAGCGAGGAGATCGTACCGATGGATATCGAGCACATCTATTTCGACGGCAAGCAGAAGCAAACAAACCATTTTACGGTCGACACTGACGAGGGGGTGCGCCGCGATACCAGCCTGGAAGCACTGGCCAAGCTCCGTCCGGCGTTTGCCAGAGGCGGGATCGTCACCGCTGGCAACTCATCGCAGACCTCCGACGGTGCCGCCTTTGCTCTGGTGGTCAGCGAAAAACTGGTCAAAGACCTCGAACTCCAACCGATCGCCCGACTCGTGGCATGCTCCGTGGCAGGTGTGGAACCGCTCTACATGGGCATCGGACCGTGTGCGGCGATCCCCAAAGCTCTGACCCAGGCCGATATGAAGCTGGGCGATATTGATCTCATCGAGTTGAACGAAGCATTTGCAACCCAGTCACTCGCGGTCATCCGCCAGGCCGGCCTGGATCCCGATATCGTTAATGTGAATGGCGGAGCGATCGCTCTGGGCCATCCGCTCGGCTGTACCGGCGCAAAGCTGACAACCCAGATCATCAACGAGCTGAAGCGTCGCCAAAAGCGCTACGGAATGGTCACCGCCTGTGTCGGCGGCGGACAGGGCATTGCCGGGATTATCGAGGTGGTGTGAGATGCGTTAAGAGGACGTTAATCCCGTGGCGGGTCTGGCAGACCTTTCCTACATTGGAGGTATGAGACGCTACTTGCTGTTCTGCATTCTGGGACTTGGAACTACTGTTTTTGCACAAGACACCCAAGTGTATCAAAGCGCTGACGGCGCCGTCAAGGTCACCTGTAAAGCTGCGGGCCAGCACAACCTGATCACCGGTATCGAGCGCATCGATGCGGACAACCCCTTGCCCGAAGAGACCGAGATCCCGCTGGGCCGGTATGCCTCCGGCGAGCTCATGCTGCATGTACACAGTCGGGACACCGCACTCTACGTGTTCAGCGGTGGCGAACGCTACTACCTCTACTCTACGGTGGTGTCGCAGACGGAAGACGAGAAACGCGAGGCGCTGATGTGTCTGTACAAGGCCGTCCGCTACCCGGCGGAGGCGCGTCAGCGCAGCGTGGCCGGTACCGTTGTTGTCGAGGTCTATCTCAACGCGTTGGGTATGCCCACGCAAACCCAGCCCAAAACCGCGATCGGTGCCGGTCTGGAGCAAGCGGCAGTCAGTGCTTTGCAGCAGTGCACCTACCAGCCCGCGACGTTTGCCGGGACGCCTGTCAAGGCACTTTCGATCGTGCCGGTTTCCTTCAAACTGAACTGAGGTGCTGCGCATTCTGGCTTGCTGCCTGCTTATCTGGTCGATATGCGCATGGCCGACACATGCACAGTCGTGTTCGGATCTGCAAGGCATCTGGGAAAATGAGCTGGGCTCGCGACTCGTCATCGCACAGGTCACAACTGACCATCAGCTGCAAGGGGAATACCGCTCCTCGAGTGGCGTGGATGGACAAACGTTTCCACTGATCGGCTGGGTCAACAACCGCGGACCGGATGCAAAAGGACCGGTAACCATCAGCTTCAGTGTTCGTTGGGAGGGATATGGCAGCCTGACATCGTGGACCGGCACCTGTGAAACGGACGAGGACGGCGCCTCGATCAAGACCCTGTGGCATCTCGTGCGACCCGGACCTGAATTTGCATGGGAGCGCATCATCGCCAACAGTTCAACATTTCGGCCAGTGCAGGAATAGCCAGGTTGGCACAGTGCCATGGAATTGCCAACTTTGCCGCACAA
>JAWWBX010000151.1:0-10122 GCA_033720735.1 Saprospiraceae bacterium
ACCTACCAGGACTATTTCGACATCCCATATGACGTACTGTATGCCGGTCCTTCGAGCAAGTCGGCAGCAAGTGAGCTGCTTCCCTCCCTCAACCGCGTCATCTCGTACCCCACGCTGCTGTTCATTGACCGCCAGGATCGCGTAAGGAAGATCCACACCGGGTTTTCGGGGCCGGCGACGGATCAGTATGCCGCCTTCACTGAAGAATTTGAGCAGGCGGTCCGTGAGCTGCTTGACGACGCGATTTAGGCCTTGGCATCGCGGAAAAGCGATTTGATCTCGTGTGCATCGTCTACTTCCAGTCTTCCCGCGAGGACCAGCCTGAGTTCACGTCTGCGGATCGCACTTTCATAAAGGCGCTGTTCATCTTCTGTCTCGGGTACCACCCTCGGGATCTGGAGCGGGCGCTGTGTCACGTCATCCAGAGCGACAAACGTGAAATAGGCGTGATTCGACAGGTGCCGCTCATTGCGCATCGGATTGCCTGACTCCACCTGAATAAACACTTCAAGAGACGTATTAAATACCCTTGTCACAGAAGCAGTTATGGTAATCACATGTCCGACTTTGATTGGCCGTTTGAAAGAGACATGGTCGACCGATACGGTTACCACATGTGCTTCACAATGACGGCTCGCGCAGATCCCGCCGGCAATATCCATCCAGCGCATGAGATAACCACCCATCAGGTTGCCCAGAGGATTGGCATCGTTGGGCATGATCATTTCGGTCATGACCGTGCGGGACTCTGCAACAGTTTTTTCTTTCATGAGCGCTGCGTGCTGCTTTGTTCGACGTACGTAAATTGGAATAATTCTGCGAAGATGGGCTTCAAGCGCTGCTTCACTTCGTCCATGTCGACAGGGCGCCCCAGTTCCTGGCTGATAGATGTGACGGATTTATCGTCTGTCTGGATCCCGCAAGGAACAATATGGTCAAAGTATCGCATCTCCGTATTGACATTGAGTGCAAGTCCATGCATGGTCACCCACCGGCTCAGATGCACCCCGATCGCACAGACCTTGCGCGCACTGCCGCCGGGTCCGTCAAACCACACGCCGGTAAAGTCCTGCATCCGCGTACCTTGCAACCCGTATGTCGCCAGCAGGCGGATGATCGCTTCTTCGAGATACCTGACATACTTGTGCACATCAGTAAAAAAGCGGTCGAGATCGAAGATCGGGTAGACCACCAGCTGCCCGGGGCCATGATAGGTGATGTCACCACCCCGGTTGATCCTGAAGTACTCAACGTCCAGCTCTGCACGGCGGTCCGCGTCGATCCTGAGGTGCGATTCGGATCCACTCTTGCCCAGGGTATACACCGGCGGATGTTCACAGAAAAGCAGATAATGCGGCTGCGAGACAGACTGCTCTCCCCGTTTCCAGGTGATCAACTCGCGGTTGAGGGTGGTCTGCAGATCCCAGGCGTCGGCAAAACGCATACGGCCCAGGTCCCTGAACTCCACAGTCTGCAGCGAGGCTGATCCTTGTATCTCCGTTTGGATGGACATGATTGACGGCAAAACTAGGCAGAAGTTGTATTCTAGTAAGACACGGAGGATGTCAGAATGTTGCGGTTGATCGGCGTCGCGAGGTGCACACCACCAGTAAGAGATTGACGCACAGAGTGGTACACATTACATCCGATTACAACACTTATGAAATGTTTGTGATCCGTAATAATCTGATCATCAATTCATTGAGTTGCATGTTGCGCCAAATCTGCGTACCTTGGCTGCTCGATGTGAAGTGTATGAAGACCTGCATCCTCCTTCTGTTCCTGATCCCGGTTTGCCTGCCTGCGCAGAATGCACCGGATTTTACCATTACCGATTCCGACGGTGTTGAGCACAGTCTGTATGCCGATTATCTGAATCAGGGCAAATCGGTTCTGATCAAGGTCTTTTTCACGACATGTCCACCCTGCCGGGCGCTGGCTTCGTCCATGGAGCCCTACTACGAGGAATGGGGCAGCGGGGAGTATGATGTTGAATTCTTCGAGTTGAGCGACAAATCCTTTGACACCGACGAGTTGGTGAACGGGTATAAAGCTGAGTTTGGTATCACCTTTCCCAGCGCAGGCGTCGATGGTGGAAGCCTGGAAGCCGTCGCACCGTACAAAGCGGGCATGTTCGGTCCGTTTTTCGGGACGCCCACGTTTATTGTGATTGCCCCGGATGGTTCGGTGACCTATGATGTCTCGGCCGGCGGTGGCATGAGTCTCTGGGAGAATCTGGATACAGCATTGTATGCAACGGGCGCACTGAAACCAGGCGATGATCCGGATCCACCGGTACCAGAGCCGATCCCGGTCACCGGCAAAGTGCGGATGTTTCAGACCAATGCGGGGATTGCCAATGCCCAGGTCTATCTGCTGGACGACACCCAGCAGGAAGTAGGACGCGATACCACCGATGCGAATGGCAATTATGCTTTCGCACTCGACTCCGCCCTGGTGGCAGACCATACACTCACAGTGCATGTCGAGAAGCTGATCAATCCGAAGAACGGGATCACCGCGACCGACCTGCTGCTGATCCAGAAGCATTTGCTCGGACTGCAGCCGCTCCCGCATACCGAAAAGCTCTTCGCCTCGGATGCCAATGGCACGAGCAGTATCTCCGCCGCCGATCTGCTGTTCCTCAAGCAATTGCTCCTCGATCTGACCAACGGCTTTCCAAACGGCGACTCATGGATCTTCTTTCACCAGGACCTGAACCTGGGGCCGGCCGGTACCCAGCCTCCGACCCTCAATCAGGGGCCGATCACCGTGCAGGATATTCTGGATGGCACCGTTTCGCCTGACTTCCGCGGGATCAAGCGTGGCGACGTCAACGACAGCGCCGATCCGTTCAACTAGCGCGCCGCACCTTTCAGGCAACTTCACTTTGTGTGCCTGAACACGTATTTTTGCGACACATATATGTAATCCTTCATATTCATGAATATTCAATATCTGGGGCACGCAACATTTCTGATCACCACACAGGGCAAACGGGTACTCGTTGATCCGTTCATCACGGGCAACCCGCTGGCTAAAGACAAGATCAACGTGGACCAGATTGAGGCTGATGCCATCCTCGTCACCCACGGTCATGGCGATCATGTCCTGGACGTAGTGCGCATTGCCCGGCGTACCGGGGCCCTGATCATCTCAAATTTTGAGATCATCGACTGGTTTGGCAAGCAGGACTGCCAGGGACATCCGATGAATTTTGGCGGCACCAAGACGTTTGATTTCGGTACCGTCAAGTCTGTCTACGCTGCGCATTCGAGTACCTTGCCGGATGGCTCCGCTGGTGGAAATCCGGGAGGCTTCGTTCTATGGAACAACGAGGCGTGTATCTACCTTGCCGGCGACACCTCGCTGACGATGGACATGCAGCTGATCCCGATGATGTGCCCGCCTCTCGATCTCGCCGTTCTGCCCGTTGGTGACAATTTCACGATGGGCTACCATGATGCGATCAAGGCCGCCGACATGGTCAAATGTCACCGGGTACTCGGGTGTCACTACGATACCTTTGAGATGATCGAGATCGATCATAACGCTGCGCGGCAGGCGTTTGCCGAGGCAGGCAAGGAACTGATCCTGCTGGATATTGAAGACAGTCTGGACGTATAGTGGGCAAGGTCGTTGCCATAGCAAATCAAAAAGGTGGCGTCGGTAAAACAACCACAGCCATCAACCTCGGCGCCAGTCTGGCCATTCTTGAAAAACGGGTGCTGCTGATCGATGCCGATCCGCAGGCCAATTGCAGCACGGGGCTGGGTATCGACGTGCAGAAGATCGAACATAGTTTGTATGACTGCATGATCAACCAGGTGGAACCCGCCGACGCGATCCTGGAAACACAGACACCAAATCTGGACATTCTGCCGGCACATATCGACCTCGTTGGTGCCGAGGTTGAGATGGTGAGCAAATTGCGCCGCGAGTACATCATGAAGACGGTCGTAGACAAGATCCGTGATGCGTACGACTACATCCTGATCGATTGCATGCCTTCTCTCGGATTGATCACCATCAATGCCCTGACAGCCGCTGATACGGTCATGATCCCGGTCCAGACCGAGGTATTTGCCGTTCAGGGGCTGGGCAAACTGAAGAACACGATCCGCCTGGTCCAGGAGCAACTCAATCCGCAACTGGAAATTGAAGGCATCGTGCTGTCCATGTTCGACAAGCGATTACGGCTGGCCAAGATCGTGGTGAAGGAAATGCAATCCAATTCACCGGACTATGTCTTTGATACCGTGATCCATCGCAATTCCAAGTTGAGTGAGGCACCCAGCATGCAGGTGCCTGTCTTGTTGTATGCGGTCACCAGCAAGGGGAGTTCGAATTTCCTGCGCCTTGCCCGGGAGTTCCTGCAGCGCAACAATGACTTTACGGTGGAGGTCACCGACCAGCCGGCTGATGAGCTCAGCAACACCGGTTGATCCTAACACGATTGAAGATGGCGAAAGACGACAGAAAAAAACAACTGGGAAAAGGCATTCGGGCCCTGCTGGCCAACATGGATGAGCAACCTGAACAACGCGAAACCGTCGTCAGGGAGATCAGCAAGCATGTGGAGCAGGTCCCCATCGCGTGGATCGAACTGAACCCGCACCAGCCACGGAAGGACTTCGACGATGAAAGTCTCAAAAACCTCGCCCAATCCATTAAGGTGCATGGGATCATCCAGCCGCTGACACTGCGGCGCCTTTCTGATGAGGCGTACCAGCTGATCTCCGGCGAACGCAGGCTGCGGGCCTCCAAAATGGCGGGTCTCGACTCCGTGCCTGCTTATATCCGGCTCGCAGATGATCAGGGCATGCTAGAAATGGCCCTGGTCGAGAATATCCAGCGTGAAGATCTCAACGCCCTCGAGGTCGCCATTTCCATGAACCGGTTGATCAGTGAGTGTCAGCTCACGCATGAAGAGCTGTCTGACCGGCTGGGGAAAGACCGCAGCACGGTCACCAACTACCTGAGACTTCTCAAACTCCCACCCGAGATCCAGCGGGCCGTCCGCAACCAGACGATTTCGATGGGACATGCGCGCGCCCTGGCCGGCGTAGAAGATTTGCCGCGCCAACTGCTTCTCTTCCGCCAGGTTGTCGAACACGGGTGGTCGGTACGCAAACTGGAACAGGTACTGCGTTCCGGGTCCGGGACACCTGTCCCCCGCCGCGATACGCACTCCGAGCTTCCATCGGAACTACGCGTGATCCAGGACGAGCTGTCCGGCAAATTTGGTTCAAAGGTCGTATTCAAACGCAGTGCCAGCGGGAAAGGGACCCTGACGATCCATTTCACGTCAGATCGTAATCTCAACCAGATCCTGGATATCCTGCAGGAAAACGACGACGAAAACAGCTAGAAACGTAACACGATCCCTGATGCAAGGGACATCGCCGTGGCATCGATCATCGCCGGACGCACCTCCAGCGTGAGATCGTCACTGATGTCGAACTCGCGCAGGTGTCCGTCAACAAAAGCCTCTGCCGATTGTGCCACCCACACCAGGCCCATCACGATGATCGAGGTCTGACGAAACCGGTTGAAGCGGTCGCGGAAGGTGCGGATCTGGTCTGCCGACAACCGCAAAGGGAACTCCGGGTCACTGCCATTGAACTTGTCGATCGGCTCCATCCCTTCCATATCTGTCGTCAGGCGCTGGATGTAAGCGTCGCGATAACATTGGTACTTGTCGGTGTTGAATCGTACCACCGCATAGGCTGTTCCTACCCCACCCCAAACGATCGGCGCTTTCCACCAGCGTTTGTTGTAGATCTGCCCTGCGCCCGGGATCACCAAAGAATAAAGAGCAGCTTTCCCCGGTCTCCCAGCGAATAAACGGGCTTTTTGTTGTTCCTCATCAGCGGGCAGGGGCTCGGCCACCTCCACGGTATCGGGTTCAACAGTGAACCCCTCGGTTTGCGCGACAGCCATCGCGCCCGAGCACACCAGAATGAAGATCATGATATCTCTGAGGCGGCGCACCATACTACAACGCTCTTGGGCTTTCTTTCGTCCGTTGACAGCAAATATCCGGCCGTCCCTATCCCAGGCCGAACAACCTGGCATATTTCATCATCTGACCGACGTTGCTGATCCGGATCTTTCCGGTCATCACCGCCATCATCGGGTTGGTCTTGCCGCTCACGACATCAACAAAGTCAGCTGCTCCACCGGATACCGTACACTCCGGTGTCCCGTGCAAGCCCTCGTCTACGCTCAATTGCCCTTCGGCGACTTTCACAGTACACTGACCGCCGCCGGCACCCGTCAGATCGAAATGAAAAGTGGTGTTGTGCCCTTCCAGGGCGGACGAATGCACTTTGGAAGGCAGCCCGTGCAAGAATTCCATTGCTGTCATCGATGTTGATATATTCCGTGCGGGTGGATTGTATCTTGCATGCCGTTTGGCCAGGAACGATCCCGATTGTCTCACGGTATGCACGATAAATGTAGGAAAGTCTGATATGGGTTTGCGCATCGTTTTTATGGGAACTCCCGAGTTTGCCGTTCCGTCACTGGAGGTATTGCACCGCAGTCAACATCAGGTCGTGGCAGTGGTGACCTCTGCCGACAAGTACGGCGGCCGGGGTCGCCAGCGTTTGCTGCAATCCGCCGTCAAGCGGTATGCGCTGCAGCATGAGTTGCCCATCCTGCAGCCCCGCAATCTCAAACATCCTGATTTTACAGAGCAGCTTGCCTCCTTTCACGCCGATCTGCAGGTAGTTGTGGCCTTCCGGATGTTGCCCGAAGTTGTCTGGAACATGCCTCCGCTGGGCACCATGAACCTGCACGGTTCACTCCTGCCCCGGTACCGTGGTGCCGCCCCCATCAATTGGGCCATTATCAATGGCGAATCAGTGACCGGTGTCACAACCTTCATGCTCAAACATGAAATTGACACAGGCGACATGCTGATGCAACGGGAGATCCCGATCCTTCCCGACGATACGGCTGGCACATTACATGACCGCATGAAAGAAATCGGTGCTCAGGTCGTAGTAGAATCGGTCGATCGCATCGCCTGCGGGGATCTTACGACGATTGCACAAGACCCTGCCCTGGTTTCGAAGGCACCCAAGATCCATCACGAGACCTGTGAAATCGATTTCGCACAGCCTACCCAACGCGTGTACAACTTTATCAGGGGCCTGTCACCATATCCTACGGCCTGGACCCGGATCGACGGCAAGCAGTTCAATATTTACAGGTGTCATCCTGTCACGACGGAACAACAATTGGAGCCCGGAACCATCCTGACCAATACGAAGGACATTCTGGACCTGATCACGCAGGATGGCGCAATCCGTGTTGATCAACTACAATTAGAGGGAAGAAAAAGAATGGCGACACCTGATTTCCTGAACGGGTATCAGATCACGTCTAAAACGGTCGGTTAGTGGACATGAAATCCAGTGTCCTCTGCATCAGAGCCTTGATCAGTTGAACATCGGGGAGCAACTCACCCCTGTCTTCTTTCAGCTCTTCAACCAACACCGGATCCTCTCCGTCAAACCTGGGCTCGACGGAATCGAGATAGACATACGACGCCAGGCTCAGTGCCAGCACGAAGACAATGCCCATTGCCCGCCACCGGTTTGTTCGATTTGGAGTCATCTATCCGCTCTTTGTCTGTTGATAAAGACGTCTCTCACCGCAAAAAGGTTACAAACGCCGGTATCTTTCTCCTATAAAGATAAACTTTAATGTTACTGCCAGGAGACGTTAATAAAAGTTTAACAATCAGTGATTTAACGCTGGAATCACGGATATCAGACGCTGTGTGACCGGATGACCGGGATGATCCAGCACCTCGTCGATTCGCCCTGATTCCACGATCTGCCCCGCTTCCATCACCATGACACGATCGGCGATAGACCGTACGACAGACAGATCGTGTGATATAAAGAGGAGCGCAACATCCGAATGGTTGCAAATCGCTCGCAAAAGACCCAAAATTCTCGCCTGTGCGGCGACATCGAGTCCAGACACGCTCTCGTCACAGATCAGCACCTGCGGCTCAACACTGACAGCCCGGGCGATCTGCACGCGCTGACGCTCACCACCCGACAGTTCATCAGGGTATTTGTCGGCATAGCCCGCTGGTAAACCAACCGTTTCCAGCACTTCCCGCACACGTTCCACGACCGCATTGGCTTTGCACATGTTGTGCAACAACAAGGCTTCACGCAGAAAGGCACCGACCGTATAATGCGGATATAGAGCACTGTACGGATCCTGAAAGACCATCTGCAAGCTACGGCGCTGAATCCTGGTCCGCTCGTTGTGTAGCGCCTCGCCAGACAGACGTATCTGACCTGTGTCAGCGGACAGCAGGCCAGCCAGGATCCGCGCAATGGTTGATTTACCACAGCCGGTACCTCCGACCAGTCCAACGCACTCACCGGCGTACAGATCGAATGAAACGTCGTGGACAGCACGCACTTCCACGCCGGAGTCTGCCTGGAAGGTCTTGGACAACCCCGCAACCACCAGGCGGGGTTGAGCACCGTCTGTCTTTGCCGTTCCTTTTGTCAGGGCCAAACGCTCGGGGCGTTGATCGATGAAAGGCTGGATCGCAGGATCATTGAGTTGTCCCCGGGAACATTCACTGATCAATTGCCCCTCTTCCATGACACAGATCCTGTCACAAAACCGGTTGAGCAATGCCAGATCATGGGAAATGAACATCACCGCTGACGCGTGTTTCGTGGCCCATGCGAAAAGCCAGCTCAACACTGCTTCCTGGGTGATGGTATCGAGCGCCGTGGTCGGTTCGTCAGCAATGATCAATTGCGGGTTGTTGATCGTAGCCATCGCGGTGACCACACGCTGAAGCTGTCCGCCGGACAATTCATGGGGGAACGCATGATAGATTCGTTCCGGCTGCTCAAGCGACACCTCCGTAAACCGGTCCAACACGCACTGTTTGCGCAAAGCAGCATTCCCTACCACAGATGCCAGTGTCTCGCTGACCTGTTTCCCGCAGGCGATTGCCGGGTTCAGGCTGGTAAACGGATTTTGAGGAATGATGCCGATTGCCCTGCCCAGAATGCGCAATCGCGCCTGACGATCCCGCAACAGGTCGATCTCGTCTCCGGTGGTATCCGTATACCAGATCTCTCCGCGCACCTCCGGGCGACCAGGCAGTACACTGGTCACCGCCCAGGCCGTCAGGCTCTTGCCAGCACCCGATCTTCCAAGGATGCCGAGCCGTTCCTGACGGTGCAGGGTAAAGGATACGTCACGCACGAGTTCACCATAGCCGGGAAATGAAACGACCAGATGCTTGATCGAAAGTAATTCTGACATCGAAACCAAAATACGCGATTCAGCCTGATGGTTGTGTGCTCTGAGCGTTCCGGGGGTCGTAACCTCTCGTGGAATGTTATCTTGCCCGGACAAACGCACCGTCATGCCCAGACCCCTGGCACTTTCCATTGTACAGCGCACGGCATCCTATCTCGATCTGCCCGCCAGCATCGAGCTTGCCGGATCGCTGATCAGGTCATGTGCTGTGTCCGGATCACGGCTTATCGTCTTCGGTGAATGCTGGCTCACCGGGTATCCCGCATGGATCGACCATGCAACAGACTACGCGCGGTGGGATGACCCGGCTACAAAGGAAATTTACAAGGCCATTCACGCCAGCAGCGTGACGGTGCCGGGTCCTGAGATCAACCGGCTGCAACAGTTATGCGAGGAACTCACGGTCTCCGTTTGCCTTGGCTGTAATGAGATTGAAAACCCCAGTTCGGGGACCATCTACAATAGCGTGGTGATCATCGACGATCAGGGCCGGATCGCGTTGCACCACCGTAAACTGATGCCGACTTACACGGAAAAACTGCTGTACGGACTCGGAGACGGCCGGGGCATGCACGCGGTAGACACCTCGGCCGGGCGGCTTGGTGCATTGATCTGCTGGGAGCACTGGATGCCTTTGTTGCGCCAGACCTTGCACGACAGTGTCGAGGACGTGCATATTGCACTCTGGCCCCAGGTCCATGAGCGTTTGCAGATCGCCTCGCGGCACTATGCCTTTGAAGGGCGCTGCTTTGTCGTTGCTGCCGGCCAACTTTTGGATCGCTCGGCACTGCCAGCCCAGCTCGA
>JAWWBX010000152.1:0-9958 GCA_033720735.1 Saprospiraceae bacterium
AGCAAACCAGTAGCATGCCGCGTCCAATTTGGTATTTCGACAAAAACGGGCTGCCGTCGCGATAGCCGAGGATGGTCTCAGCGCCGCGACCCTGCACCGTGCTTTGCGTATAGTTGCCGCGGGTGGCTGGCAGCCGAATATTGCGCTGGGTGCCCTCGTAAACGTCGCGAAACAGGAATTCCTCGGTGTTGACATAGCCGACCAGCCGTTCCGTCTCCTGATAAGCCTCAAAGGCATTGGCATTGTGACGGGAGAGAAAGGTCTGATAAGCGCTGACCGGCTCATCCTCTGCCGGGAAGAATAGGACCTTGCCACCGCCTTCGATGTACCCGTACAATTCCTCTGAGAGTCCACTGGTGATCGATGTGATCTCGTTGAGAATGATCAGGTCGTAGGTCCGCATCTCCGAAAAATTGAGCCGGCTAACCTCCTGATTGACCAGCTGGAAATGCGGATTGTTGGCAAATGCTGCTTCCAGCCTGCGGTTGGCTGAGGACTGGTTGATCGACAGGATCCGGATGTCTTCATCGACGTAGAAAGTCATGAAGTAGGTGTCATCAAACTGTACCGGAAAATCCGTAATTCTGACCGTCACTTCGTGCCAGCCTGTCGTCAGGATGGTGATGTTGGCGGTATCGAGTACCGATTCGCCAGCGGGGATATTGAGCGCGCCGAGCGGCTTCTCCTGGCCGTTGACAATCGTAGTAAGCTTGATGTTTTCGAGATCATCCGCGCTATAGTTGCTGAGGCGGATGATGAGCTGACTGGTTTGATTGAGGACCTGGGCTGGTTCGGCCAGCCAGGCCGTGTCGATGGCGACATTCTTCTCCTGCACAGACTGGATCGGTACCAGATTGACCTGGACCGCAGTGTCGATATCACCGAACTCTGAAATACTTCTTTGAAAATCCGAGATCAGGTAGCTGATGCCCCGCGCATCGGGGTCTGTCCTGAAAAGACGTGATTGGCGTTCCAGTACGCGTGAAAGGGGTGTCACCCGGGCAGTGATGTCGATTTCCTCAATTTGCGCCAGTGCCTCCTCGCGACTGATCAGGCGCTGCTGACCGGGGGTCATCTCATGGGTCAGAATCTGAAACTGATCTTCTTCGCCATACGCTTCGACGATCTCTCGCGCCCGCTGTCTGGCCCGGTCCATAAGAGGCAGCTCCTGGCCAAACGACTGCATGCTGAAGGAATTGTCGATGAAGATGCTGACATTCTTTTGTCCCTGGTATGCCGTATCGTCGACCGGGATGAACGGCTGGGCAAATGCGAGCACCAGGAAAGCGAGTGCCAGACACCGCATGATCAGGATCAGCAAATTGCGCAGTTTGTTGCGCGCGCTCGTTTCTTCCTTGACTTCCCTGAGAAACCGGACATTGCTGAAATAGACCTTCTTGTACCGCCTGAAATAGAAGAGATGCAGGATGACCGGCACCGCCAGCGCAAGTAAAGCCCAAAGAAACCCCGGAAACAAAAATTGCATAGCCTGCGAAGATAATAGTCCTTGCGGATTCACTGGAACCGGGTCAGAGCCCTTGATCCCATCCTGTATTTCACGCTATAACAAGAAAGGAGATCATCGAATTGTTGTGATCCGTCAGGAAAAAGACCGATGGCCGGTATCAACCCACCAATCTGTACACGGTTCCTTCAGTATCTCTGCTGATATGGTAGTCCTGAACCAGGCGTTCGGTCCAGATCAGGCGGTGAATGACGTAATAGAGTGATTCCGGAGTGGCCTTGCTTTGCTCCGGATTGAACGTGTAGTCTTGCATGATCCGCAGCGGCCTGCGATGGATCAGAGCCACGGGGAGTTTGAGGCCTGCCAGCAGGCGGTTCGCACCATTGATCACACGGGACAAGGCGGCATTGCGCGATTGGCGCGTCCAGTCGATCGCCTCGCGTGCGGGCGGCTTGACACGTACTTCGAGCACCTCTCCCGGATAGTGCTTGAGAAAGAAGATGATATCCTGGATCACTCTACCACGGCCGTGCGGGTCCAGCTCGCAAGGGACCCGGATCGTTGTGCTCGCTTGCCGCATAAGACTGGGGCGATCCTGTTCGCGCAACATGCGCCCCCGCTTCGAAAAAGACATTGCCTCTTGATTGTTGAGTGCAGCATGGGTGACCATGTTTTCCCACCACTTTGGCGGAAAGGCGCCAGACAACTTTGCAGAGGAGGGATGCCACTGGTGGTACATCGGTGCCACAGCACTGTCAAGCCACCGCGACTCAACCCCGGACTGCCGCAGGCTTGCCGCCAGTTGTGTGTCTTCCAGCCCCCAGATGCAGTAGTATTCGTCAAACCCTCCGACCGCTGCGAAGGCTTGCCGTTCCACACAGTGGAACAAGCCCCGGGTCTTCATACTCGTGAGCCGGAAGCCGGTGGGCCGGGAAGCGAGTGAGGCGTAATCATCAAACTCGTGCGGCAGGAAATACGCGCGGCAAAAGAACTGGATGCCTGGCTCGATGCCTTGCTTCAACCGCGCGATACATCCGTCGGAGAAAATGAGATCGACATCCGTAAACAACACCCAGTCGCTGCGGGCAAGACGCACCGCTGAATTCATGGCGTGGGCCCGATTCCACAGCATGCCGCGCGTGTCATTGTAGTGATAGCGGCAGAAGGCATACTTGTCGCATTCCGCACGAACGGCTGTCGCAGTTGGATCCTGACTGCCATAATCAAGAAAAATCAATTCGAAATCCTTGTCGGTTTGCCCGGCCAGAGAATGCAGGAAACGCTCAACCCGCCGGATATCCCGGTCCCTGAAACTGGTGATCACGCTGAGTTGCGCCATGGGATTCAGAAGGTGTATTGGAATGCTTCGATGTCCTGCTCGTAGTACACCGCGATAAGATGCCGGGTCTCGGCGTCATACTGATCACGATATGCTGCCTGCTGCGTTGACTGGTTGACGTGCGGCAGACTGAGACCGGGTTGGCCGATGTGTTTGCAGACCTCCGCAAAGTCCTGCTCCAGGCGCTCATAGCGTCCGACAAAGTCGACCCGACACCGGCCCGCATCATCGTAGATCCACGCGTATTGGGGGTCGAACAGGTAGAAGCCATTGGTGGTGTAGGGCCGCAGGCGGCCTTCGACGAGGTAGTGGGCCGCATCATTGAGGCTCGACTGGCACAAGAGGTCATAGAGGCGATGCTTGCCGTACAACGACTCATCGGGATGTTCTGTCGAATGGTAGTAGCTCTCTTTCAGACGTACGTAGTTGTACATGGAAAGGAAGCGGGACCAGGGATTGCGCACGAAGCAAAAAGAAAACAACCGGTCGAATTCCGGGCCAAGCAGATCAGCGTAGGTGTACCACCGCCCGTGTCCGCCAAACCCCTCCAGGCCGAGTGCTTTCCGCACTGACGTTCCACCGTTCTTGGGAATATGGATAAACACATATTGCCGGTCTGCGTCGACATTGGCTGCCGGACTGACTCTGACGTTTACCTGCGGATTGAGCGGATGCATGACGCGGACAAAGTGTGCTGGTCCGCTGTAAAGAAAACGAAAGTGCCGGGCTTTTCAGATTCAGAGCAGTTTACGGTATCCCATACCATCGACTACTCGACGACAATACGCAGGACATAATCTGACGTGTCGGGCAGATTGTTCATGACCCTGGTTTCGGGGAAGACCTTGATCAGCGCAATGTCATAAAGGGCAGTCGCCAGGGTGTCCTGCCAGTTGTGAATGGCATCGAAGGTGTCACGCCGGAGGATACCCTGTTCGTTGATGTCGACTTCCATCGTGAATTTGCCGGCCCAGACACACTCCACATCCTGAATATTGCAGCGGCTGTCGTCGAGGATCCTGCCAAAGGTGATCGCGAGTGATCCGTTGTCGAGGCACCATGTTTCGTGAATACGGGCGTCGAATGGCACGCCCAGCGTGATCGTGTCACAGCTGCCTTCCTTGACGGGGGGCTCTTCCTTGCATGCCATCAGTTGTGCAAATGAGAGAAAGCAGATCAGGATATGAGTTCGATATTTCATGTCCATGTCTTTTACAGATAGACGTTGTCAACCGGCATTTCGTTGGGTCGGGCTTGCTTTTTTCTCTTATCACTGCCCTCTCGAAGAGCCGGTCTGTTCAATTTGCCTCCGGCCGCCGATTTTTACAACGTGCAAGCCGGGCATCTGCGGCATCCGCACATGCCCGGCTGCAACGCAAAACGATGCATACCGTTCCTGCATCGGAGTATGGCGATCATTTTCCTCGAAGCCGGACGATCGTTGGTCAGTCGCGTTTGAAGATGTAGCGCGTGACAAAGATCCCGTTGCCGTCGACTTCCCCTCCATCACTTTCCACGCCGCTGGTCACAAAGATCAACTCCCAGCCGTTTTGTGCCATTTGGGTCAACTTGGCCGATATGATCGCGTCGTTGGAGGCAATGTTCCGAAAGTTGATCCCGCCGACACTATAGAAGTTCAGCAACTTCGTTTCCTCAAATTCGTCGGCCTTCAGCTCGCGGCGCGTCACCTCGTTGATATCACTTCTCTTACCGTCGGTGCGCGCTCTCGTAATCGCATTTGGGTCGACAACGTCCTTGGCTGCGATGATCCGGCTGCGTCCGATACCGGCGGGAATAATGGACTCTACCGAGGTCAGAATAGCGTACTCCTGAGCTTTAGCGTCGAGTGCAAACAAGGCTGCAATCACGATCGCCAGTAACATTGGTTTCATTACAGTTGAATTTTTTGTCAAAAATTTGCCACAAGTTACGCACTGGCCGAAGATGGGTCAAGCGGATTGTGAGATGTTTAACCAAGCTGTTAAAGGAGCTTAACTCAAGGCGAAAATCGCGTATTTCCGTTCTCCTGACGCGCTGACAGATCTGACCGGCCGGGCAGGTATCACCAACCCCTGAAGGCTGGTGGCTTGATGTCGTTGAGACGCAGGTATACCACCAGCTGACCCCGATGATGCGTGACATGATCGTTGAGCAGCAGGAAGATCTGCCGCTTGGTCAACGGCCCGTCGACAAACTCCACAGTGTCATCCAACCGGGCCGGATCGAAGTTTGCGGTGACCCGTGCCGTATACTCGAAGGCCTGCCGCAGGTGATCCCTGACCTTCTCCTTCGACTCGGGCAGGTTGTGGAGCTCCCCCTCGAAATCTGTTCCGCCGAGAAAGGCGGTGCTGAGCCAGATCATATTGCCCGCGATATGTGTCAGTTGCCGGTGAAATGGCATCTGGTCTTCGGTGGGGCGGTAGTCATACAACCTCGCGGGCATGGCCTCGGCGAATTCCAGAGTATACTCCATGGCACTTTGCCATTTCTTGCTGAAGTCGTTGAGAAACCCATCCTGCGCGAACACCGCCAACGACAGCATCGTGAACCAGGAGCTAAGCATCAATCGCATCGTTGAAATATTTGACCGGCTGAAGATTCATGATTCCGGCAAATCTGGCAAGATGATACCGACAAATTAACAACACGCTAACGTGCGCACAGGCACTTTTCTTAAGGACTGTTAACACGCAACGTGGACGCTTCACCAAACTCATGCTGCCTCGATGGCAGCCAGGTCGTTGGCGATCTGGTCCACATCTGCCGGGGAGAGCGGAGTGAGCGGAGGCCGCAGGTGATTCCACCACGACTGTCCTGAGGTTCGCGCCTGGATCGCCTTGAGCGCTGCCGTGAATCCATAGCCTTCAAACGCCGCCCTCGTCTGCTGCATCTGCTGTGCGAGCCCCAGGGGAACCCCACCGGCTTGCCATGCCCGGAAGACCCGGGCAGCAAGATCGATGCGATAGTTGGTGGTGGCCGAAATACACCCTGCGCCACCCAGTTCGAGGACATCGAGCAGGAAGTGCTCATTGCCCGCGTACAATCTGAAGCGGGGGAGAGCAGTCATCACCTCGCGCATATGCGTCAGATCGCCACTCGAGTCTTTCATGCCCACGATGATACCCGGGAAATCATGCACCAGCTGCACCACCAGATCGGTCGACATGTGAATGCCGGACATGCGTGGAAAGTGGTAGAGGTAGATCTCCGGAGCAGGCTGCCCGACCGATTCGATCACCGTTGCGAAATACTGGTACAGACCTTCATCTGTGACCTGTTTGTAATAGAAGGGCGGTAGCATCAGGACGCCGCCAACTCCGGCTGCGGTGGCATGCCGGGTAAGGTGTACGGTCTCACCGATCGCACAGCAACCGGTACCAACGATCAACCGTGTCGCCGGAAATCCGCTGGCCAGCAGGCGCTCAAGGACCTCCAACCGCTCCTGCAGCGTCAATGAATTCGCTTCGCCGGTAGTCCCCATCAGGGCGATCCCGTTGCCACCCTGCTCGATCAATCCTGTGCAATGCGCGTACAGCGCAGCGTGGTCTACCTGCAAGTCGGATTGCATGGGGGTCAGAGTGGCAGCAAACACACCGGCTGGTAAGGACATGGTCATCTATGTTTGAGTAACTGTTCCAGCGCTGACGAAAGCATGTGGACATGATTGGCGGTACAACTCTCACCCATCAGGCCAATCCGCCATACCTTGCCCGCGAACTGTCCGAGACCGGCGCCGATCTCGATGTTGTACTCTTCCAGCAGCCTGCGTCGCATTGCCGGCCCATCCACGCCCTCGGGGATCTGCACCGCATTGAGCATCGGCAAGCGGTACGGCTCGTCGACCACAAATGCGAATCCGAGTTGCTCCAGGCGTTGACGGAGCAACGCGTGCTGTCGCTGGTGACGCGCAAACCGTTCCTGCAGCCCTTCTTCCAGCACCAGGCGGTAGGCTTCGCGCAGGGCATACATCGCCGAGACCGGTGCCGTATGATGATAGGCACGTTGCTCACCCGCCCAGTAATTCATGACCAGTGACAGGTCCATAAACCAGCTCTGGACCCTGGTCTTGCGGTTGCGGATGGCGGCCACGGCCCGGTCGCTAAAGCTGACCGGTGAAAGCCCGGGAGGTGCACTCAGGCATTTTTGCGTTCCGGAGTAGATCGCATCGATACCCCATGCATCAACGCGCAATTCCGTACCACAGTAGGACGTCACCGCGTCGACAACAAACAAGGCATCGGCCTCACGCGCCGCGGCGCTGATGTCCGTGAGTGGCTGCAGGACCCCGGTAGATGTTTCAGCATGGACGACAGCGACCAGTTTTGCATTGCTGCGTGACAGGGCCTTGCGGACAGCCTCCGGATCAATGGGCGTACCCCAGGGGGCTTCGACACGGTGTACGGTGGCGCCGCATCGTGTAGCGATATCTGCCATTCTGGCACCGAAGACGCCATGGATACAGATCACGGCTTCATCTCCGGGCTCAAGTAGATTGACCAGGCAGGTCTCCATACCGGCGCTACCGGGCGCCGATACGACGAATGTCATGTGGTTGTCGGTCTGCATGGTGGCTTGCACCATCGCCTTGATCTCGTCCATGATGGTCACAAACTCGGGATCGAGATGCCCGACCAGCGGTGTCGACATGGCTTTCAGCACGCGTGGATGTACGTCACTGGGCCCGGGGCCCATCAGCACCCGTCGGCTGGTATTCAATTCTCCGTACATGGTTGTAAAGATGTGCATTTGTCGTGGATCAACTGGCAGTCCCAACCAACGCGGTGAAGGGCACCGTTGGTTGCCTGATTTCCCCTTAACTTCATGTTGTCCAATTTACATGCGATGTCACACAGCAGACGTTCCTTTATCACCCGGGCTGCCCTGACCACCGGGGCGCTGGCTGCGGGAAAACTAGCCCGGGCCGGAGATACATTGCGCGGGCTCCTTACTGATATTTCGGGGTACGCCCACAGCTCCGCAGAAGCGGCGGCGGTGGACGAGGAGTTCTGGCACCTGGTCAAACAGGCGTATACCGTGTCTCCTTCCGTCCTCAACCTCAATAACGGCGGGGTGAGCCCCCAGCCCAGAGTGGTACAGGAGGCCGTCGAACGCTACAACCGGCTGAGCAATGAAGCGCCATCCTACTACATGTGGCGCGTCCTCGACATGGGGCGCGAGCCATTGCGGCGCCACCTTGCCCGACTCGCCGGGTGCGATCCCGAGGAGATTGCGATAGACCGCAACTCATCCGAAGCGATTGAAACCGTGATCTTCGGGTTGCGACTCAAAGCCGGAGACGAAGTCATCCTCACCAGGCAGGATTATCCCAACATGATCAACGCCTGGAAACAGCGCGCACACCGCGATGGAGTGGTGCTGAAATGGCTGGATTTTAATTTTCCAATTGAGAGTGAGGATGAGATCGCCGACAAGTTTGTGGCAGCGATGACTGATCGTACCAAACTCGTGCATGTCACCCACATGATCAACTGGAATGGCCAGATCCTGCCGGTGCGCAAGATTGCCGATGCTGCGCATGCGCGCGGGATCGAGGTCCTGGTGGATGCGGCCCACACCTTTGCACATCTCGACTACCGGATCAGTGACCTTGGCTGTGATTACTACGGCACGAGTTTGCACAAATGGCTGTGTGCTCCGTTTGGCAGTGGCATGCTGTACGTGCGCAAGGACAAGATCCGCACCCTGTATCCGCATATGGCGGCGCCCGATCCTGAATCCGACGATATCCGGAAGTTTGAACATCTCGGGACGCGTTCGTTTGCCATCGAGCAGGCGATCGGCCAGGCGGTGGAGTTTCACGAGATGATCGGTTCTGCTCGCAAACAGGCACGCCTGCAGTACCTCAAGAGGTACTGGACAGACGCTGTGGTCGATTTACCCGGGGTGTCGATCGGCACCTCGCTTGATCCGCGCTTCGGTTGCGCCATCGCCCTTCTGGAAATAGAAGGCAAGAAACCACAGGATGTCACACAGTTCCTGTTCCGGGATCACAAGATCCATACGACCGCGATCAACTGGGAGAACATCCACGGAGTGCGCATTACGCCCAACGTCTATACAGTGCGCAACGATCTGGATCGGCTCATCTCAGCGATCGAGCAGTATGTCCGAAGCTAAGTTGGCTACAGGTGGCGCAGAATAAAGCCGTCTACCAGCTCTGTTTTTTTGTTGCCCAGGACTTTGAAGAATCGCCTGAGATATGCCATGATCTCCCGACAACGGCTTTTGGACAGGTGCGGATAGTTCTTGACAAATTCCAGGATCTCATCTTCCTTTTGCAGGAACTCCTCCTGGCTGGCTGGAAGCTGATCATAGAAATGTTTGCCCTTAAAGATCCGGTCCCGGAAATCCTTCTGCGGCCAGTCCCCGCTCAACCGGGCATACTCTGGGTAGACGATCGCCGAGAAGTCAAAATCATAAGGGACCATCCGGTAATGCGTGTGGCCGCTGAACATCTTTACATTGCGTTGCACAACGTAATCCCAGTCGTAGTTGCCGACCATAAACTGGAACAAGGCCAGCCGATTGTAATTGCGCGCGTCAAGTGAGTCGTATGAGATGCCGTACTGCTCATATTCCTCGCCTCCGAGGCGCGCCGCTAGTTCGTCTGTCGGCTCCAGAAGTAAAATACGCGCAGTCGTGGCTGGCTTGCTGTCATCCGGGTAGCGGTACACGATCTCCGCATCGACGACACGATAACTCTCGTCCGTCAACAGACCGTACAATTCGTAGATCAGTTTTTCCTCGTACTGGTTGTTTTGCCCTTCTTCGTTGTTTACACAATGGGTGACCACCTTAAATTTGTCGAACTCGTCGATCAGGCCACGGTCGCGGAGGTCTCCTTTCTTCAGATTGATCCAGAAAGGAGGGAAATCACAAGACCTTCGTCGGTAAACGCCACGGAGTTGCACTTTCATTTCCCATTCCTCACCATTGTACACCATGAGCGCATCCAGCTCATCATCGTTTTTCGTGGCGTGCAGCGTATCCCAGTCGGTCGTGATTTCCAGGCGCAAATCACCATCCTTTTGCCACTGCTCAAACATTGACATCTGGCACAGTCCCTTTGCTGCCAGCAAGGAGATCAGGCAAATCAGGACTGTCCTTAAATCCATGGGTATGGTTTGGAAAGG